>NZ_JAUSYG010000001.1:3600000-3926913 GCF_030816725.1 Pseudarthrobacter defluvii
TGCTGGGTTACGCCAACAACTCCTGGAAGCTCCAGCCGCTGACCCACCTGACCGAGGCCAACAAGGCAACGGTCCAGCCGGCCGCCTTCGGGGCCACCCGGACGGATGCCCCGGCCGCCGTTGGCGGCAACGTCAAGATCGCCTCGTTCAACGTCCTGAACTACTTCCCCACCACCGGTGACATGCTCTCCGGCTGCACGTTCTACGAGGACCGCGCCGGCAACCCGATCACCGTCCGTGGCGGCTGTGACGCCCGCGGTGCCGCCAACGCGGAGAACTTCAAACGCCAGCAGGACAAGATCGTCTCTGCCATCGCCAAGTCCGGCGCCGACGTGGTGACCCTGATGGAGGTTGAAAACTCCGCGCAGTTCGGCAAGGACCGGGACGACGCCCTGGCCAAGCTCGTGGAGGCACTCAATGTCCCCACCCCCGGCATCTGGGACTACGTGCGGACACCCGCCAACGCTCCCCCGCTGGCCGACGAGGACATGATCCGCACCGCGTTCATCTACCAAAAAGCCGTTGCCGAACCCGTAGGTGAGTCCATCATCCATAACGACACCGTTGCCTTCGCCAGCGCCCGCAAACCGCTGGCCCAGGTGTTCAAGCCGGTGGGCGGCGGCGCCGGCACGGAATTCATTGCCATCGCCAACCACTTCAAGTCCAAGGGCTCGGCAGCAACCCCGGACGATACGGACAAGGGCCAGGGCGCCTCAAACCTCGCCCGCACGGCCCAGGCAAAGTCCCTGCTGGACTTCGCCAACTCCCTGCAGGCGTCCAAGGGCACCGACAAGGTGTTCCTGATCGGTGACTTCAACTCCTATGGCAAGGAAGACCCCATCAACGTCCTCACAGGCGCGGGGTATGTCAACCAGGACGACAAGGCGCGCAACCCCGACGGCTCAGCCAAGCACTCCTACCTTTTCGGCGGCCTGGTGGGGTCGCTGGACCACATCCTCGCTTCCCCGGCCGCCAACGGTGTGGTCACGGGTGCGGACATCTGGAACATCAACTCGGTGGAATCCGTGGCGCTGGAGTACAGCCGCTACAACAGCAACGTCACCAACTACTACGCACCGGACCAGTTCCGCGCCAGCGACCATGATCCTGTGGTGGTGGGCCTGGACCTGGCGCCCACACCTGCCACTGTTGACCTGAACCTCCTGAACATCAACGATTTCCACGGCAGGATCGACACCAATACAGTCCAGGTCGCGGGCACCATCGAGAAGTTGCGCGCCGCAGCCGCTCCGGGGGCCACGGCGTTCCTGTCCGCGGGCGACAACATCGGCGCCTCCCTGTTCGCCTCGGCGGTTGCCAGGGACCAGCCCACCATCGATGTGCTGAACGCTTTGGAACTGAGGGCATCCGCCGTGGGCAACCACGAGTTCGACGGCGGCTGGGCGGACCTGCGCGACCGCGTCATCGCCGGCGGCACGAATGCGAAGTTCCCCTACCTGGGCGCCAACGTCTACAAGAAGGGCACCACCGAGCCGGCACTTCCGGAGTACACCGTGCTGGACCTGAACGGGATCAAGGTTGCCGTGATCGGCACCGTCACCCAGGAGGTCCCGTCCCTGGTGACGCCGGCAGGCATTGCCGATCTCGACTTCGGCGACCCCGTGGAGGCCATCAACCGGGTGGCCGCCATGATCACAGCGGACAAGCTTGCCGACGTGATCATTGTCGAGGATCACGACGGCGCCGGCTCCGGTGTGGTGGAAGGCGCCACTTTGGAGCAGGAAGTGGCAGCCGGCGGGCCTTTTGCAAAGCTGGTCACCGAAACGTCCCCTGAGGTGGATGCCATCTTCACCGGCCACACCCATAAGGAATACGCCTGGGACGCACCCGTTCCCGGCATGGTGGGCAAGACCCGGCCCATCGTGCAGACCGGCAACTACGGCGAGAACGTGGGCCAGATCCAGCTGACCGTTGATACCGCCAGCAAGCAGGTGACCGCGTACAAGGCGGGGAACGTCAAGCGCAGCACGGATCCGGCCGCTGACCTGGTTGCCGCCTACCCGCGCGTTGCCGCCGTCGACGCCATCGTCAAAAAAGCCATGGCGGACGCCGCCGTGGTTGGCAACCAGCCCATCGGCTCGGTCACCAAGGACATCACCACGGCATTCACCACCGACGCAACCGGAACCGCCAAGCGCGATGACCGCGGCAGCGAATCCACCCTGGGCAACCTGGTGGCGGACTCCCTGCTTGATTCGCTGAAGTCAGCCGAGCTCGGCGGTGCGGAGATCGGCGTCGTCAACGCCGGGGGCCTGCGCAACGAGCTGTACTACGCGCCGGACGGCACCATTACCTACGCCGAGGCGAATGCGGTGCTGCCGTTCGTGAACAACCTGTGGACCACGTCCCTGACGGGTGCGCAGTTCAAGATGCTGCTGGAGCAGCAGTGGCAGACCAACCCGGACGGCACGGTCCCCAGCCGCGCCTACCTGCAGCTGGGCCTGTCAAAGAACGTCAACTACACCTATGACGCCGCCCGCGCTGCAGGTGACCGCATCACCTCGGTGCGGGTCAATGGTGAACTGCTGGACCCGGCCAAGACCTACCGGGTGGGCACGTTCAGCTTCCTGGCAACCGGCGGCGACAACTTCCGGGTCTTCACCGAAGGCACCAATACCCGGGATTCCGGGCTGGTGGACCGGGATGCCTGGATCGGTTTCCTCCAGAAGAGCAGCCCGGTGTCCCCTGACTTCGCGCGGCGTTCGGTGGCTGTCACCAACACCACCGCCGCTGAGGTCAAGCCGGGCGAGCCCGTCACCCTGACGGTGTCCAAGCTGGACCTGACGTCGCTGGGCAGCCCGGTGAACACGGCCCTGCTGGCCTCGTTCACCGATGCGGCCGGAACAGTGACGCCACTGGGAACTGTCCCCGTAGCCTCGGGCGCGGCTTCGGTGGACCTGGCGGTCCCTGCCGGCGCTTCCGAGGGCACGGGCACGCTGGTGCTCACCGCCGTCGAATCCGGCACGGTGGTGCGGGTTGCCGTACTGGTGGGCGCGGACACCCCGGCGCAGCCCGTCTGTGTCCCGCCGGTCAAGCCAACCCGGCCCGCCGACGTTAAGGGCCAGGCGAACTACGGCCAGGCCATGGCCGCCTACCGGGCCTGCCTGCGGGGCTAAAACCCCCGATGCGCCATCACTTTTGGTTCCTATTCCGCCGGTTTAGCGACCAAAAGTGATGGCGCATCGCCATTTAAGCCTGGTTGAGGATGGCGGCTGCGATCTCGTTGGCGTCGCGGAGCGTGCGCTGGCCGCTGCGGTACGCGGGGGTGTCAGCCTGGACTGCCTCGGCGGCGATGGCGGTGCCCCACTGGGCGGAGGACAGCTGCAGCCCCAGCACATACAGGTTTTCCGTCACGGATCCGTTCGCGGCAACCGGGCGGTATGGGTGGGGCTCTACATCCAGGCCGGTGGACTCGACGGGAGCACCCTCGGGGGTCATCATGAGTTTGGGGCGCACCAGCCCGTCGGACAGCAGCTGCGCCAGCACGGGTGAGTCATTGGCTGAGACCCGGTTGCCGGGGGCCAGTGCCTCCACCATGGTCCGGGCGGTCACCGGCGGCCCCACAACCCAGGGCGAAGCCGCGGTGAATGCCGCTGCTTTCCGGTCCACCCGGAACTTGGGGTCCGGCCCGACAAAGCTGACCACCCCGGCCCGTGCCAGTGCGGCGAGCTGTTCGGCCCGCAGTGCGGGCGGCCCGCTGGCCAAGCCCTCCACAAAGGATTCGAACCAGCCACGCAGTCCGGCGACCCATGACTCATCGGTGATGCCGCCGTCGGCCACTGCCGTCTTGAGCACTGCACGTCCGTGGTGCAGCGCTGCGATGGCCATCTTCACCGGATCGTCCTCACCCAAAGCGGAGCGGCGTGCGTCGTCGAGCAGGAACTCCACCACTGCAGCGTCGTGCTCGGCGCGGGAGGCGAATGAGCGGCCGGCCAGGGGAGCCGCAAGTCCGGGCAGGTCCAGGCGGTGCCGGGGACCAACGTGGATGGCCAGGACACTCTCCACGTTGTCTTCCCATTTGACGGCGCTGTGCGCGTGCGGCTGCAGGGCTTCCTCCAGCGCTGCCAGGAACGCCGGTGCGTCGGGCACCGCCCCTGGCTGCGAGCGCACCAGGGTTGAGTAGTAGGCCCAGAGGGCGTCGCGGTGCAGCAACGGCCAGAGGTCGTGGTCGAACGACGGGCGGATTCCGGCCTTCGCCAGCCGCTCGAGGGCGGCCTCCGTGAGGTAGCGCAGCGTGACGGACGAGGCGTAATAGCCGGTGAGGGCGGCCTTTGCCCGGTAAGGCGTCCCGCGCCGGGACGCTGCGATGATCAGGGGTTCCTGGCCGGACGGTTCGTACTCGAGCCCGCTGCCCGTGGACACGAACTTCCCGCCGCGGCCCTCGGTGAGCTGGCCCATGGTGTCGAAAAAGTTCAGGCCCATCCCGCGCACCAGGACAGGCTCCCCCGCAGGAACCCGGGACCATTCAACATCAGCGGGCACGGCAGGAGGGAAGTACTGCAACCCCAACTGCGTGGCTGAAACCTGCAGCTCACGCTGTTCCGGGTTGAGTCGCGACGGAATGTGCCCCAGCGCCAGCACCACGGAATTGGCGCGGATGTCCACTCCGCTGGCCAGGCCGACGTCGTACCTTCCGTCCCCCACGGGGCGTACCGACAGGGCGGACGTTTCGTGGAATTGGACCGTAACGCCGTCGGGCGCTTTACCCAGCAGCTCCTCGAGGGTGCTGCGCAGGTACCGTCCGTAGAGGGCACGGCTGGGGAAGTCAGTGGACTCGAGCACCGCCAGCTCCGCCGTTTCCTCCGCGGTGAGCTCCGGCAACGGGTCCCGGCGCTGGTTCACCCGCCACTGGTCGAACGTGGTGCCGGCAACCGGTGCGGGCAGCGACGGATCCTGGGGAATCAGGGTGGGATAGAAGGACTGGGTGTTCATGAGGAACAACCGGGACTGGCCTGGCTGCCAGACACGGCCGGGGCCTGCGGGGTAGGGGTCCACCACGTCGATGTGCAGCCGCACTGGCCCGACGGCGGCCGCTGCGTGGGCGAGCATCCGCTCCAGCACGCTGGTGCCGCGGGGGCCGCCGCCGATGATGACGGCCCGGTTGCTCTGCGATAATTCCACGCAATCCAGCGTACGGGCTGAACGCGGGGCCCGCGTCCGCCGTGTGACTTGCCAGCCTTGGGCGATGTTGTTTGGATGGGGCGCATGACCACCACAGCAGCTGATCAAGTGTCCGTTCCCGGTCCCGGCCGGGACACTTCCGGCAACAACCCGCGGGAAACTGCACCGGAACCCGTCGACGAGAACGTGTGGCTGGAGGACATCTACGGCGAGGAGCAGCTGGCCTGGGTCAAGGAGCAGAACTCCCGCACCGAGGACCTGCTGGAGGACGACGGCTACGCCGAACTGGAAGCGGGCATCCTGGAGGTCCTGGACTCCAACGACAGGATCGCCATGGTGAGCAAGCGCGGCGACTGGTACTACAACTTCTGGAAGGACAGCCAAAACCCCAGGGGCCTCTGGCGGCGCACCACCTGGGAAAGCTACTGCACCGATTCCCCGGAATGGGACGTCCTGCTGGATGTTGATGAGCTGTCCCGCGCCGAAGGAGTGGAATGGGTCTTCCACGGCGCGGCGTTCCTGCGCCCCGCTGCCGGGGAGCCCTACCGGCTGGCGCTGCTGGCCCTCTCCCCCGACGGCGGCGACGCAAACCGCTACCGGGAGTACGACGTCGAGGCACGCGGCTTTGTTGATCCGGCCGCCGGCGGCTTTGATTTGCCGACGGCGAAGGGCAACGTCTTCTGGCTGGATGCCGGCACGCTGCTGGTGGCCTCCACCGCGGAGGGGCTGCCCAAGACGGCGTCCTCGTACGCCCGCACGGCGGTGACCCTCAAGCGCGGGGAACCGCTGGCAACAGCTCCGCGCCTTTTCGAGGTGCCGGAAGACCACATGATGGCCGTGGCGGCGCACGACTCCACGCCCGGCTTTGAGCGGACTTTCGCCGTCGACTACATCGATTTCTTCAACCGCGCCAACTTTGTGCTGCGGGACGAAGCCTGGGTGCAGATTGACGTCCCCACCGACGTCAACGTCAGTGCACACCGGGAATGGCTGCTCTTCCGCCCGCAGCAGGATTGGGTGCTGGATGGGGTCACCTATCGGGCCGGATCGCTGCTCGCGGCCAATTTCGAGGACTACCTCGCCGGCACCCGGCAGCCCATCATCCTGTTCACGCCGGATGGCCATACCTCGCTGCAGTCCTGGAGCTGGACCCGCAACTTCCTGCTGCTCAACCTGCTCAAGGACGTTTCCTCCGAGATCCGGGTGCTGGACCCCTCCCGGGGCAGCGGCAGCGCGGACGGTGGCTGGGCGGCCACTCCCCTGGATGCCTGCCCGCCGCTGCACGACGTCAACGCGTACGCGGTGGACGACGAGGACGAGGCGCCGGCCGACGGCGGGGCAGGGGACGACTTCTGGCTCGTCGCCACCGGCTTCACCACCCCCACCACGCTGATGCGGGGCACGCTGGAGCGGGGCGTGACGGAGGACGGCGACGCCGGGACGTCCGGCGTGGTGAGCCGGCACGCAACGGTCAAGACCTCGCCGTCGTTCTTTGCGGACGGGGACTATGAGGTGGAGCAGCACTTCGCCGTGTCCGACGACGGCACCCGGGTCCCGTATTTCCAGGTGGCTCCGCGGGGTCTGGCTTTGGACGGGGAGAACCCCACCCAGTTGTCCGGCTACGGCGGGTTTGAGGTTTCCCGGACGCCGGCGTACAGCGGCACCGTGGGCCGGGCGTGGCTGGAGCGGCGGACTACTTTGTCGGATGGCAGTGACGGCAAGGCTCCGCACACGCGCGGAGGCGTGTATGTGGTGGCGAACATCCGAGGCGGGGGCGAATACGGTCCGGGCTGGCACCGCGCCGCGCTGAAGGAAAACCGGCACCGCGCCTATGAGGACTTCGCAGCGGTGGCACGCGACCTCATCTCGCGCGGCGTCACCTCACCCCGGCGGCTGGGCTGCGTGGGCGGCTCCAACGGCGGCCTGCTGGTGGGGAACATGCTCACCCGCTACCCGGAGCTGTTCCGGGCTGTCTCCTGCGGGGTACCCCTGCTGGACATGCGCCGCTACACCAGGCTCTCCGCCGGGCATTCGTGGATTGCCGAGTACGGGGACCCGGACGTTCCCGAACAGTGGGAGTACATCAGGACGTTCTCGCCCTACCACCTGCTCAAGGATGCCGTGGAGTACCCGGAGACGTTCATCTGGACGGCAACCTCGGACGACCGCGTGGGCCCGGTCCAGGCACGCAAGATGGCGGCCCGGATGCTGGCCATGGGCATCCCCAACGTCTGGTTCCACGAGGCACTGGAAGGCGGGCACGCCGGCGCATCCGACAACCGGCAGGCCGCCGCCCTGCAGGCCCGCAGCCAGCACTTCCTGTGGAAGGCGCTGGCAGGCTGAACGCCCTGGATTCTGGTCTGACGGTCCGGAGAGCCGGCCCCGGGGACATCGAGCAGCTGGCCCTGGTCCACGTCCGCTGCTGGCAGGAGACCTACCGGGGCATGCTGTCCGATGCCTTCCTGGCTGCCGTGGATCCGGCGGACCGGCTGCGGTTGTGGCGTCACCTGCTGGACCGCCCGGAGCCCGCGGAGGCGTGGGTGGCGTGCGACGGCGGGACGGTGGTCGGGTTCGCCGGCGCGCGCCGCCTGCCCGCGCCCGGTTCCCCGGAAGGGCACCCGCCGCCGTCGTCCGGAGACCTGGAACTGTGGGGGCTGTACCTGCTCGCGTCGCACCAGGGCCTCGGCCTGAGCGGCCGCCTGGTGGAAGCGGCCATCGGTACCAGCGCGGCGAGCCTGTGGGTGGCCGCCGGCAACAGCCGGGCCATCGGCTTCTACCGGCGTTTCGGCTTTGAACCCGACGGGGCCGAGGACGTCCTGGCCGGCTGGGAGGATCTGCCCGAGATCCGCATGGTCCGCCAGGAGCAGCGTTTTCCATAGGGCGGGCGTGGCTGCAGCGCCGGGCCCGGGGCACGGGCGGGAACCGTTTTGCACTGCATGCCCGGATCTGCGTATCCTTGGTGGGCTAGGAATAGCAATTGGAGACGTGCCAGAGCGGCCGAATGGACTTCACTGCTAATGAAGGGTCGGGGTTAAACTCGACCGGGGGTTCAAATCCCCCCGTCTCCGCGTTTGGCCCCGGTCCCAGGACCGGGGCCTTTTGCGTTTCCGGGAGTACCTGCACTACGGCCCCTGCAGCCTGGGCTCCCGTCAGTCATGGGCTGCTTCGCAGATCCGGGCGTTCAAGCTTCGAAAACGCGAACAACCTTAGGACGCTCCGGGGCATGCGCGTGGCTGGGCAATCAACATCGGAAAACGCTGTCCAATACACGGACGTGAAGGGCGAAAGCGGTGGCGGCGGTGGCAGGATTAGCCCATGGCGGCACGCAGCAACCCACACCAGCCGGACGGAACCCGTTCAGGATGGAATCCTCGCCTGGCGCTCCTGGTGGCGGCGACCTTCTTTATGGAATTCCTTGACGGGACAGTCCTCACCACCGCGATCCCCAGCATCGCGGCGGACTTCGCCATTCCCGCCGCCGACATCAACATCACCATGACTGCCTACCTGCTGACGGTGGCCGTCGGCATCCCCATCAGCGGCTGGCTGGCTGAACGGTTCGGCGCCAGGCGGATCTTCTGTTCTGCCATCGCCGTGTTCACCCTTGCTTCGCTGGCCTGCGCGCTCAGCCAGGACCTTGCCACGCTGACCCTGAGCCGGGTTGCCCAGGGCGCCGGCGGGGCCATGATGGTTCCGGTGGGAACCTTGGTGGTCCTGCGCGGCACACCGAAGTCGGAACTGCTGCGGGCCACCGCATTCCTGGTGTGGCCCGGGCTCCTGGCGCCGGTCCTTGCGCCGCTGGTGGGCGGGGCACTCACCACCTACTTGTCGTGGCACTGGATCTTCCTGGTCAACCTTCCGCTGGGCGTTGCCGCCTTCCTCGCCGCCCTGCGGCTGGTTCCGGTGGCGCCGGGCGATCCCGGACGGCGGCTGGACTGGCCCGGGATGGTGCTTACCACGGTCGGAGTGGGGGCGCTGGTGGCCGGCCTGGAGCTCGCCAGCAGCCACCCCGAGCTGCCCTGGGCCGGAATCAGCGCCGCGGCTGGTGCCGCAGCACTTGCTGGCGCAGTACTCTGGATGCGCCGCGCCGCCCATCCGCTGTTCAACCTGCAAGTCTTCCGCACCCGGACATTCCGCGCCATGGCCACCGGCGGATTCGTCTACCGGGTCACCATCAGTTCCGTCCCGTTCCTGCTGCCACTGATGTTCCAGACCGGGTTCGGCTGGTCGCCGCTGCAGGCCGGGGCCATGGTGGCGGCGGTGTTCGTCGGCAACATCGGAATCAAACCGGCCACCACGCCGCTCATCCGGAAGTTCGGCTTCAAGGCAATGCTGGTGTTCGCCTCCCTGGCATCAGCCGTCACCTTCGCCCTCTGTGCCTTCCTGACGCCCGCGACCCCTGAAGCGTTGATCGTCGTGCTGCTGGTGTGCAGCGGCGCCTTCCGCTCCATCGGCTTCTCCGCCTACGCCTCGGTGCAGTACGCGGACATCCCGGCGGCGCAACTGACCTCCGCCAACACGGTTTCCGCCACGCTGGTACAGCTTGGCACGGGTTCCGGCATCGCGATTGCGGCCCTGCTGATCAGGACTTTCCACGGGCCGGCCCTGGTCCCCCAGGATCCCGCCGCGCCCTTCCGTGGCGCGTTCCTGGCCATGGCCGTCCTGATGCTCGCCAGCACCGCAGACAGCCTGCTGCTGTCCCGGCATGCCGGGGCAGCAGTCAGCCGGCCTGAGCCAGAACCAGGGGCAGCACCGCTCCCGCCCCGGCCTGCCGAAGGGCACGCCCCGCAACGGTGACGGTCCACCGGCTGTCCGCAAGGTCATCGATCAGCATCACGCTCTGGCCTTGGACCGGCTGCAGGGCAGCCTGGAGCTCCGGCCCCACCACCAGCCGGTCCCATACCCCCGCCAGCCGGTAGGCGCTGTTGCCTCCGCGGCCGCCGGTAGGGCCGCCGTGCGCCAGCTGCAGCTCGCCGAGGTAGGGGATGCGCCCGATCTCGGAGATGCCCCGGGCCAGTGACCCCACCAACTGCGGCTTGCTGCGGGACGGAACACCAACGATGGCGGCCGGCCTGCCCGCACCGCTCCATCCCGGGTTCCGGCCATCGCCGGTTCCCCATTCGCGCAGGACCTGCACACATGCCTGCAGCATCGCCGGGTCCACCGGCCGGTCCCCGGCGCCGGCAGCAAACAGCTCCCGCAGCGCACCGCCCCACCCCAGATCGGTCAACCGGGCCAGGACGCGCCCCTCCGAGAGTCCTTCGCCCGGCTTGAGTTTGCCTTTCACCGGCACCCCCAACCGGTCCATGCCGCTGGGCCACTGAAGCCGCGGTTCCAGGACGCCTCCTGCCCGGCTCAGCGTCTGGCCGGCCGCTGCCGTGGCATCCGCCGCCACATCCGCGGGGAACCACCGGCCGGCACAGTTGTCGCACCGGCCGCAGGGACGGGCTGTTTCGTCGTCCAGGACCGAGGTGATGTATTCCATCCGGCAGCCCGCGGTGTCCTGGTAGATCACCATGGAGTCCTGCTCGTCCACGCGTGCTTCGGCAATGCGGCGGTAGCGTTCCGCGTCGTAAACCCACGGCTGGCCGGTGGAGCGCCAGCCCCCGCCGACCCGCTCCACGGCGCCGTCCACTGACAGGACCTTGAGCAGCAGCTCCAGCGGCGTGCGGCGAAGGTCCACCCGGGCTTCCAGCGCCACCGTTGACAGGGCTGAACCGGCTTCGGCCAGCGCCGTCAGCACGGCGGCCGCCTTTTCCTCGGAGGGCATGGACGCGGTGGCGAAGTACTGCCAGATTTCCCGGTCCTCGGCCCCGGGCAGCAGCAGGACGTCGGCGTTGGCGGCACCACGGCCTGCACGGCCCACCTGCTGGTAGTACGCCACTGGCGATGACGGCGCACCCAGGTGCACCACGAAACCTAGATCGGGCTTGTCGAAGCCCATCCCCAGGGCGGACGTGGCCACCAGCGCCTTGACCTGGTTGTCCTTCAGCAGCTGCTCTGCCCGCTCCCGGTCCGCCGGATCGGTGCGCCCCGTGTAGGCGAGCACATTGTGTCCTGCTTCGGACAGCAGCCGGGCGGTATCCTCCGCCGCGGAAACGGTCAGCGTGTAGATGATGCCGCTGCCGGGGAGGTCTGCCAGGTGGGTCAGCAACCATCCCAGGCGCGCTTTGGAATCCGGCAGCGCCAGGACTCCCAGGCGCAGCGAGTCACGGCCCAGGGAACCGCGGATGGTCAGGACCCCCGCGCCGAGCTGTTCTTCGATATCGTGCACCACCCGCGAGTTGGCCGTGGCGGTGGTGGCCAGGACCGGAACGGAGTCCGGGAGCCGGGTGATGAGGTCGGCGATGCGGCGGTAGTCGGGGCGGAAGTCGTGGCCCCAGTCTGAAATGCAGTGTGCTTCGTCGATGACCAGCAGCCCGGTCCGGCGGAGGAGTTCGGGCAGCTGGGTCTCCCGGAAGGCAGGATTGGTCAGCCGTTCCGGGGAGACCAGGAGGACATCCACCTCATCGGCGGCCAATTGCTCACGGACGGTGTCCCACTCCAGCTGGTTGGCAGAGTTGATGGCCACGGCACGTACCCCGGCCCGGGCGGCGGCAGCCACCTGGTCACGCATCAGGGCGAGCAGCGGCGAGACGATCAGGGTGGGTCCGGCTCCGCGGCGCCGCAGCAGCAGGGATGCGACGAAGTACACGGCGGACTTGCCCCAGCCGGTGCGCTGGACCACCAGGGCCCGCCGCCCGCCGTCGACCAATGCGTCAATGGCTTCAAACTGGCCGTCGTGGAAGACGGCGCCCTGGTTGCCCACCAGCCCGCGGAGAACCTCAAGCGCCTCGTGGTGGGTGGAGGTTCCCGGCGCGTCCGGACCTGATGTATCTGCAACTGCGGTAACGGAAACTGTGGAAGCGTACTGGTTATCGGCCATTGATTCAGTATCCCAGCACCCTCCGACACCCCGCGCCGCACCAGGGCCGGTATGTGGAAACCAGGCCGAATCCCTGCTCCAAAGCAGCGGCTGTTACTCAAGTTCTCCCAAAGCCCCTTGGCCACCTGCGCCGCACACGTAAGATAAAGCCCGTGACTAGCGAACAGACAACGACATTTGATCTCTCGGCATCCTTCAAGGCCTACGACGTCCGCGGGATTGTCGGCGAGTCGATCACCGCCGAAATCGTCGAAGCCGTGGGGGCAGCGTTCGTGGACGTCCTGCAGCTTGAGGGCCAGACCATCGTGGTGGGCGGGGACATGCGCCCCTCATCCCCCGAGTTCACCAAGGCCTTCGCCAATGGAGCGGCAGCGCGCGGCGCCAACGTCGAGCTGCTGGACCTGATCTCCACGGATGAGCTGTATTTCGCCTGCGGTTTCCTCAACCGTGCCGGTGCCACCTTCACCGCCAGCCACAACCCCGCCGAGTACAACGGGATCAAGATGGCCAAGGCAGGCGCCGTGCCCATCTCCTCGGAAACCGGCCTCAAGGACATCCAGGCCCTCGCCGAGCAGTACCTGAACGCCGGCTCCATTCCCGCTTCCGGGACCAAGGGCCTCATCAGCGTCCGCGACGTACTCAAGGACTACTCCGAGTACCTCCGCAAGCTCGTTGACCTTTCCGCATCCCGCCCGCTGAAGGTGGTGGTGGACGCCGGCAACGGCATGGCCGGGCTGACCACTCCCGCCGTCCTGGGAGACGCACTGCTCCCCAAGCTGCCCTTCGACATCGTTCCGCTCTACTTCGAACTGGACGGCTCATTCCCCAACCACCCGGCCAACCCGCTGGAGCCGGAAAACCTTCGCGACCTGCAGGCTGCTGTCATCGAACATGGTGCGGACATCGGCCTGGCGTTCGACGGCGACGCCGACCGCTGCTTCGTCATCGACGAAAAGGGCGAGGCCGTGTCGCCGTCGGCCATTACCGGCATGGTGGCCCGCCGCGAAATTGCCCGGGCCAGGGCCCAGGGTGAGGATAGCCCCACCATCATCCACAACCTGCTCACCTCGCGCGCCGTCGCCGAACTGGTGGAGCACGACGGCGGACGCGCCGTCCGCACGCGCGTTGGCCACTCCTTCATCAAGGCAGTCATGGCCAAGGAAGGCGCCGTATTTGGCGGCGAGCACTCCGCGCACTTCTACTTCCGCGACTTCTGGAACGCGGACACCGGCATGCTGGCCGCCATGCATGTCCTGGCCGCCCTCGGCGAGCAGGACGGCCCGCTCTCCGAGCTGGCGCGCGAATATGAGCCCTACGTCAGTTCCGGCGAGATCAATTCCGAGGTCGAGGACAAGCCCGCAGCAGTGGAGCGGGTCCGGCAGGCCTTCGCGGACGAGGACCTCACCATCGACAGCCTGGACGGCAGCACCTTCACGGCCAACGACGGCAGCTACTGGTTCAACCTCCGCCCGTCCAACACGGAGCCTTTCCTGCGGCTCAACGCCGAGGCCACGGACCGGGCCACCATGGAACGCGTCCGCGACCGCGTCCTGTCCCTGGTGCGGGCCTAGGACCGGATGACTGAACAGACCGGGCAGGCAGCGGACGGAACCAGCGGCCAGGAAAGCTGGCGCGATTCCGTCTCCGAGGCCACGGCAACTGACTTGGAAAACCTCCTGGGCACGGGCGTCAGCGCGGCCCAGGAGCAGCTCCAGCGCAATGGCGGCTTCCTGCCTTTCGCGTTGACAGTCCAGAACGACGGCGAGGTGCGGCTGGTTGCCGTCTCCCCCGCGGATGCCACGGAAGGCAGCGACGGGGACTTTGACGCCGACGCCATGATCGCGGACCTGCAGGCACTCCTGCGGCAGAACCGCGACGACTTCCGCGCCGCCGCCGTGGTCTGCGACATTCTCCTGATGGAGGAGGATTCGGACGCCATCCACGTCGCCGCTGAACACAGGGACGGTTCCCTGTTCGCAGCCGTGCTGCCGTACTCTCCCAATGCAACCACCCAGACCTGGCAATTCGGCGAGCTGGGCGCGGATGCCAGCGAACCCACTATCTGGGTGGACTAGACCGGATCTGCAGCCATGAAAATCAATGCCTTCGCTGACGTCAGCCTGCGCGCACTCATGGTGCTCGCAGCCGTTCCGGACGGCACGCTGCTGACCACCCAAAGCATCGCGGATTCGGTGGGCACGCCCTACAACCACGTGAGCAAGGCCATGGCCAAGCTGCGAAGCATGGGCCTCATAGAGGTTGTCCGCGGCCGCTCCGGGGGTTCACGGCTCAGCCATGCAGGCCGGGTGGCCACGGTGGGCCAGATCCTGCGGCAACTCGACACCCGCACCGATCCCGCCGACTGCGTGGCACCCGGCGGCAACTGCCCCCTGATCAACGAGTGCAGACTCAGGGGCGCCCTGGCCCGCGCCCGCGAGGCCTTCTATGCCGAGCTCGATTCCGTGGTGATCGGGGAACTCCCCCAGGCCCGGCAGATGGCGCCGGTGTTCCAGATGATCGGCCTCCGGCCCGGGCTTTAGCTGCCTTATCCGGGTGCCCGCTCCCGGTTTGATTTCAAACTTCTACAAGGTGTAGAACTGAGGCAGAAATACTCGTATTTCAAATATGAGTTTTCCTCCGGCCGGACGAAGGCCCCGGCCATAACCTCAGGAGTTCAGATGCTGTCGGACAAGTCCCGCCCCGTTATTGAGGCCACCCTGCCGCTTGTCGGTTCCCGGATCGGATCCATCACCCCCAACTTCTACGCCCGCCTTTTCGCGGCGCACCCCGAACTGATGGATGGCTTGTTCAGCCGCTCCAACCAGCGCTCCGGCAACCAGCAGCAGGCCCTGGCCGGGAGCATTGCCGCCTTCGCCACCCACTTGGTCAACAACCCGGGCACCCTGCCGGAGACGGTCCTTTCCCGCATCGCCCACCGCCACGCCTCCCTGGGCATCACCGAGCCGCAGTACCAGGTGGTCTACGAGCACCTGTTCGGCGCCATCGCCGAGGACCTGGCCGAGGTCATCACACCCGAGATCGCCGAAGCCTGGACCGAGGTGTACTGGCTGATGGCGGATGCACTGATCAAGCTCGAGAAAGGCCTTTACGCCGCCCAGGCCAATGACAGGATGTGGATGCCGTGGCGCGTGGCGGCCAAGACCCCGGCGGGAACCGGGTCCATGACCTTCACCCTGGAGCCCGCGGATGACACCCCCGTCACCCCGGCCCTTCCCGGCCAGTACATCAGCGTCAAGGTGGCCGTTGCGGACGGCCTGCGCCAGGTCCGCCAGTACTCCCTTTCCGGCGACGCCGGCACCAGCCGCACTTTCACCACCAAGCTGGACGACGGCGGCGAGGTTTCCCCCGTGCTGCACAACAGCGTCCAGGTGGGCGACGTCGTCGAGATCTCCAACCCCTACGGCGAGATCACGCTCAAGGAGGGCGACGGCCCCGTGGTCCTGGCCTCCGCCGGCATCGGCTGCACCCCCACCGCCTCCATCCTCCGCTCCCTCGCCGAGTCCGGCTCCGACCGCCAGGTCCTGGTACTCCACGCCGAGAGCACCCCGGACAGCTGGGCCCTGCGCAGCCAGATGACGGACGACGTCGATCGCCTGGACGGTGCCGAACTGCAGCTCTGGCTGGAGAAGCCTGTTGACGGTGCCAAGGAAGGATTCATGTCCCTCCGCGAAGTGGACCTTCCCGCCAACGCTTCCCTGTACCTGTGCGGCCCGCTGCCGTTCATGAAGAACATCCGCAACGAAGCCATCAACGCCGGCATCCCGGCCACCCAAATCCACTACGAGGTCTTCGGCCCGGACATCTGGCTCGCCAGCTGACGCGCTGAGTGGCCGACGCCGAGCCTTGTTATTACGACGGCGGCCCCGCACCTTTTCCGAAAAGGTGCGGGGCCGCCGTCGTTACGTCTGGTTGAACCCAGCTGGCTAGCTGTGGTCCGCCATCCGGTCCTTCAGGGAATCGAGCTCGGAGCGCAGGGCATCCGGCAGCGAGTCGCCGAACTTGGCGTACCACTCCTCGATGGAGGCGAGTTCCGCGTCCCACTCTTCGCGGTCGACGCGGACGGCGTCTTCAACGTGGGCGTGGGTCAGGTCCAGGCCGGTGACGTCCAGCGCGTGCCCGGCGGGGACGTATCCGATGGGGGTCTCGACGGCGTCCGCCTTGCCCTCGATCCGCTCGATGGCCCATTTGAGGACGCGGGCGTTGTCGCCGAAGCCGGGCCAGGCGAAGCCGCCGTCAGCCGTGCGGCGGAACCAGTTCACCAGGAAGATGTGCGGCAGCCGCTCCGGGTTGGCCTTGCCGGAAACGCTGATCCAGTGCTTCAGGTAGTCGCCGGCGTCGTAACCGATGAACGGCAGCATGGCCATGGGATCGCGGCGGAGCACGCCAACCTGTCCGGCGGCCGCGGCAGTGGTCTCGGAGGACAGGGTCGAACCCATGAAGATGCCGTTGGTCCAGCTGCGTGCCTGGGTCACCAGGGGAACGGTGGTCTTGCGACGGCCGCCGAAGAGGATGGCCGAAAGTTCCACACCCTCCGGGCTGTAGTATTCCTCGGCCAGCATGTCGATCTGTGCGATCGGTGTGCAGAAACGGGAGTTCGGGTGCGCCGCGGGCTTGTCCGAGTCCGGAGTCCAGGAGTTGCCCTGCCAGTCGGTCAGGTGGGCCGGAACCTCGTCCGTCATTCCCTCCCACCAGACGCCGCCGTCGTCGGTGAGGGCAACGTTGGTGAAGATGCTGTGGCCCTTGGCGATGGCGCGCATGGCGTTGGGGTTGGTGCCCCAGCCGGTGCCTGGCGCGACGCCGAAGAGGCCGGCCTCAGGGTTTGTGGCGCGGAGTTCGCCTTCCTTGCCGATCCGCATCCAGGTGATGTCGTCGCCGAGCGTCTCCACTTCCCATCCTTCGATGGCGGGATCGAGCAGCGCGAGGTTGGTCTTGCCGCAGGCGGAGGGGAAGGCGGCGGAAACGTAGTAGTTCTTCTTTTCCGGCGAGGTCAGCTTGAGGATGAGCATGTGCTCGGCCAGCCAGCCTTCGTCGCGGGCCATGACCGAGGCGATGCGCAGGGCGTAGCACTTCTTGCCGAGCAGCGCGTTGCCGCCGTAGCCGGAGCCAAAGGACCAGATGGAGCGCTCTTCGGGGAAGTGGACGATCCACTTGTCCGGGTTGCACGGCCATGCCACATCGTCCTGGCCGCGCTCGAGGGGTGCGCCCAGGGAGTGCAGGGCCGGAACGAAGGACGCGTTGGTCTCGGTGATCTTGTCCAGAACGGCGGTACCGATATTGGCCATGATGCGCATGGAGGCAACAACGTAGGCGCTGTCCGTGATTTCCACACCGAACTTGGGGTCCTCGGCGTCGAGGTGGCCCATGACGAACGGGATGACGTACATGGTGCGGCCGCGCATGGAGCCGGCGAAGAGCCCGCGCAGCTTGTCCTTCATCTCGCGGGGGTCCATCCAGTTATTGGTGAAGCCGGCATCGCGCTTGTTTTCCGAGCAGATGAAGGTCTGTTCCTCGACGCGGGCAACGTCAGCGGGATCCGAGAACGCGGCGAAGGAGTTCGGGAACAGATCCTGGTTGAGCCGGGTCAGCGTTCCGGCAGCAACGAGCTCGTCGGTGAGACGGGTGTTTTCCTCTTCGGACCCGTCAACCCAGTAGATGCGGTCCGGCTGCGTAAGCTCAGCAACCTCTTCGACCCATGCCAGCAGGCCGGCATGTGTGGTGGGTGCTTTCTCAAGCAGCGGCTTCTGCGCCAGATCGCCCATTGCAGTTCCCTTCCTCGGGTTCATCGGTGTGAGCTAAATGCTATGGTCCGGACCAGTGGAGTTTTCGGGGAGCTTGACTGACATCTCCAGTCACGAACCGCGGATTCCGCGGAAAATCAAGGAATTGTTGCGGCGAAAACGGGAATTAAGTGAGAAAGGTCACCTATACCGGTCTAGTTGTGGAGATTACAGCCGCTTTGATTTGGCATCAGGCCACGGCTCGCGTAAAGTAATTCGAGGTTCAGGGAGAGCGGTTCTTCTCCCGGAACACGGAATGCGCCCATAGCTCAGCTGGATAGAGCGTCTGTCTACGGAACAGAAGGTCAGGGGTTCGAATCCCTTTGGGCGCACCAACAAGGTCCGCACCGGTTCGCCGGTGTGGACCTTTTTTGTGCCGTTGGAGCCATCGTCCCCGCTAGGCTTTGCACATGATGCCCGAGGCCGCTGAGCGCGAATTTGATGTTGTTGTTATCGGCGCAGGCGCCGTGGGGGAAAACGTGGCGGACCGCGTGGTGCAGGGCGGTCTGACAGCCGTGCTCGTGGAGGCCGAACTCGTGGGCGGTGAATGCTCCTATTGGGCCTGCATGCCTTCGAAGGCACTGCTTCGCCCCGGGACCGCACTGCACGGCGCGCAGACTACCCCCGGCGCCAAGGAAGCGGTGACCCGGACCCTGGACACCGCCGCCGTCCTGGAACGCAGGAACTACTTCACCTCCAACTGGCAGGATGACGGCCAGGTCTCGTGGGTCAAGGACACCGGCATCGAACTGGTGCGTGGCCACGGGTGGCTCACCGGGCCGAGGTCCGTGGAGGTTGCCGGCCTGGACGGGACACAGCACCTGCTGCGGGCGCGGCATGCCGTGGTGCTGGCCACCGGCTCAACCCCCAACACCCCGCCCATCGAGGGGCTGCAGGATGTACAGGTATGGGGCACCCGTGAAGCGACGTCCGCCGGTGAGGTCCCGGAGCGGCTGACAGTTCTGGGCGGCGGCGTGGCCGGGACCGAACTGGCCCAGGCCTTCGCCCGGCTGGGCTCAAGCGTTACCCTGGTGGCGCGCAGCGGACTGCTGGGCAGTTTCCCGGAGGAGGCGTCGAAACTGGTTGCGGCGGGACTGCGGGCAGACGGCGTCGAACTGCGCCTTCACACGGCCACGGAGCGGATCAGCGGGAACGACGACGGCACCATCACCGTGAGCCTGGGCGACGGATCCACGGTCACGTCCGAGAAGGTGCTGGTCTCCACGGGCAGGCACCCGGCACTGGAGGGGCTTGGCCTGGAAAGCCTTGGCTTTGAGCCGGATGAATCCGGGCACCTGTCCCTGTCGGCGGACACTTCAGGCCTGGTACAGGGGACGCCCGGGGACGAGCCCTGGCTCTACGCCGTGGGAGACGCGGCAGGCAAGAACTTCTTCACGCACCAGGGCAAGTACGAGGCACGCGCCACCGGCGACGCCATCGTTGCCCGTGCCAAAGGGGACCTCAAGGGCGCCCCCGGCAACTGGACGCGTTACGCCCAGACGGCCAACCAGCATGCCGTGCCCGGCGTGGTCTTCACCGACCCGGAGCTGGCCGGCGTTGGACGCACGCTGCAGGCCGCCCGGAAGGACGGCTACAACGCATCCTCCGTGGAACTGCCCATCCAGGTGGCCGGATCCTCGCTCCACTCGGAGAACTACGAAGGGTGGGCGCAGCTTGTGGTTGATGAAGACCGCAAGGTCCTGCTGGGCGCCACCTTCGCAGGCCCGGACGTGGCCGAACTGCTGCATGCAGCCACCATCGCCGTGGTGGGTGAGGTTCCCCTGGACCGGCTGTGGCATGCCGTCCCCTCCTACCCCACCATCAGCGAGGTATGGCTCCGCCTGCTGGAGAAGTATGGGCTCTGATCCCTATTTGAACTGACCAGTCAGTTCGGTTAGCCTTAATGCAGACTTCTTCTGCGAAAGGCAATCCTTGCTCTCAGCACGCCAGCTCCACGCCAAAGGACGCCGGGACCCGCTGCTTCCACCCACCTCGCTGACCCTCCGCCGGGGCGAGCTCCTGCTGGTCACCGGCGAGCGCCAGGACCAGCGGACCGCACTGTCCCTGCTGCTCAGCGGCCGGATGAAGGCCACGGGTGGAGACATCAGCTGGGACAGCAGTCCGCGGAGCAAGCAGCTGCGGCTGGTCTCCGCCCTGGTGGACTCCCCCGGCGTGAACGAGCCCGAAGAGCACCTCAGCGTCCGCGACCTGGTGACCGAGGACCTTGCCCTGATCCCGCGCCGCTACCGGGGGGCGCTGCTCAGCGGCCCGTGGCTGAAGGTCAACCGCTTCGAGGACATCGCGGACCTCTGGACGGAGCAGTTGGAACCCAGGCGGCGGCTGGAGCTGTTGACCGCGCTTGCCCTGGCCAACCCCCGCACAGACCTGCTGGTGGTTGACTCGCCGGACCGGCACAGCGCAGACGGGCTCACCTGGCTGCCGCGCCTCCAGGAGTTGGCGTACGACGCCGGGCGGCCGCTCGCCGTCGTGGCGGCAGTCAGTGCCGTCCCGGCGTCGTGGGACGGACCGGTTGCCGCGGTGGGCAATGACGAGCTTCAGCCAACTCGTCCCGCTCCCGGCGGGACGGGCCCTGCCGAGGATGACCACGCGGTCGATGCCACTGTCCCCGCCGGCAAGCACGCGGCCAGCGCCGGGCAGGACCCGGAGAATTCAGAAACCACACTCGAAACCGAGGTTGCCAAGTGACTGTCCTGCGGCTGGCCCGCTCCGAACTCAAGCGCATGACCGGCGGGCTGCTGCCCAAGCTGACCATCCTGGCGTTGACCATGGTCCCGCTGCTCTACGGCGCGGTCTACCTCTACGCGAACTGGGATCCCTACGGGCACCTCAACAACCTGGATGCTGCCCTGGTGGTGGAGGACTCCGGGGCAACCGCGGCGGATGGAACCCGGCTGGAGGCCGGGACTAAAGTGGCGGACAGCCTGGTGGAAGGCAACGTGTTCCACTGGATTCCGGTGGACAGCCCGGCAGAGGCCGATGCAGGCGTCAGGAGCGGCCAGTACGCCTTTGCGCTTCGAATCCCCAAGGACTTTTCGGCCAACCTGGTTTCCCCGGGCAGCTTCGACTCCGCCAGCCAGGCGATGTTGAACGTCACCACCAACGATGCGAACAACTACCTCCTGAGCACTATCGTGGACAAGCTCACCACCGCCGTGCACTCCACGGTGGCCAAGGAAGTGGGTGAGGAAACCGCCAACCAATTGCTCACCGGTCTCGGCACCATCCACTCCAAGATGCTCCAGGCCGCCGACGGCGCCTCCCAACTTGCCGACGGCGTCGCCACCCTCAGGGACGGAACCGTCACCCTCCACGAAGGGACCTCGGCCCTGAGCAGCGGTGCCGACCAGCTGTACGCCGGCCAGCTGAAGCTGCGGGACGGCGCCAACCAGCTGGCCGACGGCGCAGGGCAGCTCAGCAGCGGCCTGGCAGTCCTCAAGGACAAGACAGCCACCCTGCCCAGGGACACCCAGGCGCTCGCTTCGGGCGCAGCCCAGATCGCCGCCGGAAACGCACAACTGAACGCCAAGGTCCAGGACGTGGCCGCCCAGCTGGACGCGGCGGACCAGGGCCTGCGCTCGCGGGTGATGGACTCCAACAGCAGGCTGGTCGCCTCGGGCGTCCTCACCCAGGACCAGGCGGATAAGGTCCTGGCCGACTTCGACGCCGCGGCAGCGTCCAGCCCCGTGGCAACGGCCAAGAGCAAGATCCAGACGGATGCCGCCCAGGTCCAGCAGCTGGCCGACGGCTCCGAAGCGGTCAGTGTGGGCGCAGCGCGGCTGGCGGCCGGGATGCCGGCGCTGAAGGACGCTATTGCCCAGGCCTCGGCAGGGGCTGACCAGCTGCACGCCGGTGCCGGCGCGTTGGCGGCAGGTGAGCAAACCGCCGTCGACGGTTCAGCCCAGCTGGCTGACGGGGCCCGGAAGGTCGACGGCGGAGCCGCCCAGGTTTCCGACGGCGCCACCCAGGCAGCCACCGGCTCAAGGACCCTGGCAGACGAGATCGGGAAGGGCGCCGGGCAGGTCCCGAATCCTGACGATGCCCAGAAGAACAACCTGTCCCAGGTGATGGCCGATCCTGTGGCCGTCAGCAACGTCTCGCAGGCCAAGGCCGGGTCCTATGGCGCCGGATTGGCACCGTTCTTCCTCACGCTGGCCATGTGGATTGGAATCTTCATGCTGGTCCAGGCCATGCGCCCCGTCACGCAGCGGGCATTGGCCTCCAACGCACCGTCGTGGAAGATCGCCCTGGGTGGCTGGCTGCCCTTCCTCCTGGTCTCGGTGGTGCAGGCCTCCCTGCTGACCTTGGTGGTGGATGTGGCGCTGGGCCTGAACCCCGCCCACCCGGTGTTGATGTGGCTGTTCATGCTGGCCGCAGCCATGGCGTTCAGTGCGCTCATCCAGGGCGTCGTGGCCCTGCTGGGCTCGCCGGGCAAACTGGTGGTCCTGATCCTGCTGGTTTTGCAGCTCGTGTCATCCGGCGGCACGTTCCCCTGGCAGACAACGCCGCAGCCGCTGCATGTGGTGCACCAGGTCCTGCCCATGGGGTACGTGGTGACCGGAATGCGCCACCTGATCTACGGTGGAGACCTGTCCATGATCCTTCCCACCCTGGCGGGCCTGTTGGGCTACACCCTGCTGGGGGCGGCCCTGTCCACGCTCGCGGTGCGCAAGAACAAGTACTGGACGCTCAAGACGCTGAAACCGGAGATCGCCGTATGACCACCGAACCCGCCGACGCTGCCAAAGGCCTCCGGCCGGCACGGACCAACGCCACCCGCCAGAAACTCTTTGACGCTTCCATGGAGCTGATCGGCGAGCGCGGGGCGGCCAACGTCACGGTCGATGAGATCGCCGCGGCTGCCGGAGTCTCCAAGGGCACCGTCTACTACAACTTCGGCAGCAAGTCGGAGTTGATCGCGCAGCTGCTGCGGTACGGTGTGGACATCCTGAAGGCCCGGCTGCTTGACGCGGCCGACGGCGGGGGAACCGGCCGCGACCCGCTGCTGGCCATGGAGGCGATGATCGGGCAGGCCATGGATTTCATGGCGGAATACCCTTCCTTCGCCCGTCTCTGGGTGAGTGAAAACTGGCGGATACCCAGCGAGTGGCAGGGCACGTTTTCCGTCCTGCGCGCGGAGCTCCTGGAAGTCATCGGGCAGGCCGTGGAAAAGGTGGCGAGGACTTACCAGGTGGACGAATCGGTGCCCCGGGGCAGCCTGGAAACCGCCATCTTCGGTGCCTGCTTTGTGGTGGGCCTGGACCGGCAGACCTACAACCCCGAGCGCACCCGTGACCAAAGTGTTGCAGCAATCATGGCCATCATGCGCGGCTACGTCCTGAGCGGCGCTGCTCCTCGGGGATGATGGAGCACATGCGCCATACGGGGAAGAGCGGGAAATTTGCGGTGATCTGCGGCGTCGTCGCTGCGGGGCTGCTGGTGCTCACTGCGATGACCCTCGCCGAGCCGGTGTTCGTCGCGTTCCTGGGCGTCCTGGCGCTGGCCTACCTTGCCGCTCTTGCCGAAATCCTGGTCCGGCGGCGCCGCTTTGCCCTGCTGGCCGCCGGCGCCGGGACGGCCCTCGCCCTCGGCTTTTCCCTCGCGTTCCTGAGCACCTGGGAGCTGGCGTTCGACGGCCAGCGCTCCTTCCTTGGCACCCCGCTCCCCACCCGCGACCCCGATAACTACTTCCTGGGCGCCGCAGGTGCCTTCGTGGCCACCTTCGGAATCCTCTTCCTGGGTGCGTTGTGGCCGGGGAAGAAGCGGGCGACGGCGGCCCGCAGGCCAGCACCACGGCCGGCGGCACAGCGCGCCACATCACAGCGGACTGTCCCGGCTGCGACGCATAGCCCGCAGGCATCCCCATCACGGGGTGGTGGCCGGACACCCGGTGGCCAGACGTCCCCCGTTCAGCGGATGTCTGGCTCCCGCGCCCCGGCCGGTGGCCCGGCTGCGGCAGCCAAGCGCCCGCCGTCGTCCGCTTCTCCTGCCGCCAAGCCGGCACCCAGGTCCGGCAGCGGCTCCGCGTCCCGCCGCTGACGCCGACGGCCTTGACTGGTCAGTACCGCCGTCGCCACGCCACCGAGCAGGAGCAGGCCGCCTGCCACTTCCGTTGGTGACGGTACCTCGGCAAGGACCAGCCAAGCTGCGCTCATGCCCACCACCGGGACCAGCAGGGTGAACGGAACAACGGCCGACGACGGGTGGCTGGCAAGGAGCCGGTTCCAGATTCCGTAGCCCACCAGTGATGCGAAAACCGCAGTGTAAAGCGCGCTGATCATGGTCGGCGCCTGGAGGTTGGACAGTGACTGCCACACAGTGTCCGGCCCGTCCACCAGCACGGACAGCGCTCCCAGCGGCAGTGGAACCACGGCGCCGGACCAGACCACCAGCCCCAGCCCCGAGGCTGCTTTGGCCCTCCGGGCGATGACATTCCCTGCCGCCCAAGACAAGGCTGCCGCCAGGACGATGACCAGCGGCAGCAGCGGAGCCACGGCACTGCGGCCCACCGCCACGAGCGCGAGTCCGGCGACGCCCATTGCCACACCCGCCAGCTGCCGCTTATTGGGCCGCTCGCCCAGGAAGGCAGCAGCGAGGAGAACGGTCAGCAGCACCTGCGCCTGCAGGACAAGGGACGCGAGTCCGGCGGGCATCCCCAGGGCCATGGCCAGATAGAGGAGGCCAAACTGGCCGGCGCTCATGAAGAGTCCGACGCCGATGATGGCCTTCCAGCTCACGTCCGGCTTCCTGACGAAGAAGATCCACGGGACAACCACCAGGACGAAGCGCATGGCAACGAACAGCAACGGCGGGAAGTTCTGTCCGCCCGCGTGCAGCCCGATGTCGATGGCAACGAAATTCAGGCCCCACAGCACGGCGACAAGGAGGGCAAGGAGCGAGTCGCGCAGATTCACGCTTCCACTGTCGCAGAGCATCGGATGAAGCACCAGCGCCGATTTGTGCGTCTGACCATGTAACTTTGCTTCATGATCGACATCGCCTCGCTGCGGGCCCTGGCAGGCATTGAGCAGCATGGATCCGTCATCGCCGCAGCCGAAGCCATGGGGTTCAGTCCCTCCGCCGTGTCCCAGCAGGTGAAAAAGCTGGAGAAGGAAGCGGGCTTCGCTGTCCTGGAGCGCCGCGGCCGCGGTGTGCTGCTCACGGAGCGGGGACTCGCATTGGCGTCGTACGGACGGCGTATCCTGGCCGAATTTGAGGAGCTGCAGTCCACCCTGCTGGCGGACCCGGCAAAGCCCAGCGGCAGCCTGAAGATTGTGTCGTTTTCCACCGCCTGTCGCGGGCTGGTGGGCCCCTTGCTGGCGCGACTGCAGCAGTCCGGCACGGCGCTGAGCGTTGCTGTCCTGGCGGAGGATCCGCGCGAGGCCGTGGCGCGCGTAGCGAACGGGGAAGCGGACCTGGGCCTGGTGCACAACTGGAACTCCGTGCCGCTGGTAATACCTGAACACCTGACGCTGGAATGGCTGTGTGAGGATGTCGCCGATCTCCTGGTTCACCGCAGCCACCCATTGGCACAGCGGCCGGAGGTTGAGCCGGCCGAACTGGTGGACGAGCGGTGGATCAGCACCCCGGGCGGAGCGATCTGCAACGAAGCCCTGCTCCGGATTTTCGCCGACCTGGGACGCGTGCCGGACATCCGGATCTACGATCCCGATTTCGCGACGCACGTCGCCTTGGTGGAACAGGGCGTGGTGGTTGCACTCGTCCCGCGGCTGGGCCGGCCCGCGCTGCCGGCAGGGGTTGCAGCTGTTCCCGTGGCAAACCCGGTCCAGGCCCGCCAGGTGGGACTGGTCCACCGCAGGACCATGACGGCCAGCCCGGGGATCAGGCATGTGGCCGGACTCCTGCGCGAGATCGCTGGCAGCGGGGTTGCCGCTAATGCGCCCGGGGAACCGTGAACCTGGTAATCCGGGCGTCCTGCCCGTCGAGCTCCGCCCACGGCTTTTCAGTTTCCAGGACCGTCAACGCGTTGGTGGGATAGCGGGTGGCGGCGTCCATGTAGGCGTCGTGGTCGGAATCGCGTGAGGCAAGGTGCATCGCCAGGTCCTGTACGCCCGGAAGGTGCGCGATCAGCATCAGCGTGGTTACGGTATCCGGAACATGATTGACCACGGTGAGCATCCGGAGGGCCGACGCCGCATACAGACCGTCCTCGAGCTTCGGGGTGGGGGCCTTGTCGCCGAGTTCGGAGCAGACCCAAGTGCAGGTTTGCCGGGTCCGCAGGGCACTGGAGCACAGGATGAAGTCCGGGACGATGTTGTGCTTGAGCAGCCACCGGCCGGCCAGCGGAGCTTCCCGATGTCCGCGCTCCTCGAGGGGCCGCTCGTGGTCGGCCACCCCACCCGGCCAATCGGCCTTGGCGTGGCGCATGATCACAAGGCGTCGAACATGGTGCGAACTCATGGCCCAAGCCTAGCGCCAGCGAGTGCGCCCACGGAGCAGCGCGAGACACCGCCGAGCGGGCAGAGACGACGTCACGCGGAGCACGTTTTCATGACCAGCCAACGACACAAGACCCGAGAAATCAGGGGGCAGCTATGGACAAGGCTCCCAAAGCAAGCCCACAGTGACGCAAGGACCAAGCAGCCGCGGAGGCACAGTGCTTGGAGAGGGCTGGGGATGCCAAAGGGGCATTTAGGCGAGGAGGTCGCCGTAGCGCAGCGAGGCATCCTGAGAGCGCCGTTGTTGCTGGGCCCACGCCGCCCGGGTTCCCTGGCCGAGCTTGCGAGGCGAGGGAGGCGGTGGGGCGGCACGAGCGCAGGCGCCGAAGGATGCCTCGCGAAAGCGAAGGCGGCCAGCTCCACGGGAACAGGTCGCCTTCGTGCGCCAGAGACTTAGATCGAGTACTCCGGAGCGGCCCAGACAACAACCTCCGGGTGCTCGTAGAACCGGTAGCCCTGGCCGCGGACGGTGCGGACGGTGTTGGCCAGGCGGCCCAGCTTGGAGCGGAGGCGGCGGATGTGGACGTCGATGGTGCGCTCGTTGGGCACTTCTTCGGCGTTGCGCCACAGTCCTTCGAGCAGTTCGTCGCGGCCCACGGTGCGGGTGCCGTTCTCGACGAGGTAGTTGAGGAGCTCGAATTCCTTGAAGGTGAGGTTGAGTGACTCACCGTCGAGGTGGACTTCGCGGCGGGCAAGGTCGATGAGGACCCCGGAAGGGCGCGGTTCCTGCTGCTGGGCGGGGCGGGGTGCCTCGGTGCGCTGGCGGGAATTGACGGTGGGGTCGCCGAAAGTGGAGCGGACGACGTCGAGCGCGGAACCGGGGGTGCCGGCTGGGGCTACTGCCACGGCTGCGTAGCTCTCGGCCCCCGACACCAGGGACTGGGCGTAGGCACGGATGTCCTGCGCGAGCTTGGCGATGGAGGTGCCGGCGGCGGCCGCGGTTTCCTCATCGATGCCCATGTAAAGGACAAACCCGCGGGCAACGTTTTCGTTGGCTACCGGCCGGACGGCGTTTGGCCCTGCCAGAACAGGGGTAGGGGCAGTGACGGGGGCGGGCTCAGCGGGATGCACTGCACGCAGCTGGCCGTAGGAGTTCGGGTTGTATCCCTGCGGGGCGAAACCCTGACCGGGGAAGCTGCTTCCGGATGCGGAGGGAGCGAGCGCCGGGCGGGGTCCGAAGCCGGGACGGAGGCCGGAGGGCTGGCCTGCCTTGGCGGCGTTACGGACAGAGATGTGGACGTATCCGGATGCAACTGACATGGAATGCTTTACCTCAATGTGAAATGGCCGTCTCGGCGGCTCGAATGCTGACTTCCCCGTTTTGCACAGAGCGGGGAGGGCGCCCGACGCTGGGCTAAGGGGCGAATGCCTAAAGAACTTCGGTGGGTGGGAAGGTCAGGCGTGCATTCGACAACAGCGCATGTCGGCAGCAGCGGATGTGCTGGGCCAATATTCTGCGGCTGCAGGTGCTGTTGAGTTCTTGTTCACATTGGAAGTGTGCAGCGTAACAATGCCAACTCGCAAGTAACAATGAACGGAATCGTCCACATGGTGAGACGAAACCGCGAATTGTGCCGCATGTCACTATTTCGGCAGCAGGATACTTTTCCGATTCCCATCCGGCGGAAGTGCCCTTTTTGTGGCCCAAGAGAAATAATGTTCGGCCAAGAGCCTTATTTTCGAACCGGGGCGAAATTCAACCGTTTGACGTGGAATTGCGGGGACCCAGGTGGGGCGTGTCCAGCGGACTTCCTGCCTCCGACGGATTTTCCGGCGTAGTTCCTCCTCCCCGGAGGAAGGATCCCGGTCTGGCCACCAGGACCCGCCGCCAAACCGTCAGGGCCTGTCATACCGGTTTGCCCTTCGGAACCGAACTGGCCGTTGGCACCTGCGCCCAGGCCGTTGCTGGCTGAAGCAGCGGCAGCCCCGTTTCCGGCGGCATAGGCGCCCGCACCGTCAGCCGCGGCAACGACCGCCGCCACTCCCCCTACCAGGAGGCCCTTCTTCGCCGTCCAGGTTCCTTTCCCGGGCCGTTGTGAAGCGTTTGGTGCGTACTGCTGCGGCAGGCCCCACCCCGTGCCGGCGGGCACCTGGCGTTGTGCCGGCGTCGTACCCCATCCTCCGGAGGGCGGGACGGCAACGGAAGCGTCCCGGCTGGATGCAGGCTCATGCTTTTCTCCTGGAGATAGAACTGCTGATGCTGTTGTCCCAACAGGCTCTGCCGCTTTACTGTGCGGTGGCTGTGGAGCAGGCCATGCCCGCCTGTGACCTGTGGTGCCGGTGGCGGCGCCCGCGGGCAGCTGCCGGAGGCCTCAGCTGGCTAGGCTGGAGTTCACAGCTGGAACACAGCAACGGCAAAGCATCGGCAAACCGACGGATCGGAGAGTTGTCCCATGGCATCCCCCCACCCCATGACCAACAACCTTCCGCAGCTCACCCACCCGGACGGTTCTCCCATCCGCGCGCTGGTGGTGGACGATGAACCCAGCCTGTCCGAACTGATGAGCATGGGTCTGCGCATGGCCGGCTGGTCCGTGGCGGTGGCCGGGGACGGGCCCACGGCCGTGAAGCTGGCGAAGGACTTCCACCCGGACGTCCTGGTGCTGGATGTCATGCTCCCCGGGTTCGACGGCGTGGAGCTGCTGGGCAGGATCCGCGCCTTTGCGCCGGAGGTACCTGCGCTCTTCCTGACGGCAAAGGACGCCGTACAGGACCGCATCGTGGGGCTGGCTGCCGGCGGGGACGACTACGTCACCAAGCCCTTCAGCATGGAGGAAGTCCTGCTGCGCCTCCACCGCCTGGTCCAGCGCTCCGGGGTGGCCGCCATGGACACCGCCGAACTGGTGGTGGGCGACCTGGTGCTCAACGTGGACACGCGGGAAGTCACCCGCGCCGGGGAGCAGATCCAGCTCACGGCCACCCAGTTCGAGCTGCTCCGCTACCTGATGGAAAACCCCAAGCGCGTGGTCAGCAAGGCACAGATCCTCGATCACGTCTGGGACTATGACTTCGGCGGCCAGGCGAACATCGTGGAACTGTACATTTCCTACCTCCGCAAGAAAATCGAAGCCAACCACCCGCCGATGATCCACACCGTGCGCGGGGCGGGTTACGTCATCAAGCCCGCAGACTAGCCAGCGAAAAGCATGTCATCGCTTTCCGGTGTCCCCCGGCCCGCAGGCCGGTCCTGGCTCAACCCCTCAACCTGGCACCTCCGCACCCGCCTGATCCTGCTCTCCATGGCGCTCCTGGTGGCGATCTCCGGGGCGATCGGCGTGGTCAGCTATGCCTCCATGGACGTGGTTCTCACCAACCAACTGGATGCGCAGTTGAAGCTGGCCTCCCGCGGCCGGCCGCCGGAAGGCAACCCGTCCGGCCGCCCAGATCCCCTGGACGCACGCGGGCAAAGCGTGGGAACACTGAATGCCCGGGTGGTGAACGAACAGATCAGCAGGGAGGCAGGTTTCCTTTCCTCTGATGCCACCCGCATCTCCCTGACATCCCGGGACGTTGCCACCCTGCTGGCCCTCCCCCATGACGGCGTGCCGGTGGACCGCGAACTGTCCAACGGCGACTACCGTCTGATGGCTACTGCTACCCCCTACGGCGATGTGGTCATTACCGGCCTGCCGCTGGCCACAAAACAAAGCACCGAGGCCTCCCTGGTGCTGACCATGGTGCTGGTCTCGCTGGGCGGCCTTGTCCTGATCGGGCTCGCCGGCACTGCCCTCATCCGCAGGACCATGCGGCCGCTCGAGCAGCTGTCCGACGTCGCCACCAAGGTTTCCAAGCTGCCCCTGGATGCCGGCGAGGTGGCGCTCGCAGTGCGCGTGCCACCATCTGCGGCGCACCCGACCACTGAGGTGGGCAGTGTAGGCCACGCCCTGAACCTGATGCTGGACAACGTCTCCAGCGCGCTTGAGGCCCGGCAACGCAGTGAGATGAAGGTGCGCCAGTTTGTTGCTGACGCCTCCCACGAACTTCGAACGCCGCTGACCGCTATCCGCGGCTACACCGAGCTGATGCGCATGACCGAACACCTCACCGAGGACGGGCAAAAGTCGCTGGGCCGCGTCCAGAGCCAGTCGGAACGGATGACAGCCCTGGTGGAGGACCTCCTGCTGCTGGCCCGGCTGGACGAGGGCAAGGCAACTGAAACCACCGATGTGGACCTGACCCAGCTGGTCATCGAAACGGTCAGCGACGAAAAGGTCATGGCACCGGGCCACACCTGGCAGTTGACGTTGCCCGACGAACCCGTCATTGTGCGTGGGGACACCACCCAGCTGCACCAGGTGCTGGCCAACCTGCTCTCCAACGCCCGGAAACACACACCGGCAGGCACCACCGTAACCACAGGCGTGATGCGTTCCGCCGACGGGAGCGTGGTGGTCACGGTCACCGACGATGGCCCGGGTATTCCCGCCGAATTCCAAGGCAGCATTTTTTCCCGCTTCACCCGGGCAGATACCGCCCGCTCCGGCTGGGAAGGATCATCAGGGCTGGGCCTGTCCATCGTGGAATCCATCGTGGCGGCCCATGGCGGCACCGTGGAACTGGTCTCCCGGCCCGGCAGGACCGAGTTCGCCGTGCGCCTGCCCGCGGCCGGGCCGGCCAGGGCCTAGTACCTGGCAGCAACAATCCGGCGGCGCCACTCGGTAACGGAGAACCCGCGGAGCACCGCAAATCGACGCGCTGAATATCGTGACTTCCGTTACCTAAATGTGACTTTGGCGCGCTCTTCCTGTACCGTCGATTGGGTGCGGCTCCCGTTCGGGCCGCATATCCCGGGTTGACGCCAAGCTCTGCCGCTTCCCCGGATTCCGATTGAGCAACGGCAGAGGCGGGGGACCCATCGTCCCGGGCGAATGAACGCCCTTGGGGTTAAGCCAGTACGTGATCTTTCCGTGCGGCCGGATGCCCTCATCCGAACCCGACAGCTAACTCCGCAGGTGTGAGAGGCGATCCATCATGTCTAAAAACACTGCAGAAGCATGCCCGCAGGCCAACGCTAAACATCGGGCGAAGCAGCAACCGGCCAAAAAGCCGGCAAAGAAGACCACTCTTGGCCAGCGTGCCGGCATCCTTGCAGCGTCCTGCGCGGTGCTGGTAGGGGTAGGCGCGGCGGGCCAGGCCACCAGCAGCATGACCCCGGTGTCATCCACCGAGTCAAACTCTTCCACGGCAGCGGCCGACGCCCAAATGAGCATCGAGAAAAGCGAAGTCCGCTCCAACCCGGCAGCGAGCCCCGCTCCTGCCGCGATCAGCATAGAGCCGCAGGCCGCGGAACCGGCTCCCGCACCGGCACCGGCAGCCCCCGCGGCAGAAGCACCGGCCCCGGCACCCGCACCGGCCCCTGAGCCCGCTCCCGCTCCCGCACCTGAGCCGGCCCCCGCCGTCGCAGTCAACGATCCCGCCGGCGCCCAGGCCTACGCCGCCGGCCAGCTGGCCACGTTCGGATGGGGACCCGACCAGATGCAGTGCCTGCAAACCCTGTGGACCAAGGAATCCGACTGGACCACGACGGCCACCAATGCCAGCAGCGGGGCGTACGGCATCGTCCAGTCCCTGCCCGCCGAGAAGATGGCAAGTGCCGGCGCGGACTACCTGACCAACTACCGCACGCAGATCAACTGGGGCCTGGACTACATCCAGAAGAGCTACCAGTCGCCGTGCGGTGCCCTGAACTTCCACCTGGCGCACAACTGGTACTAAACACCTCTCCCCCGCCGGCCGAACCCCTAAACGGGAACCTCCTGCTGAGCCTCCCCGGCTTTGAGGGCGGCTGGCGGCGTATTCCCGGCCACCCGCCGTCGTACGCTTTGGCCAGGGGGCAAACGGGAATTCCAGCGACAAACGCGGGCCGCATCACCACGATGCGGCCCGCGGTTTGTTTTTAACCGTTGCCCTGCCCTGTGGCGTCCTGCCCGGCGCCCTGCCCGGCGCCCTGCCCCGTGTTCCGCCACGGGATGTACTGCACGGCCCACTTGTTCCCGTCCGGATCCGCGAAGTACACAAAATGGCCCCAAGGCAGCACTTCGATATCACTGACGTCCACACCGTTGTTCTTGAGGTGGTCGTGCGCTTTTTGGATATCGTCGACCACCATCTGAAGAGTGGTCCCCGTGCCGGGAGGGGCGTCCAAAAGCCCCTCGCCCATACAGATGGAGCAGGCCGAGCCCGGCGGGGTCAGCTGCACAAAGCGGACATCGTCCGAAGGCCGCTCGTCGTAATCCGCATTGAAGCCCACCTTGTTGACATAAAAGTCCTTGGCACGGTCAACGTCGGACACGGGGACAAAAACAAGTTCCAGCTTCCAGTCCATCCGGACAGGCTAGCGGCGGGACGCCGATTGAAAAAGGGTGAAAACTACCCTGCGATCCCGTAAAGCCGGTCGCCAGCGTCGCCCAGGCCAGGCACAATGTAGGACTTCTCGTTGAGCTTCTCGTCGATCGAAGCCAGGACGATGTGCACGTTCGCGCCGGACAGCTCCTCTTCAAGCCTGGCCAGGCCCTCGGGGGCGGCCAGCAGGCAGATGCAGGTGACGTCGGAGGCGCCGCGCTTGAACAGGAACTTGATGGCCTCACGCAGGGTGCCACCGGTGGCCAGCATGGGATCCAGCACGAAGACCTGGCGCCCGGTCAGGTCCTCCGGCAGGCGCTCGGCGTAAGTGATGATGTCCAGCGTTTCCTCATCACGCGCCATGCCCAGGAAGCCAACCTCGGCCGTGGGGACCAGTTTGGTCATGCCCTCCAGCATCCCCAGGCCGGCACGCAGGATGGGAACCACCAGCGGCGTGGGCTTGGTGAATGCGGTGCCAATGGTGGTGCTGACGGGCGTCTCGATGGTGACAGGCTCGGTTCGGACTTCCCGGGTGGCTTCGTAGGCCAGCAGGGTCACCAGCTCTTCCGTCAGCTGGCGGAAAACCGGCGACGGCGTGTTCTTGTCCCGGAGGACAGTGAGCTTGTGGGCGACCAAGGGGTGGTCAACAACGAGAGTGCGCATCCCCCAAAACTATCACCCGGCGGTGTCCTTGCCCCGGCTGCCGTGGGCGCCCTCTTTGCCGGCGTCGCCGCCGTCGTGCACGGATTCGAGGACGACGTCCCGCACAACGGGACGGTCGAACGTGGGGGCCGGGCCCGCATGCTGCCTGCGCCTGCTCAGGTGGAATAAGCGGTGCGCCAAAATGACGATCGCCACCCAGGCCAGACCAAGAGTCCACCCCGCCATGACATCGGTCAGCCAGTGGTGGCCCAAGAAGACCCTGCTCAGCCCCATGGCGATGATGAAGATCACCCCGGCCGTGATTGCCGTGACCCTTACCCAGAGCATGTGGAACTGGAGGCAAAGGACGTACAGGAGGACGCTGATCACCACGGTGGTATTGAGCGTATGACCACTGGGGAATGACGGCGAATCCTCGTAAGGCGGCACCGCGTCTGCGTGATCAGGCCGGGTCCTGCCCACCAGTTTCTTGCCAAAGGTGGTGGCCAGGATGGAGACCGTGGCCGCGCCGCCCACCAGGATGATGGGCCGCCACGTCCGGCTCAGGAACGTCAGCCAGGCGGTGAGGATGCTGGCGAGGATGGGCATCCCGATGCCGCCACCGATGTTGGTGAACCCTGTGGCAAAGGCATCGAGGCCGGGGTTTCGCAGCGACTCCGCGTAGTTGAGGGCAGGAACATCGAGGTTCGCCAGCCCGTCCTTGCCCACCACATCGTCATAAACCTCGGCGCCGGCCAGCGCCATCATGACCACCACGGTTCCGCCGATAATCAAGGTCAGCCAGAGGGCTGCATAGGGTTTGAACCATCTGTCCAGGCGGTCGTGGAGCCTGCTCATCATGCCTCCCGGGAAAAGAACGCAAGCTTAGTATCCCTCGAAACTATCATTGAGCCATGCCCTTGCCGGAGAAGAATCACAATGCCTGGATGGGCCTTGCCCTGGCTGAGGCACGGCGGGCCCTCGCCACGGAGGACGTGCCGATTGGCGCCGTGGTGATAGGGCCCGACGGCGATGTGCTGGGTTACGGACGGAACCAACGGGAAGAGCTGGGTGACCCCACGGCCCACGCCGAGGTGGTGGCCATCAGGGAAGCGGCCGGACGGCTGCAGGAAAGGGCGCGGCTGGGCGGCGGCCGGGACGACGGCTGGCGGTTGTCCGACTGTACTTTGGTGGTCACCTTGGAACCGTGCGCCATGTGCGCGGGCGCGATTGTCCTGGCGCGGATCCCCCGGGTGGTGTTCGGAGCTTGGGATGAGAAGGCGGGTGCTGCGGGGTCAGTGTTCGACATCCTTCGCGAACGCCGGCTAAACCACTGGGTTGAGGTGTACCCCGGGGTCCGCGAGGAAGAGTGCGCACTGCTGCTGCGGGAGTTTTTTGCTTGGCACCGGAGCGCTCTCTAGCCGTTCGTTCAGTCTTGCCCCGCTATCAGGGCCAGCATCCGCCCGGCGGTGCTGTCCCAGCCCGGCAACCTGGTCCGCGCTTCCATCGCCGCTGCCTGCCAGGCGTGCCGGAGTTGTTGGTCCGTCAGCCAGTGGCGCAGGGTGGCGGCCAGCCGGTCCGGACTCTCACTTGCGCCGGCGGGTAGTGGCAGCGCTGCCCCCGGGAGGCGCGGCCCGCCGTCGTTCGCTGCCACCCCGGCCATCCCAAGCGCTTCCACTGCCCCCGTGCCCTCGCGGACCACCACTGGGATTCCATGGGCCAGCGACTCGGTGACGGCCATTCCGAAAGCCTCGATTCGGGATACCAGCAACGTCAGGTCAGTGCGCGCCCATTCTGCTTCGAGAGCCGCTCCCGTGAGCTCACCCAGAATCCGCACCCGGTTCTGCAGTCCCTTGGCCGCGATGGCAGCCCCGACCTCCTGCGCGTAGTCCAGGTCCGCCTGGTCAGACCCCACGAACGACGCAGTCCACTCAAGGTCCTGGATCCGGGCCAGCGCCTCGACGGTCAGCACCTGGTCCTTGTTGGGCAGCAGGGCGGCGACGACGGCCAGGTGGGGAGGCGTGGAGCCGGAGGCCCGGGGAGCAGGATCAACTCCAGGAAGAACAACCTCGGCCTGCGGAAGTCCCCGCTTCGCCAGCACGGACGCCGCAGAGGAACTGGTACAGATCACCCCGGTCGCTGCGCGAAGGGCCCTGGCCTCCTTTTTCAGGGCAGCCGTCCCGAAACTTTCCGGCACGGGCATATGCACCAGGACCCATACTTTCCGCCCCGCCTTTGCCGCAAACTCGAGCTCATCCGGGGCGCCAACCGCTACCAGCCCGTCCACGATGGCCACTGCCCGCCCGGGATCCGCTTCAGGTTCCCATGCTCCCAGCAGGGTGCCCAGCCGGCGTCGTTCCTTGGCGCTGGCCTCCGGCCAGCTTCCCTCGACGCTGATGACGTCTACCCGTGTACCGAGGGCCTGCAGGCCGGCTACCAGGCGCGCGTTGTAAACGTTGCCGCCTGAGCTGTGGCGGATATTGCCGGGAACGAGCAGCCGCACAGGGCGCACGGTTAGGCTGCGAGATCCAGGGAGTAGGTGGCCCACGCGTCCGGATTTTCGCGCAGGGTGACGTCAATTCCTGCCAGCTCACGGCCGTCGTCGCTGTCCCTGATCTTGGCAGCAACTTTCTGGGCGACGTATTCGGCGAGTGCCTCCGTGGTGGTCAACTGGCCTTCGAAGTCCGGGTGCTCGTCCAGGTTTTGGTAGTTCAGGCCGCCCAGCACGTCCTCGATGATGGTCCCGGCGGCGCCGATGTCCAGGACGATCGCGTCGGCGTTGAGCGCACGACGGCGGAAGGTCACCTCGGCGACAAAGGTTGCGCCGTGCAGGCCCTGGGCGGGCCCGAACGCCTCACGCGGAAGGCTGTGGGCGATCATGAAGTGGCGGCGGACGGTCAGGCTGAACATGGGTTACCTCAAGTTCTGGTAGTTGTCGGTGGCTGGGGTGGATGCAGGGTACTCAACGACGTGGCACAGGGCTTCGAGAGTGCCGTCGGCCAGGCTTTGCACCACATCCGGCAGGTCCTCGAAGCGTGACGACCCGGTCAGGAACGCATCGAAAACCGGGTCCTTGAGCAGCGATACGGCAAGGTCCAGGCGGTCGGCGTTGGTACGGCGGTGGCGCCGGGAACGAGCCACCATGCCGACCTGGCTGGCCCTGATGGACAGCCGCCTCGCGTGGAAGTCCTCCCCCAGCGGCACGGTGACCTCCCGGTTGGCATACCAGGACATCTCGATGACGTCCCCTTCATCGCCGAGGAGCTGCAGGCTGCGTTCCAGGCCCTCCTGGGAGGCCGAGCAGTGGAAAACGATGTCGCAGTCCGCCAGGGCGTCATCCGGTTGCGCGAAGTCCACGCCAAGCGTGTCCGCGAGCTGCTTCCTTCCGGGGTCAAGGTCCACCAGTTGCAGGCGCTGGAGCGGAAAGGTACGGAGCAAGGTGGCCACCATGCCGCCCACCAGCCCCGCACCGACGACCGCCACCCGGTCCCCCAGCCGCGGCCCGGCCTCCCACAGGGCGTTGACTGCCGTTTCGACCGTGCCCGTGAGGACCGCGCGCCGAGAAGGGACCTCGTCGGGGATCCTGGTCAAGGATTCGACGGGAACTACGTAGCGGTCCTGATGCGGGTTCAGGCAGAAGACGCGTTGGCCTTTCCACCCTTCGGGCCCTTCCTCCACGACACCGACAGAGAGGTAACCGAACTTCACCGGTCCCGGAAATTCCCCCTCCTGGCGCGGGGCGCGCATTTCTTCTGCAACCCGCGGCGGAACGGCCCCTGCGTGGACCACCATTTCGGTGCCTTTGCTGATGCCCGAATACAGGGCACGGACTAGCGCCTCACCCGGTCCGGGAGCGGGCACTTCTTCGGCCCTCAGCTCGCCGTGCTCCTTGGCAGTGGTCCAGTATGCGGTTGCGTGGATGGGAGTTTCTGAGTTTGTCATCTTGCTGATGAATCTAGCCGGACGCGCATGAACGGGGAAAGTCCGACGGCGGGTGTCGGGTTTTCTGGGGCGCTTGCCCTTGGGCACGTGCGGGATGAACGCGCATGGGGTGAGCACGTAAAGGATACGCACGTGGGATGAAGTGCGATGCAGCCGGCGGTGAATTCCCCCATACAGCTCAGGCCGAGGGCGGGTGGAGAATGCGGTCAAGGCAAGCTTCTCCGGGCGAGAGGCCAACACTGACCAAATCCGGGAAACCGAAGGTTGCCCTTTCCATCGGCTTCAGTTGCGGCACCAAGTGCTCGGGCCAGCGTGGTGGTTCCCAGTCCTGGTGTTCGCTTTGGTAGTGCCGGCCGGTGGGTGAGGTCCAGCCGGGTGGTTCGTTTTTGGTGGCCGGGGTGGGTTGCCAGCCGGTGCTGTGCCGGAGTTTGTGGTGTTTCGGGCAGGGCTGACCCAGGTTGGCGATCCCGGTGGTGCCGCCCTTGGCCCAGGCGAGGATGTGGTCGGCGTCGTTGTCCAGCGAGTTGTTGCTGCAGCCCGGGAACGGGCACTTGCCGTCCCGCATCCGAAGCCAGGCCCGCATCGCGCCGGTCACCCGGTAGCCCGTCCGGCCGATTTCCAGCGGCGCCCCGTCCCGCGGATCCACCAAGACCCGGTAAAACGAGTCGGCACCGTTCGCGACCAGGTCCCTGGCCATCGACGGCGGGATGGGGCCGTACCCGTCCAGCATCGCCGGCTCATCGGTCATACCCATCAGGGAGAACACCGGGACCGTGACCAACACCTGCGCCCGGATCGGCGACGACGGTAAACCCGCTCCTTCCACGACCCCCGCTGCGGTATGTCTGTCGTCCGTGGCACCGCTGCCAAGAATCGCGTCGGCGAAGTTGTCGGCCCGCAACTGCGGCATGCCGCGGCGCTCCTCCGGTCCCTGCATGGCACGCGAGATAGCCGTAAGCCGGTTCCACCCGGCCAGGGCCTGAGCAGCGGGCAGGCACGCTGACAGCCAGGCCATCCCGTCCTGGTCCGCCCGGAACTCCACCCGCCGGTCCGCCACCCCCTTCGCATGCCGCTTCTCAATGCTCTCCGCATGGTGGCGTTCCCGCCACGTCCTGGCCTTGGCCCGAAACCGATGCGCAGGCATCTCACCGGCAGGGCACCCCCGCGCCGGGTCAGATGCATCAGGATCCAGGAAATGCCCCTCCAACGCCGACGCCCCCACAGCATCGAGGCTGGCGGCCTCATCCACCATCGCCACCGCGTGCTGCCACGACAGGACACCTGCCTGCAAAGATTCAAGCGTCCGAGGCAACGTCGACCTCAGAGCATAGGAGGTCGACAGGAACGAGGAAGCGGCCCGCGGCCCAAGCGCCAAAACGCACCCAATCTCCGCCGCTACCGCCATCTCCTGCGCCCGCACAGGAACATCAGGCCCCGCAACTGCCCAGGCACTGTCCGCGAACTTCACCGCGGCTTTGGCCTTCACCGCAGCAACCCCAGCCTCCACCTCCCGGGAACCGGCAAGAATGTCCAGGCAGCCATCCGCCAGGCCAGCCAATGGATCAGCCTGAGAGAACGGCTCCGAACCGGCCCCGTCCACCTCCGCATTAAGCACAGCAAGGGCAGCCTTGATGTCCTCAAAGGCCCTCACCACCGCCTGTGTTCCCATGTACTAATCATCAGGGGAGGGTCTGACATTCACGCCAGACGGCAGTCGACGGTCACCAAAGGTCTCCCGCGCTGCCGTCACCTTTCCCTTGCGCTTGCGGACTCATCGCCATACTCGGGCCACCTGCTGCGAGCGGTGCCCACACGTTTTGGGGATGCAGGCCTTGCTCCGGTACCCTATTGAGGTTGGTGACGTGTCCGAGCGGCCGAAGGTGCAACACTCGAAATGTTGTTTGGTGTAAAAGCCAACGTGGGTTCAAATCCCACCGTCACCGCTGATGAGGAAGGCTCTGATTCCCCTAGAACTAAGGGAATCAGAGCCTTTTTCTTTCCCTGAATCGGCCTGGCGGTAACCCAGCAGTAACAGAATTTCTTAAGTGCTCCTTTTGGAAACACAACACGGAAGCTCCTCTCGTCCCTCCGCTCCCCTTCATTTCTTCCGTATCCACCGGATCAAACGTGGGCATCGACACCAGGCACGTGGACCGGAAGAAGTTGTCGACGGGTTGAAGTGTGGAGTTCCGGCGAACGCGTTGCGGACTATTGACCTTTCCGCATGCAGCGGCCAGAGACCGTAGGACGTTACTTCCGCTGCCAGCCGAATCATCGACTAAAGCACCATCATGGGCGCGTCCTTGGCCTTCTCGTTCCCCGCCGTCGTATATTCCCCTTCAGCCCAAGGACCAGTAGCCAGTTGGAGCAGGGCGACATTATTGCTGTTCCCACCGGGGAAGTCCGCTGGGCCTGTCTTCAAGTGGTTGACCTCAAAAGCCAAGGAGTCGGCGACCTTCGCATCGAACTACCGGGACTTTGCGGTGGGCGCTAAGCACTTTGTGTGGGGATGGAAGACGTCAATTCGCCGGGCCACGGCGGCGGCAACTGCCGCCATTTGACCGAATGGACCAGCTAAAGAATCGGTTATGGTGCGGTGTCCCTAGCACCAGGAATTGAGGTACCCGTGGATCCCGCCGGCCGGTCCCCGCTCCACTGCTCAGCACTCACAAATGACGCGGATGAGGTGAGGCGGCTGACAGCCGAGGGTGAGTCCGTAGACTCAGCCGACAGGCAGGGATTCACTCCGCTGCATCTCACGTCCCAGGAACACGCCCTGGGAGCTGCTGCGGCAATGCATGACCTTGGCGCGACGGTCGACCAGGTCAACTCCTTCGGCAATACACCGTTGTTTGTTGCTGTCTTCAACTCAAGCGGCCGGCCCTGGATGATCGATCTGCTGCCTTCCCGCGGTGCAGATCCGCTGCATTCAAACCAGTCAGGGCAGACCCCTGCGGGACTGGCCAGGCTGATCGGCAACTATGACGTGGCGCAGTACTTCGACGATGTCCCCTGATCCGCCGGAGCTGGCAACACCGTGAAGGGTCAGCTCGCCTACGCGGGTCCAGTGGACACCATCTCTACGGCGCGAGACGCTTCAGTCGTGCAAGGGTCTGGTGTTCCGCGTGAACGACGCGAACTGTCTTGTGCCGGGGGAACACAGGCCCTCGATCAGCGAGACCGAGCGCCCGGCGTGCAGCCTCTACCGCCATTTCCCGGTCTCGGGTCTTTTCTGCAAGCTCAATCACTGCCAGGTTTCACCGGAAGGGGGCGCTGGGGAATGGAACTCGCACCGCCTCTGGCCATTGGATCAGGCGCTGGCGGGTCCTCTGTGTGCCAGTAGCTTGTATAACGCGGCGACCGGCTTCTCTTCCGGCCGGCAGTGAAATCAGTGTCTACAGCGTGGACCAGTTCCGGGAGTTGCCATCTGCTGACGTCTTCCGGGCTCTGCTGCTTCGACCAGGCCCGTAGCCGCTCCCTGACCGGTTCTGTTGCCTTTTCCACGATGTCTTCCATGACCGAGATCAGGCTGTGTAATTGCTCGGCAATGACGCGGGGCATCGGCTGAACAAGGGATACTCCGATAACGTTCACGACCTGTCCTTCTGTATCCAAAACAGCAACCGGCACCGGCATAGTCAAATCAGACTGTGAATGCGCAACTGTGGTGTTGCGATACTTCCTGACCAGATTGTGGACCGGCACCAGCGCGACGGGCACAGCTGGAATTCCCGGCATTTCATCCAGACGCTCACGGACCTTGGAGAGGATGAACGGGCGGATGTAGGCCGTGACGGCATGTGACGTCAGCGGCCCCCGGAGTGGAGACTCTTCACCAGCCTCCAAGGCCTGCGCCAGGGTGTGGGAAGCCTCGGAAAGGTCGCTGGCATAACTGGTGAGGTCCACCAGCAGCTTTGTGTCGTCCATGTCGGGCAGAACCGCATAACCCGGTTGTTCCGGCTTCACTGTAGCCGTCTTTATGCGATGGGATGTTGTTTCGCTGCCAGGACGGCGAGGTCGTGGATGAGTCCCTGCACCTCGCGTTCACGGCCTTGGGAAGAAAAGAGAAGGACGGTCGCGGGGCTGGCAGAAGGATCAGCGGTAGGCCTTGGTTTTGGGGCAGGCAGCACCGAACCCGGCTCTTTGGTTCCAAACGGATGACTAAATGTAACTGTCTCCATCAGAAAAGCCCCTCAGCGTTTGTACTTTGACTTTGTTTACCACGAATTTGTTCAGGCGGCAGGTCTTGTTAGCGACTGTGGGAAGGAACTTCCGCCCGGGTGCGGGCCACCGGCGAACGGTGTGGGATGGTTTCGCTTCCCCGCTGCACCAGCCACTGGGGGGCTTGCCGATAGATGGACGCTAATGTCCTGGCTGTTGCCCGGGTTCGGTCCAGTGTCTGGTCCTGCCGCCGTTGCGTCATGCAGATGATGCGGATTCACGGCGAGGAAGTGGAGGTCGGGATCAAGGCCCGGCCGCGCCCCGTCCTCGGATGGTGGTGTTGGGGCCCTTGGGCTCTGGCGGGCAGCTGCCCTGCCCGTGAGTCTGTTAGTGACTACAAAGAAGGGCAACAGCCATGGAGGCAAGGGAACATCGGTCTGTTCGTGCTTTCATCCAGAGGCATACGGTGATCACCTTCTATGTTCTGGTGTTGGTTTTTCTCATCTTCACCGCCGGTCCCGTTGCCTTGCTGGGCAGCGGGGCCGGCGGTGAGGCGGCCTCTGCTGCGGAGATGGGGCCGGTCATGTACGTGACCGCCGTCCTGGCTGGTCCCTTATGCTACGCCTTGGCCGCCGTCGTGGTGATCGCCCTCGCCTCTGGCCGGGCGGGCCTGAGCGACCTACGAGCGCGGTCGATGCGGTGGCGGGTGGGCATTCGCTGGTACGCGGTCGCACTGCTAACCGCCCCGCTCTTGCAGGCGGCGATCCTCTTTGCGTTTTTGCTTACCTCAAAGGCCTTCCTCCCCGACATCGCCACCGCGGAGGACAGGGCGAGCTTGCTGATCGCCGCTCTCGTGGCTGGGCTGGTCGCCGGCTTCTTCGAAGAGCTCGGCTGGACAGGGTTCGCTACTCCCGAACACCGCAAGCGGCACAGTTTGTTGGCCACCGGGCTCCTTGTGGGCCTGCCATGGTGCCTGCTGCACTCACCGATCTACCTGGCAACCGACAGTGGCGCTATCCCGATGGCGCTCTACGTGCCCGTAATGGCCTTCTCCGTGCTGTTGCCCTACCGGGTACTCATGGTGTGGGTCTACGACCATACCCAGAGCGTGCTCATGGCGATGCTCATGCACCTGCCGATCAGCGCCAGTGCGTTTCTCCTCGGCTCTGCGGCGATGGTAGGACTACCGGACCTGATCTTCAACCTCGTCTTCGGTGCCACCCTGTGGGTCCTCGTGGCCGCGACTCTGGCGGCCGACCGACCGCAGAAGACGCTTGCGATCCAAACCTGAAGGCCTCGGAACAGCAGCGAGGTACAGCAGGAAGCCGTAGTGCTTCACGTTGTGCCAAGTGCACGGGAGAAGACAGATAGCCGGTCATCCCGAGGAAAAGATGGAAGGTAAAACAGGTCCAGCTCAATTCATTACCCGCTGCGGGCGACCAGTCTCCGACCCGCGCTGCTGCCGTTGAGCGGCATTGCAGCCTCATTGCTCTACGCAACCATGATCTGGCTGATCCGATACCCCGGGTACGACCCGATGTCACAGACGGTCAGTGAACTCTCGGCATGGGATGTCTCCACCAGGACCGTCTGGGTATGGCTGGGCTTGCTGTGGAGTGCCCTGCTGGCGGCATTCGCGGCCGGCGTCTGGCGGTCCGGGAGCCGACGGCGGTCGCTTCGCGTAACCGGTATCCTCCTCGGCGCCTACGTGCTGGCCGGACTGGCCTACCCGTTCGCCTCGATGCACACCCGCGAAGTACTGGCCGCCGGCGGCGCCACAGCAGCCGACACAGCGCATTTGATCATTGTGTCGGTGACCAGTGCGCTGATGCTGGCGGCGATGGTTTCGTCGGCAGTTGCGTTCGGTCTCTGGTTCCGCCTGTACACCGCCGCCACCATCCTGCTGCTCATCGGTTTCGGCCTGCTCACCGCCGGGGACGCCTCGGCTGTGCAGACGAACCTGCCCACGCCCTGGACGGGGCTCTGTGAACGCGTCAACATCCTGGTGACCCTTGCATGGGTCGCTGTGCTCGCGCTGCTGCTGATCCATCGGTTGATGCAGAGTGACCTGAGCGTGGCGGACCAACGCAACAAGGCACGGTGAAGAGGACCAGGGCTCTGCCAAACGCCCGAGTTCGCGGGCGATGGACAGCGGAGGACTCATGATCCTAAAGGGATCCCATGGATCAATAATCGTCAGTGATCGCCGAACTGGTGTAGTCGACGATGACGCAGCCACGGTCAGGTCAGCAGAACCCGAAAGAAACGATCGCGGGTAAGCCCGAACGCAGCGATGAAAGCACCTGGTGTTCGTGGGGCACGATCGGCGACGGAAGGTCATCCGGGGGGAACCAGGCCAGGTCGGAGGCTTCCCCTCCTGCTTGTATCTCTCTGGGGTGTGTTGGTGTGGAGATGGCCCTGTTCTGACCGCGCGCGACCATGGGGGACACGGCCGTGACCGGCGCATCGCTCCCGGGCCTAAGGGGCATCGGTCCGCCCGGTTCCGCCTCTAGCCGGCTGTGACTGCCGGCTGGGCAGCGGTTTCCTTTCCGGGGCCGCGGGCGAGACGCACCCGGGTATTGCCGGCGAGGTGCACGAGTATGCCGACCACGAGAAACGCGGCGAGTACCAGGGCGCTGGTGGCGATGACTGCCGGCCAGCCGCCGTCGAGCCCCGGGTTGAGGAAGTCGTAGGGGTACCAGCCGTCGAGGGCACCGCGCACCCAGGAGAAGATCAGGAACACCGCCGGGTAACAAAGCCAGACGAGGGGCCGCCGCCACGGGCCTCGGACGGTGCGCGTGACGAGGAGCCAGTCGAGCCCCGCGACCAGCGGTGCGATGCGGTGGGTGACCATCCAGGGCCAGTACATGTCCAGCGTCCACCACGGTTCGTCAGGCGGGGCCACGAGCACCACATAGATGATGCCCGTCATCGCCAGGTAGAACGCGAGGGCGCCGAAGAGGTGATCCCACCAGTGTGGTAGCCGCGCGCGTGGCCGCGCGGCGGACACAAGGAACACGAGCCCGAGGACGAGGTTTGACTGGAACGTGAACTGGGAGATGAGCTGGGGGATGTCGACGGAGTTGCCGGGCTGGGTCGCGTCGTATAGCTCCTGGCCGAGGGCCGCGAGCATGGCAAGTCCGGCGCCGCCGCGTACTAGACGGATCCAGAGACGGTCTGGGTGCAGCGCCCGGTTGGCGCCCACGTTGCGTTGAACCGGAGGACTCAGCGTCAGTACGTCGCTCATGGCATCAGCGTAGTGTTGCGCCAAGCCGGGCCCCAGGGTCAAAAGGACCGGGTTGCCAGCGACCGCCGCGTCACCCACGAGTCGTGTCAGGAAACACCAGGCTTCAGCTGGTGCCGTGACACCCTCCCCAACTCCCACGGGCTGGCTCAGAAATCGATGCCTTTGACCAAGGTGACGAACTGTTCCTTGACCTGCTCTTCGGTAGGCCCTCCGGTAAAATCAGGATCTGTGCGGTGAAGATGGCCAGGTTCTGGCTCGTCCTCACCCGCTTTCCCGATGGGAAGGCGGGACTTCGCGGGCTGGGAGCCAGCCTCTGCCGATGGCGGGTGGTTCCACCTGTCATGGCCGCGACAGCCGCGGCAGTCGCCGCCATCTTCCCGCCATACTCCGGTGGCGTGCCGACAGCGGACGAGGTGCTGATCCTTCTTTTAGCCGGGATAGCCGTGGGTCTCATGGTCGGAATGCTGGAAGAGCTGGGCTGGACCGGCTTCGCACTGCCTCGCCTGCGCCGACGGCACGGCGTTGTTTCCACTGGATCGACCATGGCCTTGCTCTGGGGTGCCTGGCACTACCCCATGTTCGCCGACAGCACTGATCCTTCAGGAGCCATGCCCGCCGCGCTCATTGTGGCCGTATTCCTGTTTGCGTGGCTGCCCGCTTACCGGTGCTGATGGTTTGGGTTTACGACCGGACCGGGAGCCTGCCCCTGGCGATGCTGATGCACGCACCCCCGCTGCGGACGCGTCCATCAACTCCTTTATGGCGGCCTCCGGGAACGCCTCATGAATCGTCTTCGTGCCGTCCCTCAGCTGGGGCGGCGGCATTTTGGGTGATTGCCGCCGTCGTCCTTCTCGGCAAAGGCCGCCACTCAGGGGAAAAGACATGACCGAAACAACCGGCTAAAGGATCCGTTGGTGCATGCGGTGGTCCTGCCACCGACCGGCAATGCGAAGGTACGCCGCGGCCGTACCGTACGCTTCGAAACCGTTCTTTTCCAGGACTCTTTGGGACGCCTTATTGTGCAGCAGGGTGGCCGCTTCAAGTCGGTGGAGGCAGAGTCCGTTCCCCGCCAGATCGACCGCGGCAGCCACCGCTGCCGTCATCACTCCTGCTCCCTGGACCTCGCGGGAGATCCAGTAGCGGACGTGGGCGTTTTGGAAGGCGCCGCGAACGATCGAATTGAGGGTGAGCAGGCCGACGATATCTTCCCGTCCTGCCAGCACCAACGGAAGCGAGGTCCCTGCTTCAAGTTCGGCCCGCCGTCTTTCAATTACCTGGCGCTGTCCCTCGACGGTATAGAACTCCTCGTTCCTGACCGGCTCCCAAGGGGCAAGGTGGGACCGGTTCGCCTGAAACGCCCTGGCCAATGGGCCTGCGTCCGACCGGAGGACGGGACGCAGCACAATGCCCCCAGCAAGTTCACGAGCGAAGTCCACTGACCCACCCTACAGAGGAGAATCAGCCGCGCGTACAAACCAAAGACCCATCCACTGGACTTTGTGTCGTACCCATCCGGCAGAATGGGGTTTCAATTAGTCAAGTGTCTGGAATATGAGCCCTCTGACGAAAACCAGGACAGCAATGAACGAATTCTTTACTGCCTCTTCCGACAGGGGGATGCTCCGGTTGCAGTGGCTACCGGAAGTGCACATCACGTACCAGCTCGCCGTGCGTGCTGCCCGTGTCCTGGAGGGTTTGAGCGGCGGTCGCAGTCTGCCCCTCCTCGTTAATTTCGCCGGAGTTGCCGGGTTGACCCCGGAAGCCAGGGCCGGAATGAACGCGTACCGCGGGTTCTCCGCCGTGGCCCTGATCGGGGACGGGGCAATGGGCAAGGTCGTGGCTGCGTTCTCCCAGCGGTCCCTGACCCCCACCGCATATTTCACCAACGAGTCCGAAGCCATCAAATGGTTGTCGGAACAGGGCAGCCGACCCGGCGTCCCGAGTGAAGCACAGCAGACGGAGGCACAGCACACGGAGCGGTGAGCTCCACCCCGGTCGCTGCGACTTCCGACGCCGGCACCTGGCCGGGTGCGTCCCGCTCAGCGCGCTTCTCAATGCCCAGCAGCAGGGCACGGTCCATGACGAGGTAACCGGGGCGGATGGGGAAGCCCGGCTCCGGTGCTTGACGCGACATCCGGCACGGGTTAGAAAGTAAGCAGCCTTATTATTTATTTGTCGATTCTGCAAAGCGTTCTGCAAAAGGAGGACCTGACGTGAGTGAAAAGCCCGGCAACCAGACCCCCAACACCCCTGATGTGAGCGAGACGGAACTGCGCAAGATGAAGGTGGATGAACTCCGCAAGGAAGCGCGGGAAGAACATATCGCCGGCGCTTCGGGCATGCGTAAGGAAGAGCTGGTGACGGAGGTAGCCAAGGCCCGGCAGGAAGGCGGCGGAGGCAACGGGGATAAGGCTGCCGGAGGAGATGCGGAAGATCTCGGTGCCGGCCCCGACGGCGGCAAGATCCGCTACGGCGATGACTCGTCCAAGTCCCTGAAGTATTCGCAGGAAATCACTTCCCCCGAGGAGGAGCCCGAACGCGAGGGCCGCAGCCTGGCAACCACGCACCATGAAGTCATCAGGCAGTGGGCCGAAGAACGCGGCGGCATCCCTGCCACGGTCGAGGGCACTGAACACGGGGACCACCTTGGTGTCCTGCGCATCGATTTCCGCGACCGTGACGCCAACCTTCGCGAAGTCAGTTGGGAGGAATGGTTCAAGACGTTTGACGACCGGCGGCTGAACTTCATCTACCAGGAAGAGCGGACGGACGGCAACCAGTCCAACTTCTTCCGGTTGGAGAACCCGGATCGTGAAGACGCCTAGGATTCCCAGGAACCTGACGTCCTGATGTCATAAAACGAAGGAGGCGCCACCGCAGCAGCGGTGGCGCCTCCTTGCTTAGGCACTGGTTCTACAGCCGCGTGTCGAATGACCCGCAAAATACGTTCTCGTTGAACGTGCCCTGGAACTCTGATTTCCCTTGGATCTTTTCCACCGCAGCCCGGATAGCCTCCCGCGTCCCCGCATGCGCGTGGATGGCGGTCCTGACCATGGGCACGTCGATCAGGTGGTTTGGCTGGTTCAGGGATACGAACACCGTGGGCACTTCCGTGGCATACCAGGGAATCTCCGCGGCCATCGGGGAGGACCACTTGATCCGGATGGCCGCTTCCTGCGCGAAGCCTTTCACGTTGGCGAAGACAAACGCAGCATCATACTTGTCCGCGTAGTCCCCCGTGGCTTCCTCCGACAACACGCGCATGAAGTTCATCCCGGCCTCCCCTGCCGCCTCGCGCTGCTCAGCGGTGCGGAAGAGGTGCACTTCGAAACCGGCTTCCTCGAGTTCCTCCTTCACCACTTCCAGGTAGGCCAGCGGGTCGGCGCGGGTGAAGTCTGCCCCGCCGGAAATGCCGTACAAGCGGATCCGGGGATGCGTCGCTGGAGTGATGGGCAGGTTTCCAGCCGTGTCCTTGACCAGCGTCACGGTCTTTTCCGCGATCTCCGCAGCCACCGAACGGTGCGCAGCAGATCCAATGACGGCAAGCGCTTCGGCCGGCGGAACCAGCTCGTCCAGGGACTTCCGGTGCAGCCCGAGCGACGCCTTCAGTCCAAGGATCCGCCGCAGTGCATCATGCAGCCGCTGATCGGTGATGACGCCGGACTTGTAGCCGTCCAGCATGTATTGGAAGTCTTCGGCCGGGTTGCGGAAGAACAGGAACATGTCGCAGCCGGCAGCAATCGTTGCAGGCACCAGTTCCTTGCGCTTCATCGCCTGGGTCAGGCCGATCATCTGCGAGGCGTCCGTGAGCACCAGGCCGTTGAATCCCAGCTCACCCCGCAAAAGGTCCTGCAGCAGCTCGGGGGACAAAGTGGCGGGCAGGATTTCAGCGTCGGACAAGCCGGGGCGGAAATGCCGGGAAACTTCCGGCGCCCCGATGTGCCCCACCATAATGGACTGCACGCCGTGCGCGATCATTTCCCGGTACACGTGCCCGTACGTCCGGTCCCACTGCTCATAGCTGAAGGTGTTGTAGGAGGTGACCACGTGCTGGTCCCGCTCGTCCACCCCGTCGCCCGGGAAGTGCTTCATCGCGCAAGCGGTGGGTGATTCGCTGATCCCGTCAAAGTATTCCTTGGCGCGTTCCACCACGATTTCAGGGGTGTTGCCAAAGGAGCGCGTGGAAATGACCGTGTTCCGCCAGTTGTAGTGGATGTCCACGATCGGAGCGAAGGCCCAGTTGCAGCCCAGCGCCGCCGTCTCCACCCCGGCCACCTGCCCCATCTGCCGGGCAATGGTCTTGTCCGGGTGCGAGCCGGCCTGCAGGTGTGTGCAGACGAACGTCCCGTCGTCGCAACTGCCGGCCCCGCCCATCTCCGGGTTGGACGCAACCAGCAAGGGGATCCGGGACTTGGACTGCGCGTACCGGATGTGCTCCTGTACCGCGGCGGACGGCCCCGGACGGTACCGCATGCCGCCCACGTGGTAGTTCTCCAGCACTTCGTCGAGGCACCCGGGCGAGTAGTCGTTGTTGTGGTTGATGAAAAGCTGCCCGATCTTCTCCTCGAGTGTCATGGCAGCGAGTGTGCCCTCCACCCACGCGGCCGCCTCGCCGTCGAGGTTGAACGGCGCTGCGGAAAGGTCGACGTCGAACTGGCGGGGCCCGGTGCCCTGCGTCCGCTTGGCGGGAAGTACGACGGCGGCAATCCCCTTGAGTGCCCCGGCCACCACTTCCGGGACGGGCGCGGCGATGTCCACCACCACACCGCGTTCGTCCGACTGCAGCGGTTCGAGGGTGGCGAGTTGGGAATCCAGCAGCGCTGGCGGCATGAAGTGCCCCGCCCTGCCGCCCACCCGCTGCGCCAGCACCTCCTTGCTGCCGTTGAGGTGCAGGAAGATGGTGTCCGGTGCCTGTTCCCGGATGGCGTCGCGGTAGCTGCGGCGAAGCGCCGAACACGCCAGGACCAGCCCACCGTCCCCGGCGGCAGCCAGCTCCCGGCCTACGATCGCCAGCCAGGGCCAGCGGTCCTCGTCTGTCAGGGGTGTGCCGGCCGCCATCTTGGCCACGTTCTCCACCGGGTGGAGCGAGTCGCCGTCCAGGAAGGGCACGCCCAGTTCGCGGGCCACGAGGCCTCCCACTGTCGTCTTGCCGCAGCCGGAAACACCCATGACGATGATGCGGTGCTTTGTCATTGTTGGTGCCTCACCAGTCTTGGCCGTGCTCACCAGTCGTGCACCGTGCCGTCGACGAGGCGGTTGTAGGGCAGGTAGGCCTGCTGGTACGGGTAGGCTGCTGCGGCTTCTTCGTTGAATTCGACGCCGATGCCGGGCTTGTCGCCCGGGTGCAGGTACCCGTCCACGAAGGTCATGGACTGCTCGAAGACCTCGTTGGTCTTGTCCGAGTGCTGCATGTACTCCTGGATCCCGTAGTTGTGGATCGCCAGGCCCACGTGCAGCTGCGCCGCGAACCCCACCGGGGAAATATCCGTCGGACCGTGGAAACCGGACTTGATCTGGTACTGCGCGGCGAAATCCATCACCTTCTTCAACGGGGAAATCCCGCCAAAGTGGGTGGACGCGGCCCGCACGTAATCGATCAGCTGTTCCTTAATCAGCGTCTGGTAATCCCACACCGTATTGAACACCTCACCGATCGCCAGCGGCGTCGTGGTGTGCTGCCGCACCAGCCGCAACCCCTCCTGGTTCTCCGCCGGCGTGCAGTCCTCCAACCAAAACAGGTCATACGGCTCCAACGCCTTCCCCAGCTTCGCGGCCTGGATCGGCGTCATCCGGTGATGCCCGTCATGCAGCAACGGGATCTCCGGCCCGAACTCATTCCGCACCGCCTCAAACACCCCCGGCAAGTGCCGCAGATACGCCCGGGTATCCCAGTCCTCCTCCACCGGGAACGCACCGCGGCCGGCCGGCTCATAGTCATACCGCTCCCCCGACGCCTGCGCCTGCGCGGCAACACCATAGACGGCCTTGATGCCGGGGACGGCGGTCTGGATGCGGATGGACTTGTACCCAAGTTCCAGGTGCTCCCGCACGGAATCGAACAGCGAGGGAATGTCCGCACCGGAGGCGTGCCCGTACGCGCGCAACCCGCTCCGCGACGCACCCCCCAGCAACTGGTACACCGGCATCCCCGCCAGCTTGCCCTTGATATCCCACAGGGCCATATCCACCGCAGCGATCGCCGCCATGGTCACCGGGCCGCGCCGCCAATACGAGGACCGGTACAGGAACTGCCACGTATCCTCAATCCGGTGCGGATCCTTGCCGATCAGCAGCTGCGCCACGTGCTCCTTCAGATACGCGGCAACCGCCAACTCACGACCGTTCAACGTCGCATCACCAATCCCCGTCACACCATCCTCCGTAGTAATCCGGAGCGTCACAAAGTTCCGGGACGGACTAGTGACAAAGACGTCAGCGGCAACGATTTTCATGGAATTCAGCTGTTCCTTCCGGAGGTAAAAGCAGGGTCTAAAGGGGTGTGGGAGCGGCGGCTTGGGGGGTGAAGGTGCCGCACAGCCCGGACACCAGGGAAACGATGTGGGGGTCGTCCGCGACGTCCGCGCTGACGAGGCGGAGCAGGGCCTGGACTCTTTGCCCGCCCTCCAGCGCATTGGCCTTGCGGATGTCCGCGGCCAGCGGATCCTGGAAGTCATCAGTTACAGCCACGTAGTCGATCCAGGCGGCAAGCATCAGCGCGGCCCCGCTGCCGGCGCGGCCGCTTGCCCGTTCCGCCGCCAGGACCGGCACGGCGCGCATCCTCAGCTTGGTGGTGGCATCGGCTGCAATTTGGGCAAGGCGGTGGGCGATCCGCGCATTGCCGAATCGCTCCAGCAGCGCCTGGCGGTACGCGGGGATGTCCAGGCCGGCAGCCTGCAGATGGTGCGCGGCCTCGTCCCAGAAGTCCTCCACGGCTTTTCTGCAGGCGGAGTCGGCCAAAGCCTCGGCCACGGTGCTGTGCCCGCGGAGTTGCCCGGCGTACGCCAGGATGGAGTGCGAACCGTTGAGGAGCCATAGCTTGCGGTTCTCGTAGGGCTCGATGTCGTCAACCACGACGGCGCCGGCCTCCTCCCAGCGCGGCCGGCCCGCGGGGAAGTCCCCGCTGAGCACCCAGTTGCGGAAGGGTTCGGCCACCACCGGCGAGCTGTCCCGGTAGCCGCACTGCTCCGCCACTTCCGCGATGTCCTCTTCTGTTGTCCGTGGCGTGATGCGGTCCACCGAGGTGCTGACGAAGCTGACGTTCATCTCGATCCACTCAGCCAGCCCGGAACCCCAGCCGGACGCCAGGCCCACGACGGCGCGCCGGGCCACCTCACCGTTGGCGGAAAGATTGTCACAGCTGACGACGGCGACCGGACCAGCGCCGCTGTTCATCCGGCGTGCGAGGGCCAGCACCAAGCGCCCCAACGGGGAGCCGGGCACTCCTGCCTCCCCGGCTGCCGCTGCCGACAGCGCGCGGAGGTCATCCGCAACAGCCGGAGCGCCGGCGTCGAACGTTCCGTCCGCCGCCAGCCCGTAGGCAGCCTCGGTGATGGTCAGCGTGACCACCGCCGTCTCCTTCGCCGCGACAAGCTCGCAAAGCCGGGCGATGTTGGCCCCGTCCACCGCCTCGACTATGCTCCCGATGACTTCGAAGCTGTCACCGCGGCCCGACCGTTCCACCAGGGTATAGAGGCAATCCTGCGCGGACAGGGCCTCCGCGGCGTCCGGACGGCGGCCGGTAAACGCCGCGATCCCCCACTCCGCCGTGTCCGGGGCATGCTGCGTGTACCAGGCCTGGTGGGATCGGTGGAACGCCCCCAGGCCCAGGTGCACGATGCGCACCGGGGCCTTGGGCAGCGGCTTCAGGCTGCGGTCGAGTGCAGGCGGCGCGGCATTCACAGCTTGAACACCCGCCGTGGCGATGCGTCGATGATGTCCACGATCAGTTCGTGCGCCCGTTCTTCCGTGACCCGGTGTTCCGCGACCAGGCGTGCCAGGAAGGATGCCTCGATCCGCCGTGCGGTGTCATGCCGGGCGGGAATGGAGCAGAACGCCCGGGTGTCGTCGATGAAGCCCGAGGACCTGGAGAATCCTGCCGTCTCCGTGACCGCCGAGCGGAAGCGGAGCATGGCGTCCGGCGCATCCAGGAACCACCACGGCGCGCCCAGGTAGACCGAGGGGTAGAACCCGGCCAATGGTGCCAGTTCGCGGGAAAACACGGTCTCATCCAGGGTGAACAGGACCAGGTGGAAGTCCTTGGCCGTCCCGAAGTCCTGCAGCAGCGGTCGCACGGCTTCCGTGTAGTTGACCGCCACGGGGATATCGTGCCCGGTGTCGGCGCCGTAGGCCTCAAACGTCGGCGTGTGGTGGTTGCGGAACGAACCCGGGTGGATGGTCATGACCAGCCCGTCCTCTACCGACATCCGCGCCATCTGGTAGATCATGTGCGCCTCAAAGGCGTCCCTGTCCGCACCGCTCGCCTGACCGGACCGGCCGCGCTCGAAAAGCCGCTCCGCCTCGGCGTCGTCCAGTTTCAGTGTGGTGGGCGTAAAGACGCCGTGGTCCGCGGACACAGCGCCGCGTTCCACGAAGTGGCGCCGGCGTGCCTCGAGCGCCCGGATGTATCCCGCGTAACCGGAGGCGCCGTCCCCCGCAGCCCCAATGAGGCGCTCCACGTTGTCCTGCCAGGACGGGTGCGCCATGTTCAGGTACTGGTCGGGCCGGAAGGTGGGCAGCACGCGGGCTGCAAAGGAGGGGTCCGCGCCCAAGGCGGCGTGGCTGTCCAGTGAGTCCAGGGGGTCATCGGTGGTGGCGAGCACCTCGATGTTGAATTCCTTGAACAGCTCCCGCGGCCGGAACCCGGGCTCCGAGAGTTTGGCCTGCAGGGCGTCGTAGAGCCGGTCGGCGTTGTCCGCAGACGGTTCCTCATCGATGGCAAAGACGTGGGCGAACTCCTGCCGAATCCAGTAGCCGGACGCTGTTCCCTCGAAGTTGGGCCATGCTTCGCAGAAGTGGCGCCATACCTGCCGTGAATCGGCCGGCCCGCTACCCAAACCCAGCTGGTCCAGGGGCACCCCGCCGGCGTGGATCAACCGGGTGACGTAATGGTCCGGAGTGACCAGGAGCGCGGCAGGATCAGGGAAGGGAGTGTTTTGTTCGATGACTGCCGCGTCAACGTGTCCGTGGGGGGAGATGATCGGCAGCCCCTCCACCTTTTTGTAGAGCGACCGTGCGATGTCCCGGACCCCTGGATCGGCTGGCAGCAGCCGGTCCGGGTGGTCAGCTATAGGCTGTCCCATGGGTCAACGCCTCCCTGCCGCGACGGAGAGCCCTGCCAACGCGGCGGTGGAGCGGAGGTAGTCGAGGTTATCCACTGTCCGTTCGGCCAGCGGGAGCTCGGTGGAGAAGTCCTCAACGGTCACCCAGCCGTCATAGCCGACCGCGGCGAGCGCCTTGAAGTACTCGAGGACGCTGCCCTGGCCGGAACGGAGCGGAGCCCACTCATTGCGGTAGACAGCTGCGCCGGACTCGTCGGCTTCACCGCTGTTGACCCAGACGGCATTCTTCACGTGCACGTGTGCCAGGTAGTCGCCCAGGAGCTCGAACGCGGGCAGGTAATCCTCCTGGCCTTCGATCAGCAGGTTTCCCAGGTCGTGGATGACGCCCACGTGCCGGGGGTCCAGCCCGTCCAGCAGGCGCAGCGCGGACGACGCCGAAGCGGTGATGGTCCTGTGGTGCAGTTCCACCAGCGCCTTCACTCCGTGGTGGGCTGCCCGCTCGGCGATCCATTCGAAATCGCGGCGCGCTCCCTCGAAGAGCTTGGGGTAGGGCGTGCCGCTGGCCGGTTCGTTGCCCCACGCCGCGGTACCCAGCGGAAGGGTTGTCACGCGCACCTGGCCAGCCCCCAGCCTGGCGGTGGCTGCGAGCATCCGGTCCACGTCCGCGTGGTTGTCGCACCGCGCGTAGCCACCGATGCCGGAAAACTCCAAACCAGCACCGGAGGTGATGGCCGCAACCCGGTCCAGGTGGTCTTCCATTCCAGTGAGCGGGATCGTGGCCTTGTTCCCGGCCCAGAAGCCGGGTGCGGCGGCGTCGGCCTGGTCGGTGATGCGCCATTCGACGCCGTCCCAGCCCTGGGCCGCGAGCTGCTCAACTGCCTCTTCCGGAGTCCATTCGGGGGTGGAGGCCGTAAATACTGAGAACTTCATGGCTTCAGGCGCTTTCTGCCGCAGTGTTGCCGGTGCGGACTTCGAGGTCGTTGTACTTGCCCGCCAGGACGTCGTCGAAAAGGACGGGCTGGCCGAGGGTGGCCGAAACGTAGACGGAGCGGACCGCCGCGAGCGCGTTGACGGCGTCGCTGACCGTAACGCCGGGCTGCCGTCCGCCGGCGATGGCGGCCAGGATGTCGCGGTACTGCCGGACGTGGCCTGCCGGGTACGTGGTGGGGTCCGCGGCCTTGTAGTCCTCCTCCGGGTACTTGGCCAGTTCCTCTTCCGACTGGTTGCCCCCGCCCTGCAGCCCCATGTCCGCGGACTCGCCGCCTGCGTCCCTGCTGTGGAAGTACTGCAGCCGGTCGTTGTCCACCACGGCCGATCCTTCAGATCCCATGAGCTGGACGCGGACGGTCAGCCCGGGGTAGGCGGCGGTGGTGGCGTGCAGGACTGCCAGGCCGCCGTTTTCAAAGGTGACGGTGGCAACGGCGGTGTCCTCCACCTCGATGCGTTCGTGGGCCAGCCGGGCCGTGTGGGCGTGGATCTCCACCGGGCGTCCCATGAACCACAGCAGCAGGTCAACGGTGTGGACGCCCTGGTTCATCAGTGCGCCGCCGCCGTCCATGGTCCAGGTGCCGCGCCAGTCGCCGGAGTCGTAGTAGCCCTGGCTGCGCCACCAGGCAACGGATGCGATGGCGGAGGTCAGCCGGCCGAAGCGGCCCTTGGCGATGGCGTCGGCGACAGCCACGCTTGACTGGTCGAACCGGTGCTGGCTGATGACCGACGCCACGATTCCCTTTTCCGCGGCTTCCTTGGCGGCGGCCTCAATTTCCTGGGCCTTGGTGAGGTCAACGTCAAGGGGCTTTTCGATCACCACGTGCTTGCCTGCCGCCAGGACTTCCAGGCTCTGCTGGATGTGCAGGCCGCTGGGGGTTGCCAGTGCCACGAGGTCGATGTCCTCAGCCGCGAAGGCCTCCGCCTGCGTGGTGTAGAGGGCCGGCCGCTGCCCGCCCTGCTTTTCGATGAAGTCGGCCAGCGCTTCTGCCGCCGCCGGGATGGCATCCACGAGCGCGACGATCCGCACCTCGGGGAATGACCGCAGGGCTACGGCGTGGGTGCGGCCGATAACGCCGCATCCGGTGATGGCTACGTTCAAGGTGCTCATGCGGTCTGGACTCCTGCTTCTGCGGTGACTTTTGCGAAGGCGCGTGCTGCGATGCCGAAGGCGGTGGGGCCGGAGAAACCGCCCAGCCCGTGGGCGCCGGCCAGGTGCGGCTCCAGGGAGGCGAAGCCCTGGTAGCCGTCTGATTTGAGGGCTTCCACTGTTTTCAGCAGGTCCCCGTCACCTTCGCCGGCGGGCGTTACGTGGCCGTTGGCGAAGAGGGCATCCTTGACCTGCAGGTACTCGAGGTGCGGGCGCAGCTTGGCGTAGCCCTCGTCAAAGGGTTTGACCCCTACCTGGACGAAGTTGGCCGCGTCCCAGGCCACCTTCAGGGCGGGCGAATTGACGGTTTCGATGATGTCCAGGACGCGGTCAGGAACATCCCCGAAAATGTCCTTCTCGTTCTCGTGCAGGAGGATCACACCCGCTTCTTCCGCGACAGCGGCAAGGGACAGCATTCGCTCCATGACGGCGTCGCGGATGCTGTCCACCTGCACCGACTCCCCGTAATAGAAGGAGAAGATGCGGATGTACTTGGCATCCAGCACCTGAGCGGCGTTCACTGCGCGGCGCAGCCGCTCCACCTCGTGCTCCACGGGCAGGCTGACATCCACCTTCCCGATGGGCGAAGCGATGGCCGAAACCTTCATGCCTTTCTCCGACAGCAGGGCCGCGAGGGCCTGGAGCTGTTCGTCGCTGAGGTCCACGATGTTGGTGCCCCACGCGCTGCGGACCTCGATGTGGTTGGCGCCGAGGGCCTGCAGCACGGCGATCTGGACCGCTGGGTCGTCGTCGATCTCGTCGCCGAAGCCCGACAGCTGCCACGTGACCTGGATGGTCGAAACCATGGTTATTTAACTCCTCCGGCGGTGAGCCCGCCTACTAGGTAACGCTGGAAAATCAGGTAGAGAATGACCACAGGAGCGGCACACACCAGCGCCGCCGCCATCATCTGGCCGTAGTAGGGAATGGCGCCGCCTTCCTGGGAGGCACCAAAGATTTGAAGTGCGACGGCGGCCGTCTGGCTTTCGGGGCGCGTCATCACCGAGGCGAACAGCACGTCGTTCCAGCCGAGCAGGAACGCGAAGATGCCGGAGACAACAATGCCGGGCCAGCTCAGCGGCAGGATGATCCGGAAGAGGACCCCAACGTTGGACGCGCCGTCGATCCTTGCGGCCTCTTCCAGCTCCTTGGGAAGCCCACGAAGGTAGGTGACCATCACCCACGTGGAGAACGGCATGGCGAACGTCAGGTAGGTGACGAACAGGCCCCACTGGGTTCCGATGACCTGGATCCCCAGGTAGGTCGCGGCCGAGGAAAACAGGACGAAGACCGGCAGCACCATCAGGGTTCCGGGCACGGACTGCAGTGCCAGCAGGCCGCGGAGGATGGTCAGCCGTCCGCGGAAGGTGTAGCGGACCAGCACGAAGGCGGTGGATACGGACAGTGCGGCCGAAACCACTGCGGTGGCCCCGGCCACCAGGACGCTGTTGGTCAGGCCGGTGGCAAGGCCCACGGTGGTCCAGATCTTCGAGTAGTTCTCGAACGTGACCGTCGAGGGCCAGAACTCGCCGTTGGCCACACCGATGTCCGAGTTCACCGAGGCCAGGAAGATGTACAGCACGGGGACCAGGACCAGGGCGCCCAGGAAGACGAGGACGAAGATCAGCAACGGCGTGGGAAGAAGCCGCAGCACCTCGTGCTGCCGGTGCGAACCCGGACGGTCAACTTCAAAGGTTGGCGCACTCCGCCGTGTGGCTGTCGTGGCGCTCATTTCTTGGCTCCTGGTGTTTCGGCGTCGTCAAGCTTGACGGCGCGGAGGTAGACGAACAGCGGGATGGCGATGAGCACCAGGGAAATGAAGGCCATGGCGGCGCTCAGGCCGAATCGGAAGCTCTGGAAGCTGGTGACGTACGTCAGGATGGGCAGGACCTCGACGTCGGCCGGGGCCGGGACGCCGAACAGCACGAACGGAAGGGTGAAGTTGTTGATGTGGTGCAGCATCCCGATCAGGAACGCCAGCGCCAGCGGACCCTTCAGGTATGGGAAGACCACGTACCGCAGCTTGTTCCACCACAATGCCCCGTCCAGGGCCGAAGCTTCATGCACTTCGTGGTCCACGGACTGCAGGCCGGACAGGGCCAGAAGATAGATGAACGGCCAGGAGGCCCAGATCTGCACCAGGACCAGCGTCCAGAAGGTTTGGGGGCCGTTGAGCCACAGCCCAACATGGATCCCCACTGTTCCCAACGCTTCGTCCACGATGCCGCCGGGCTGGAGCATGGTCCGCCAGACGGTGGCCACCACGAAGGATGGGAGGACGTACGGGATCAGGAAGATCGAGCGGATCACTGCCCGCCCCTTGAAGGCGTTCTGGGTGGCCACTGCGGCGGCGATGCCCAGCGGCAGCGTGACCACCATGGCCAGGAGTGAGTAGCTGACGCTGAGCCAGACGGCGTGCAGCAGCGGCGAAGCAGTCACAGCTTCAACGAAGTTTTCGGCTCCGATGAGCGGTGCACTGATCCACTTCCGCAGGGTGTATTGGTCCAGGTTGAGGACCGACATGTAGATGCCCAGCAGGAGCGGGAGCACGATGATGATGATCATCAGGGCCCCGCCGGGGATCAACATCCAGAGCGGCCGGTTACGTTCGCTCAGTCCCTTGCGGCGCTTTCCGCCCTTGTGGCCGGGCTGCTGCCCGGCGTCGTCCGCGTTCCGGGGCGCCCGGCTTGCGGCGGTATCCGCCGCAAGCCGGACTTCATGTGAGGCGTCGGTTGACATCAGGACTTATCCTTTGGAGGCCCGGTCCAGGGAAGCCTGGCCCTTGTTCTGGGCGTCCTTGATCCTTTGGTCCAGGGCGGAGTCGTCCACCTTGCCCGCGGCCAGGTCCGGAATGGACTGGACGGTGACATTCAGGAGTGCGAGCTGGATATCGCCCCAGGCACCGGTAAAGGGGGTCGCCTTGGACTTGGCAGCGGCGTCAGCCATCGGCTTGAGCTTCGGATCGGTCAGGCTGGCGAGGGCCTCGGCGTTCGCCGGCAAATCACCGAAGATCTTTTGGTAGTTCAACTGCTCATCCTTGGACGTGATCAGCTTGATGTAGGCGAACGCGAGGTCCTTCTGCTTGGAGTAGTCGGCCACCACCAGGTTGTCACCGGAGAGGATGCTGGCGGCGTCGCCGTCGGACTTGGACTGCGTCTCACCCGGGGGGATGGTGGGCATCAGTGTGTACTCGTATTTGCCGGCTATGGCCGACTTATCGAGCGTCGGGATAGAGGTGCCAGTGGTCATCATCAGGTAGCCGGCCTTGCCGCTGGCAAAGGCCGCCACGGCGTTGCTGTTGCTCCAACCGACGGAAGCAGGGTCAACAACCTTGTCGTCGGTCAGCCAGCCGAAGTAGGTTTCGTAGGCCTTCTTGACGGCGGGATCGTCCAACTTCAGCTTGTTGCCATCAACCAGGGGATTACCGGCCTGCACGGACATGGCCCAGATGAACTTCCAGGGATCGTAGTTGTCCTTGTAGCCGGTGGCGATGCCGTAGGTATCACCCTTGGTCATCTTCTTTGCCTGGGCTGCCAGTTCGTCCCAACTGGTGGCGGGCTTGTCGATGCCGGCCGCTGCCAGCAGGTCCTTGTTGTAGGCCATCACGAACGGACGGCTCACGAAGGGGATGCCCGCCTGGTGGTCCTTGTCCGGACCGGAAATGCCGAGTGCGGCGGGGTTGAAGCGGTCCTTGCCGCCCACTGCCTTCCAGTCATCATCCGAGAGGGTGACGAATGCTTTGGTGGCGTAGGCCGTAGGCGTGAACGTTGTGCCGAGTCCATAAATGTCAGGGCCCTGGCCCGACACGACCGAGGTCTGGATCCGGGTGAGCTCGTCATTGGCCGAGGCGAAGGTCTCAAATTTCACGTCGGCGCCGGTTTCAGCCTTGAACTTGGCGGCGATGTCGCTCTGCCACTGTTTCTGCTGTTCGGGGTACTGGGCCAGGACGCCGGTCAGGACATTCAGGGTCTTGCCCGTTCCGTCCACCTTTCCACCTGCATTGGAACCTCCGCCGCTTCCGGAGCCTCCGGACCCACAACCGGTCAGGGCGAGTGCTGCAGCCGTGACAATTGCCGCGAGCCCAGTAGTCGATTTAAACCTCATTGTTTTTCTCCTCTTGGACACCCGCATGGCCACATCCGTCCTGTGGCGGAGATCACTGCAGGCGACTCGAAATTCAGTCTAGGAAGGTGGCAAGCCGGTGGCAAGCGGTTGCCAAAAGTTGCCATAAATGCTCAGATAGAGGCAACAGGTATCCAGTGGCGCGCAGCCTTGGACGCCCCGCACGGCCGGCGACTCCGGTCCGCAAGGAAAGGCCGCAGCGATGGCAGCACCCAAATCAAATGCGTCACGCCAGCCCGGCCTGGACCTCGCCGGGCAGCGGGACCGGCCACCCACCATCCGCGACGTCGCTGAACTTGCAGGCGTCGCTACCTCCACCGTGTCACGGGCCCTTGCCCGGCCGGAACGGGTAAACCCGCGCACCAGGGTCCGGATCGAAGAGGCCGCTGCGCAGCTCAACTACGTACCCAGCTCGCAGGCACGCGGGCTCAGTTCGGGACGGACGAATGCGGTGGCGGTGCTGGTGCCGGACATCACCAATCCGTTCTACTTCGACATCATCCGGGGCACCCAGCACCAGCTCAAGGCTGCTGGCGTCACCCAACTCCTGGTGGACACCGAGGAGTCCAGCGAGATGGAACTGGACGCACTGCACAAGATGCGCAAGTCCGCCGACGGGTTCATCCTTGCCGCCTCGCGCCTGTCGGACGCCCAGCTGGCAGAAGTGTCGCAGTCGCAGCCCCTGGTGACGTTCAACCGGGCATCCACCAGCGCCCCAACGGTCATGATCGATACCCCGTCCGCCATTATCCAGGCCCTGGAACACCTGGCCTCGCTGGGGCATCACAAAGTCTGTTACGTCGCCGGCCCGCCAACTTCTTGGTCCAACCAGATGCGGTGGAAGGTCTTCGAGGAGGACGCAACCAAGCGTGGCATGGAAGTGCACCGGATTGGCCCCTACACCCCCAAGACCACGTCGGGCGCTGCCGCCGCCGACGCAGCGGTCAGGACCGGGGCAACGGCCTGCATCGTCTTCAATGACCTGCTGGCCATCGGCATGCTGCAGCGCCTGCAGGCCCGGGGCATCCGGGTCCCGGCTGACATGAGCATCATCGGCTCGGACGATATTTTCGGCGCGGACTTCTGCAACCCGCCGCTGACCACCATCTCCAGCCCCATTGAGCAGGCAGGCAGGGTGGCAGTGTCCATGCTGTTGGCCCAGCTCAACCCGCTGTCGGGAAGCGCCTCCCGCCAGCTGGCCGTCATGCCCACCCACCTGACCATCCGGGAATCAACGGGGCCTGCCCCGACCTAACCGCCACCACGGTCCGCGGTGGGTACGGGTGGCACCCATCGGAGCAACCTGCGGGACACCCAAGGCTGAGGGGACACCCATTACCGGCCCGTAGCCTACCGGCTGCTTACGGCGTCGGAGCATACTTGACCCGCCACTCGAATTGATGGACGAAAGAGACGTCCCACCGCACCCTCACCGGCAGTTCCCGGGGGTTCTGCCGGCATCCCGCTGCAGGACGGGGAACATCCCCACCGCTCGCAGCCCTTGGACAGAAGACACCGGTCTCGAAAAGGGGTAAAGATCAACGATGAACCGCACCAAGACGGGGATGCTGTCCGTAGCCTCCGCTGCCGTGCTTGCCCTGGGAGTTGCTCCCGGAACCGCCCTGGCCCACGGAGGATCCGGGCACGGGGGCTCCGACAACAGCGACGACTGGCGGCACAATGACGACCAGCGCCGGCTGGTCAGGGTCCTGCGCGACGTAACCGACGACTACCGCTGGCTGGAGAACGCGGAGGCGGACGGCTACCAAAAGATCACCGAATGCATCGACAAGCCCGGAGTGGGGGCCATGGGCTTCCACTACGCCAAGCCGGAACGGATCGATGACAAGACCCAGGCCCGCAAGCCCGAGGTCCTGGTGTACATGCCCGACGAGGACGGGGAGTACGAGCTGGTGGCGGCCGAATTCATCTCCACAGCGGCCGACCGTCCTGAGCTCGCCGGCCTCGATTTCGAGGACGGGCCGTTCCCCGGCTCATTCGCGCTTCACGCGTGGATCTGGCGGGACAACCCGGACGGTATGTTCGCTTCCTACAACCCGGACCTCAGCTGCCCGAAGTAACTCCGCAAAGGACGCGGCCGGCCCACGCAAAAGGCGGGCGGACGACGGCGGGAGCCACCCGCCGTCGTCCGCCCGCCCTTCAATGGAGTGCTTAGGCCCCCACGAGCTTGGCGCCGGCCGGCACCTCGGCGGGAACGCCGGGCTCATCGCGGCCGTACAGCCAGTCGTTGTACTGGAAGTTGTTGTCACCGCGGCTCTTGAACAGCATGTTCCGCAAAACGCGGGCCACGCCGTCCACGTGCCAGGATTCACCCCAGATGCGGGCGGTGCGCTGGACGCGGGCGGTGCGGGCTGCGCGGGCATCGTTGAAGTCGCGGAAGGCAGCTTCCCAGGCACCGGCGTCCATCCCTTCGGGCGTGAACACGCGGTTGCTGGCCACATCCTGCAGCACTGCCGCGTCCTCCAGCGCCTGGCAGGCGCCCTGGGCCAGGTACTGCAGCATGGGGTGCGCGGCGTCGCCAATGAGAGCCATCCGGCCGGAAACCCAGTTCTCGATGGGGTTGCGGTCGTACATGGGCCAGCGGATGCCCGTGGCCAGGTTCTTCAGGGCTTCCTGCACGGCGGGGACGCAGTCCTTGTAGGCCGCCTGGAGTTCGTCCACGCCGCCGTACTGCTCTTCACCGCGTTCGAACGACGGGGATTTGAACACTGCCACGGTGTTGAGCAGCTGGCCCTTCCGGAGCGGGTACTGGACCAGGTGGCAGTTCGGGCCGAGGTAGACGATCACGTCTTCCAGGTCGGCCGCAGGGGTCTCCTCCGTGATGGGCACGGTGCCGCGGTACGCCACGTAGGCGGAGTTGACGGGGCCGTCATTGGCAACGGTGCCGCGGAGGGTGGACTTCAGTCCGTCGGCAGCCAGGATGGCGTCGGCTTCGAAGACTTCACCCTTGGCGCTGTACGCGCGGGCCCGGTCGCCGTCCGTTTCCACTTTCTGCACCAGGACGTCGTTCACCAGGGTGACGCCGGCTTCCTGGCAGGCTTCGAGCAGGATCCGGTGCAGGTCGCTGCGGTGGATCACCACGTAGGGGGCGCCGTAGCGCTCCTCGAACTCGCCGCCCAGGGTCTGCCGGGTGAGTTCCTCGCCGGTGATCGCGTCGCGGAACACCAGGTGCTTGGGCTGGACGCCGATTTCCAGCGCCTTCTCCAGCAGGCCCCAGCGTTTGAGGACACGGGAGGCGTTCGGGGCCATCTGCAGGCCTGCGCCCACTTCACCGAAGGCGGGGGCCACTTCAACCAGGGTGACGTCGGCGCCGTTCTCGCGCAGCGCCAGCGCACCGGCGAGCCCGGCCATGCCGCCGCCCACCACGAGGACGTCGGTGGACGCTTTGACGTTAGACATTGGAAACTCCTACTGCTGTTGATTTCTTGATTTTGATGCCGACTGCTGCGATCAGGACTGCTGCCGCTGCGGCTGCTCCGGCAAATGCCAGGAAGTTCGAGTTGACGCCCAGGCCCGCTGCGAGCAGGAGCCCGCCGGCCTGCGGTGCGGCCACGGCCCCGATCCGGCCCACGCCGAGCGCCCAGCCCAGGGCGGTGCCGCGCAGGTGCGCCGGGTAGTGGCTGGCCACGGCGGCGATGATCAGGCACTGGGTGCCATGGGTTCCCACGCCGGCAAGCACCAGCATGAAATAGACGACGGCGACGGGCGGCCCGGTCACCAGGACCAGCAATCCGATGGCGGCCACGGCCGCTGCCGCGATTGCGGTGCGTGGCCACCCCGGTAGCCAGGTTCCGGCCGCTGTTCGACGCAGGGCTGGTGGGCGTGATGATGGAAACCCGGCGCCAGCTGGAGCTGGACATCGCAGCCAATCCGGTGGACGGCTCGGCAGGAAACTGAGGGTCTTGTGCAGGACACGCAGGCTGCAAATTCTGTCAGACAGAATATGTTGGAGATCACAGGCCCGCGCTCCTTAAGGTCGAATCCACGTCGCAGTCAGTCCGCACGCAAGGAGAAGGCCAGTGTCCATCAGCGCTGAAAACCAAACGCACGAATCCGTGGCGCAGGAACACCACGTTCCCGAGCCCACCCCCGAGGAGGCTGCCCAGCTTGAGCAGCTGTACAAGGACTTCAACAAGGAAAACCTGATCCCGCTGTGGACCGAGATCGCGGACCTGATGCCGATGGTCCCGTCCCCCAAGGCCGTACCGCACGTATGGCGGTGGGATGACCTGTACCCGCTGGCTGCCCGTGCCGGGGACCTGGTGCCCGTGGGCCGCGGCGGGGAGCGCCGGGCCATCGCGCTGGCCAACCCCGGCCTGGCCGGCACCCCGTACGCCACCCCCACCCTCTGGGCTGCCATCCAGTACCTGGGCGGCCGCGAAACCGCCCCCGAGCACCGCCACTCCCAGAACGCCTTCCGCTTCGTCGTCGAGGGTGAGGGCGTGTGGACCGTGGTGAACGGTGATCCCGTACGCATGTCCCGCGGCGACTTCCTGCTCACCCCGGGCTGGAACTTCCACGGCCACCACAACGACACCGATGAGCCCATGGCCTGGATCGACGGCCTGGACATCCCGTTCGTCCACTACGCCGACGCCGGGTTCTTCGAGTTCGGCACCGAGCGCGTCACCGACGAGGCCACCCCCGACATCTCCCGGTCCGAGCGGCTCTGGGCCCACCCCGGCCTGCGCCCGCTCTCCGGACTGGAGAACACCACCAACTCCCCCATCGCCGCGTACCGGTGGAAGTACACCGACGCCGCCCTGCGCGAGCAACTGCTCCTGGAGGACGAGGGCCACCCCGCCACCGTTTCCCAGGGCCACGCCGCCATCCGGTACACCAACCCCACCACCGGCGGGGATGTCATGCCCACCATCCGCGCGGAGTTCCACCGCCTGCGGGCCGGCGCCTGGACCGAGACCGTCCGCGAGGTGGGCTCCAGCGTCTGGCAGGTCTTCGAAGGCACCGGCACCGTGACCCTCAACGGCGAAACAAGGGTCCTGGCCAAGGGCGACCTGTTCGTGGTCCCGTCCTGGGCAGCCTGGTCCCTGCAGGCAGAAGCTGGTTCACAAACGGAGTTTGATTTGTTCCGGTTCAGCGACGCCCCCATCTTTGAGCGCCTGAACTTCAACCGCACCTACATCGAAGGACGCACCAAGTAATGAAACTCCTCACCCTCCGCCTCGACAACGGCGGCACCGCAGCGGTCCGCCAGGACGGCGACACCCTCACCGAGATCCCGGGCTTCTCCGACGTCGGGGCCCTGCTGAAGGACCCCAACTGGGAAGCCACGGCAAAGGGGGCCAACGGCGCAACGCACGCCCTGGACGGCGCCGACCTCGCCGCCGTCGTGCCTTCCCCCGGCAAGATCATCTGCGTGGGCCACAACTACCGCAACCACATCAAGGAAATGGGCCGGGAAGTTCCCGAGCACCCCACCCTGTTCGCCAAGTACGCCGAATCCCTGATCGGTCCCAACGACGACCTGGCCCTGCCGCAGGAATCGGACACCGTGGACTGGGAAGCCGAACTCGCTGTCGTCATCGGCAAGACCGGCCGCCGCATCCCCGAAGCCGAAGCCGCTGAGCACATCGCCGGGTACTCCGTGCTGAACGACGTCTCCATGCGCGACTACCAGTTCCGCACCATCCAGTGGCTGCAGGGCAAGACCTGGGAGAAGTCCACCCCGTTCGGGCCGGCCCTGGTCACCAAGGACGAGTTCACCGCCGGCCCGCTGATGACCTCCGCCGTGGACGGCGAAGTCCAGCAGTCCACGCCCACCTCGGACCTGGTGTTCACCCCGGAGTTCCTGGTCTCCTACATCTCCACCATCATCACCCTCAACCCGGGCGACGTGATCGCCACCGGCACCCCCGGCGGCGTGGGCCACGCCCAGGACCCCAAGCGCTACCTGCAGGAAAGCCAGGTCCTGGTGACCACCATCGAGGGCCTGGGCCAGCTAACCAACCGCGTGGTCAAGGAAGCCTGATGGTTGCCCGGCACGACCAGACCACCGATCCAGTCCTGCTCGACGGGCTCCTGCAGGCCCGGCGCGGCACCGCGTTCTTCGCCCGCAAGCTCAACGAACTCACGGACGCGGAACTGGACGGGGACTCGCTGCTGCCGGGCTGGACCCGCCGCCATGTTGTAGCCCACGTGGGCTACAACGCGCGGGCCGTCGCACGGCTGGTCGAATGGGCAGCCACCGGCGTGGAAACCCCCATGTACCCCTCGGTGGAGGTCCGCAACCACGAAATCGACTTCGGCGCCACGCTCAGTCCCATCGCTCTGCGGAACCTCTTCGACCACTCCGCCGTGCACCTCAACGTGGAATGGCGCGACCTGCCCGCGGATTCCTGGCACCACAAGGTCAAGACCGTCCAGGGCCGCGTGGTTCCTGCCGAGGAAACCGTGTGGATGCGGACCCGGGAGGTGTGGGTGCACGCCGTGGACCTGGACAACGGGGCCACGTTCAAGGACATCCCGGAGGCTGTGCTGGCCCGGCTGCTGACGGACATCACCGGCGCCTGGCACGCCCGCGGCACGGACAAGGACCTGGTGGTCGAAGTCACCGGGCAGCCCACTGCGCTGGTCTTCGGTGACAGGGCAGCCTCCTCCCCCACCGTGGTGTCCGGCTCCCTGGCCGCCATTGCGCAGTGGGCCACCGGCCGCGGCACGGATGGCACCACGGCACAGCGCGACGGCGGATCGGTTACCCCCGCGCCCCCGGCACCGGCCTGGATCTAGGCACCCAGCCCGAGCGGCCTGAGCGGGCCGGCGTTAAGACAAACGGACGACGGCGGGAGTCCCGCCGTCGTCCGCCTGCCTAAAGCCGCCAGGCAGCTTAGCCGGCAACGGCTACAGTGCCGACCACCCGCCGTCGGACGCAAGGATGGCGCCGTTGAGGTTGGTGCCGTCATCGCTCAGCAGGAATGTGATCGACGCGGCGAGCTGGGCGGCCGTGGCGGGCGCGGGAATGTTGGCCTGCATCAGCGGGCCCAGCCGCTCGGCCGCCAGCTGCGATCCCCAGTTGGCCACGATGTTTGTGATGGTGGCACCCGGGGCAACGGCATTGAACCGCAGGCCCTTGGGCCCGTACATCACCGCTGAATTCTTGGTCAGCCCCACCACGGCGTGCTTCGACGCAGTGTAGGCCGCGCCGGCGGCGGAACCCCGCAGGCCGGCCTCCGAGGAGACGTTGACCACCGAACCGGTTCCGGCCTCAAGCATCAGCGGCAGGACCGCGCGGGTCAGCCGCATCAGGGCGGTGACGTTGATGCGGAAGACGCGCTCCCAGGTATCGTCGTCCACTTCGTGGATCGGCGCGAAGTTGTCCATGATGCCGGCAACATTCGCCAGAGCATCAACCCTGCCGCCGGCGGCCGAAACCACCGCTGCCACCGTTTCCTCCGTGGAGATGTCACCTGCCACCGGAACCAGGTCCAGTCCCGTGTTTTGCTCCACCAGCTCGTTCAACCGTTCCTTGCTGATGTCGGCGGCAACCACCCGGCCGCCTTCCTTGGCGACCCGCAGTGCCGTTGCCTTCCCGATGCCTGAACCTGCACCGGTGACGATGACGGTCTTGCCCGCGAAACGGCCCTGCGTGACCACTTCTTGCCATGTAGCTTCATTGCCCATGAATACCCCTTCAAAGAAAAGCGAAATGCCCACGACTATGGGTGTAAAAGGGCGGCACCCTGGGGATGCCGCCCTTCCCTTTTACGCTCGAAACCAGGCTAGAGCCGGTCTGTGCGGTCCTCGCCACCCTTGTGGCCGGCGCCGCGCAGGTTCTCCTGGACCTTGCCGAACAGGTCCTTGATGGTGGACTCCGCGTTGGAAATGACGTCCACGGGCACGAAGACCTCGTGGGTCGCCGGCAGGTCGTATTCATCCTTCAGGTGCGTGCCGCTTCCCACCCCTGTCAGGGACAGGTAGACCATGGCCTCCGTCCGTGCGATTCCGGCGAGCTTGCCGAACACCACCGTGAACTCGTTCGGCTGGAAAGTGATTGTCTGCCCAATATGGCTGCGGCCCAGTTCCCCGGCGGGAACGGCCTTCTCCGACTGGCTTCCGGTGTAGTCCATAAACTTCTCCTTCGATCGCCAACACGTACGCACGCAGTCTAACGCCGGCCCGGAGACCGGCTGAAGCACCGGTAGAATTTGGAGGGCCGGAGCCACGGCTCCGGGCCAGTAAGCAGAACCGGCCGTGCGATCCGCAGTGCCGCTGACAGCAGGAGGTGCAGCCATGCATGGTCCCCTCCGGCGGGCACCCTTCCACCTCCTGCGCGCCTCGGCCCTGGCCACCGGCACCCTGGCCCTGGCCGCCGGTGCCCACGTGGCCGCCGGCGGCCGGCTGCCCGCTCCCGGAATCCTCCTGGCCGTGCTGGTGCTGACAGCACTGGCCAGCACTGTTGCCACCCGGCTTCGGCTCTCCTTCCCGGCCCTTGCCGCACTCCTTGGCGGCGGCCAACTGGCCCTGCACGAACTCCTCACCGCTTTCTCCGCTCCCCTTCCCGCCACGGCGGCCGGGACGGACTCTGGCCACGTGCACGGCGACAACCTGGCTGCGTTCCATGGGTTCGCTCCCCTTGCCGAACACCTGAGCCCCGCGGATCCAGGACTGGCGCCGCTGATGCTGGCCTCCCACGCGGCGGCGACCCTGGGCTGCGCGCTCTTGCTCGCCAAAGGCGAAACAGCCCTGTGGACACTGGCCGGCTGGCTCAGGCCTTTCGCCGGGCTTCCCCGCCCGTTGGCCCCCATCCCCGCCGTACGCCTGGACGGCCAGTTCACGCACTCTCCCTTGCGCCGCTCCCCCTGGCGCAACCTGCGGCAGGACAGCAGACGCGGCCCGCCTTCCGTCGTCGTGCATTCCCTCTAACACCCCCGCGCCGGCCCTCCGCCCGGCTTCCGGGACCACAGAACCCTGCACCCTCCGCTGGAGGCGTGCGCCAGAAAGGCAACCCATGACCACCCCCTTCCTTCGCCGTACCCTGAGAACCTCAGCAGCCGCCGCCGGCACAGCCACACTCCTGCTCGCCCTGGCAGGCGGCGCCTCAGCCCACGTCGGCGTGACACCGGACAAGACTGACGCCGGCTCCTACGCGCTGCTGACGTTCGGGATCCCCCACGGCTGCGACACGTCCCCCACCACGAAAGTGGCCATCACGCTGCCGCAGGAACTGAATGATGCCCAACCCACCGTCAACCCGAACTGGACCGCGGAGAAGGTGACCGAGCAGTTCACCGAACCCCGGAAACTGCCTGATGGTTCCAGCATCACCAAGCGGACCAGCCGGATTGTCTACACGGCCAAGACACCGCTGAGCCCCGAACTCCGCGACGCCCTGGTCCTTTCCGTGCACCTGCCGGACACTGCCGGCACCACCCTGCACTTCCCCACGCTGCAGACGTGCGAGAGCGGCCAGACAGACTGGTCCCAGGTCGCAGCCGACGGCCAGGACCCGCACGATCTGAAGGCCCCCGCTCCCTCGATCACCATCACGGCGGCCGCCGGCGACGGCGCAACCGGCTCGGACAGCCTCAGCTCCGCAGGCCCGGACGCGCACGCCGTCGCGGCAACGGAACAGGCAGCGGCCGTGACGGACAGCGGCGCGGACGCCCGTAGCTGGGCAGGCCTCGCCGCCGGACTGGGCGGGTTGGTCCTTGGCGGGGCGGCCCTGGTCCGGAGCAGGACCGCCCGTCCTGCGCCGGCCGGGGACCCGGTCCGCCGGCAGGCTCCCGACACCAAGTAGGGGACCTGTTTGATGCCCGGATCATCACGATCCGGGCATCAAATTGCCCTCATGCATGCGGCATCGTTGACGCGGGCAACGGCTACCGCGAAGGTGGTGCCATGAGGTCTCAGAAAATTCCCCAAGGGCTGGTTATGACGACGGCGGCCGCAGCGGCAGCGCTGTTGCTCACCGCGTGCGGTGCAAGCCAGCCGCAGTCCCAAACAACGGCGTCTCCCTCCGGCAGCGGGCAGGCCAGCGCGTCCGCCAGCCCGTCGGCCACCACGCCGGCTCCGGCGTCTTCGGCACCGGCCACGTCCACGCCGTCATCCCCGGCTCCCAGCACCACTTCGGCAGGCGCACCGGGCCTGTGCAAGGCAGCCGGCCTTACCGCTGCCACCGATGCATCGGGCGGGGGCGCGGCGGGCAGCGTCTACATGAAGCTGAACCTGACCAACAAGGGCTCCGAGCCCTGCATCCTCAGGGGCTTTCCCGGCGTCTCCCTGGTGGCGGAAGCCGCCGGCGAACCCATCGGCGCACCGGCAACCCGCGATGATTCCGCCGGCGTCGTGGACGTCCTGCTGGCCCCGGGCCAGACCGGCACCGCGGTACTGCGCTACACGCAGGCCCGCAACTACCAGGGCTGCTCACCGGTGGATGCCGCCGGATACCGGGTCTACCCGCCGGAGGACACCGACTCACTGTTCATCCCGCAGCCCACCACGGCCTGCAGCAATGCGGAGATCGCCCTGCTCTCCATCGGAGCATTCCAGGCCGCCTGACGCGGCAACCACTCCAGGAAATGACTGAAGGCGGCCCGGCAATCATGCCGGGCCGCCTTCAGTACTGTTGCGCCGCCGTCGGACGTTTTCCGTCCCGGCGGCGGTGCAACCTTGATTTTAGCGCTGGGTGGTTGTTACCGGGTTGCCGTGGTGGTCCGGCCTGCGCCCGCCCGGCCGCGGGACAAGGCCACGCCCAGACCGATCATGGCGACTCCGAGGACGAAGTGCAGCCAGTTGTCCGCCGTGTTCACCGGGACGAAGTTGGCCCCGCTGTCCTGGCCGATGAGCAGCCCGTAGAGCCACAGCACAAGGTAGATGGCGCCGCCGACCACCAGGTAGTTCTTGGAGCCCGGGACGCTGCGCGCCATGGCGATACCGGCGACGCCGAACAACAGGTGGACGATATTGTGCAGGATCGAAACCTGGAAAATGCCCAGCAGCATAGCGCCGGATCCGTGTCCAGCGAAGCCAAGGGATTCGTAGTTGGAAGTGATGCCGGGGATGAACCCCAGGATCCCTACCAGGAGGAAGACCACGCCTACGGCAAGGGTGGCTTTTTGGATATTGGTCCGGCCTACGGTGCGACCGCCGGAATTCATGGTTGTCATGATTTCTCCTGCTTGTGTCGTTGATGCATTCTGGCTGCCGGGTGATGCGTGACCAGTAATTCTCGACCGTAGACTTAAACCCCGACATCGTAAGTATACTTAGCAAATCCGCCGCGGATAGTAAGGGTCCATAACAGACCCATCACAAAGTGGCCTGTGAAGGCCCTGAACCGGAGGCAGGTTTGAACTGGCATGACGTCGATTTGGCTGGACCGCAGGGACCCCTTTACATCTGATCCATTCGAACCGGACACCAGATACGACACGGTGGTGGCCGGCGCGGGCCTCACCGGCCTGGTCACGGCCCTGCTGCTGGCGAGGTCCGGGCAGAGCGTGCTGGTGCTGGAGGCCCGCCATCCCGGCGCCGTGACCACCGGCAACACCACGGCCAAAGTAACCCTTTTGCAGGGAACGTTCCTGTCCCAGCTCGCCCGCCAGTACTCACAGAAACAGGTGCAGGCCTACGTTGACGGAAACCGGGAAGGACAGGCATGGCTGCTGCGGTACCTCGAGGAACAGAAGGTCCCCTTCCAGCGCCGCGACGCCTACACCTACGCCGCCTCCGCGCAGGGCACTGAGAAGTTGCGGGAGGAGATCAGCGCCGCCACCACCGCCGGGCTGGACATGGACTATGTGCGTGACGCCGGCCTGCCGTTTCCGGTCCACGGCGCCGTGCGCATGCCGAACCAGGCCCAGATCAACCCCATGGACGTCCTCGACGCGCTGGTGGCGGATATCCGCAGCCGGGGCGGCCGGATCGTCAGCGGCGTACGCCTCCGCGACGTGACCGGGGATTCCCCCTCTGCCGTCCGCACCGACCGGGGCAGCGTCAGGGCTGACAAGGTGGTCCTGGCCACCGGCATCCCCGTCCTGGACCGCGGCCTCTATTTCGCCAAGCTGAAGCCGAGCCGCTCCTACGCCGCAGCGCTCCAGCTTCAGGAGGACCAGGCACCTCCGCCCGGGATGTACATCTCCGTTGAGCAGCCCACCCACTCCCTCCGCGACTACGAGGTTGACGGCAGGAACCTGCTGCTGGTCGGTGGCCACGGCCACCAAGTGGGCCGCACCGAGTCCGAAAAGGCACACCTCAGCGGCCTGCTCGACTGGGCCGGGCAACACTACCCAGGCGCCGTCGCCACCCATACATGGTCCGCACAGGACTACATGCCCACCAACCTCATGCCGTTCTTTGGGAAACTCCCCCGCGGCAAGGGGCAGATCTACTTCGGCACCGGCTACAACAAATGGGGAATGACCAATGCCGTGGCCGCCGCGCTGGGCATTTCAGCAGATATCCTCGGCGGGCAGGTTCCCTGGGCAGACACCATCCACCACCGCATCACCTCGCCGGCCGGTGCTTTCTCTGCCGTCGCGCTCAATGCCGGCGTGGCTGCGCGGATGGCTTCGGACTGGGGAAAGGTGACCGCCGAGGGCCGGAAGCTCGACGGCCCGAAACGGGGCACGGAACAGCCCCCTGTTCCCGTGGCCACCGGTCCTTCTGCGGCAGCCACCCCGCCTGAGGGGCAGGGCAAGGTGTACCGTGACGGCAACCGGCCGGTGGCGGTGTCCACGGTGGAAGGAACCACCTGCCGGCTGTCGGCAGTATGCACCCACCTGGGCGGCATCCTGCACTGGAACGACAACGAAGGGACATGGGACTGCCCGCTGCACGGTTCACGCTTCACCAACGAGGGCAAGCTCCTGGAGGGGCCGGCCACCAAGGACCTGCCGGAGGCCGGACCTGCCTGAGCGAGGAATTCGGCTGGAGCCCTGGGAATTCGGCTCGGGGCGGAACACTGCGCCGCCCCGGAGTTGGCTGTCGGTGCCTTGGGGCATGATGGAGGCATGAACCAGGAACAGCGTCCTGCCGGCAGCGGTGGTTCCGGCGCGGCCGCACCCATGGGCCAGTTCAGCCGGCCCACCCGGGACTGGTTCCTCGGCGCGTTTTCCGAGCCAACGCCTGCGCAGGCCGGGGCATGGAACGCCATCTCCTCCGGTTCGCACGCGCTGGTGGTGGCTCCAACCGGTTCCGGAAAAACCCTGGCGGCGTTCCTCTGGGCGCTGGACCGGCTCCTGGCGTCGGAGTCCCACGCACCCGAGCCTGTTGCTGCCGAGGCGCCCGCGAAGGGCAAGCGGACCCGGGCACCCAAGCGCAAGACCCGCGTCCTCTACATTTCACCCCTCAAGGCGTTGGGCGTGGACGTGGAACGCAACCTCCGGTCCCCCTTGATCGGCATCACCCAAACGGCCAAGCGGCTGGGACTGCCCGCACCGCTGATCACGGTGGGGGTCCGGTCCGGGGACACTCCCGCCGCGGACCGCCGCACCCTTTTGAGCAACCCGCCGGACATCCTCATCACCACCCCCGAGTCCCTGTTCCTCATGCTCACCTCCAAGGCCCGGGAGACGCTCACCGAGGTGGACACCATCATCATCGATGAGGTCCACGCCGTGGCCGGCACCAAACGCGGTGCACACCTCGCTGTCTCCCTGGAGCGGTTGGACGCGCTGCTGCCCAAAGCCGCACAGCGCATCGGGCTTTCCGCCACGGTGGAGCCCAAGGAGCTCGTGGCCCAGTTTCTTGCCGGTTCGGCTCCCGTGGAAATCGTGGCGCCGCCGGCCAGGAAGAACTGGGACCTCACCGTCTCCGTGCCCGTGGAGGACATGTCGGACCTGCAGGGCGCCGCGGGAGCATTCGATTCCGGTCCCGCGTCCGGGCTCCAGCCGCAGGCCTCCATCTGGCCGCACGTGGAGGAAAAAATCGTGGACCTGGTCCTGGCCAACCAGTCCACCATCGTCTTCGCCAACTCCCGGCGCCTGGCCGAACGCCTGACCGCCAGGCTCAATGAGATCTACGCCGAGCGCCAGCTCATCGCGGTGGGCGGCGGCTGGGACGACCCCCCTCCGGGAGGGGACGGGCCCGGCACTTTGGAGGCGGCGCGCGTTCCCGCGTCAACGGCCACGCCGGCGCACATGATGGCCCAGGCCGGCAGCTCAGCGGGGGCTGACCCGGTGCTTGCCCGTGCCCACCACGGTTCCGTTTCCAAGGACCAGCGGGCACTCATCGAGGACGACCTCAAGTCGGGGCGGCTGCGGTGCGTGGTGGCAACATCCTCCCTGGAACTGGGCATCGACATGGGTGCCGTGGACCTGGTGGTCCAAGTGGAGTCACCGCCGTCCGTGGCCAGCGGCCTCCAGCGGGTGGGCCGCGCCGGGCACCAGGTGGGCGAGATCTCCCAAGGCGTCCTTTTCCCCAAGCACCGGGCAGACCTGGTCCATACGGCCATCACCGTTGAACGGATGCTGGACGGCAAGATCGAGCGGCTCAGCATCCCGGCCAACCCGCTGGACATCCTTGCCCAGCAGACCGTGGCCGCCACGGCCTTGGGCAGCATCGACGTGGAGGAATGGTTCAGCACGGTCCGGCGATCGGCACCATTTGCCTCCCTTCCACGCTCAGCCTTCGAAGCCACACTGGACCTGCTGGCGGGCCGCTACCCGTCCGACGAGTTCGCCGAGCTCCGGCCACGCATCATCTGGGACCGCAACGCCGGCACCATCGAGGGGCGGCCCGGCGCCCAGCGGCTGGCCGTCACGTCCGGCGGCACCATTCCCGACCGTGGCCTGTTCGGTGTCTACATCATCGGCACCGAGCAGGAGGGGGCCGCCTCCCCGGCCGAGGACGGGAAGCCGTCCCGCGCGCCCAAGGGTGGCCGGCGCGTGGGCGAGCTGGACGAAGAGATGGTCTACGAGTCACGGGTGGGCGACATCTTTGCCTTGGGCGCCACCAGCTGGAAGATCGAGGACATCACGCACGACCGTGTCTTGGTCTCCCCCGCTTTCGGGCAACCTGGCAAACTTCCGTTCTGGAAAGGTGACTCCCTCGGGCGGCCCGTGGATCTTGGCCGCGCCCTGGGTGCGTTCGTCCGCGAGCTCTCCGCGTCCGACGCCGGCCCTGCCACCGAGCGCTGCAAGGCCAGCGGGCTGGACGACTTCGCGGCGAACAACCTCATCCAATACCTGACTGAGCAGAAACAGGCCACGGAAGTAGTCCCCAGCGACACCACCCTGGTGGTGGAGCGGTTCCACGACGAACTCGGCGACTGGCGCGTGATCCTGCACAGCCCCTTCGGCATGCCGGTGCACGCACCGTGGGCACTCGCCGTTGGCCAGCGGCTCCACCAGCGCTACGGGCTTGACGGCTCGGCCATGGCGGCAGACGACGGCATCGTGCTGCGGGTGCCCATGATGGAGGACGAACCACCGGGCGCCGAACTGTTCCTCTTCGATCCGGAGGAACTGGAGCAGATCGTCACCGCCGAGGTGGGCGGCAGCGCCCTGTTCGCGTCGCGGTTCCGGGAATGCGCTGCCCGCGCGCTCCTGCTGCCCCGCCAGACCCCCGGAAAGCGCCAGCCCCTGTGGCAGCAGCGCCAGCGGTCCGCGCAGCTGCTGGATGTGGCCCGGAAATATCCCACGTTCCCCATCGTGCTGGAAACGGTCCGCGAATGCCTGCAGGACGTCTACGATCTGCCGGCTCTGAAGGACATCGCCGCGTCCGTGGAACGGCGGGAGCTGCGGATCCTGCAGACCACCACCCAGCAGCCCTCACCGTTCGCCAAGTCCCTGCTATTCGGCTACGTTGCCCAGTTCCTCTACGAGGGCGATTCCCCGCTCGCGGAGCGCCGCGCCGCCGCCCTTGCCCTCGACTCCACCCTCCTCAACGAACTGCTGGGCAGGGTGGAACTGCGCGAGCTCCTGGATGCCAAGGTCATCGAGGCCACCGAGCGCGAACTGCAGCGCTTGGCCCCGGACCGCCGGGCACGCGGCATGGAGGGCGTCGCGGACCTGCTGCGGCTGCTGGGTCCGCTGGCGCCTGAGGAAACGGCGGCGCGGTTGCAGGGCGCGGCGGTGTCGCAGGAGGCGGCGGTTTCGCAGGGCGCGGCGGTGGAACAGGGCGTGGTTGAAACCGAGGCGGACGTGGAGGCCACACCTGCCGAGAGCGCCGCTACCGTGGCGGAAGCGGCAGCCCACCTTGCCGCCCTGCAGCGTGCCAACCGCGCCATCAAGGTCAACATCGGCGGGGTTGAACGTTTCGCAGCCGTGGAGGATGCAGCCCGCCTGCGTGACGCCATCGGTGTGCCGCTGCCCATGGGTGTTCCGCTGGCCTTCATTGAACCGGTCGCCGACCCCCTGGGCGACCTTGTCTCCCGGTATGCACGGACGCATGGCCCCTTCACCGCGGCCGAGGCAGCCGCCCGGCTCGGCCTGGGCGTCGCCGTAGTGGGTACTGCGCTGAAACGGCTGGCAGCGGACGGCCGCGTGGTGGAGGGCGAATTCCGGCCCCACGTCACCCCGCCGTCAGCTGCACCCCCTGCATCAAGGCTGGCTGGTGCACCAGGGCTGGCTGGAAACGTGCAGGCGGACGCCGCACTGCAGGTCAGCGGCCTGCTGGAAGCCGGCCACCGTGCCGCCGTTGCGCCGGCTGACGGTGAAGCAGCACAAGCAACCGAAAAACCAGCACAGCCAACCGATGAAGTGGTGCCGCCCCCGGGCGAGGCCCCGGCACCGGATGTCCCGCACGCCATCGCCAGCGAATGGTGCGACGCCGAGGTGCTCCGCAGGCTCCGCCGTCGTTCCCTGGCCGCCCTGCGCGCCGAAGTGGAGCCCGTGGATGCGGCCGCCTACGGACGGTTCCTGCCCGCGTGGCAGCACGTCAGAACCCCGGGCGGCGGCCGCGGCCAGCCCTCGCTGCGCGGACTGGACGGCATCATCACCGCCGTTGACCAGCTGTCGGGGGTACCGGTTCCCGCCTCGGCATGGGAGCCCCTGGTGCTGGCCACGCGCGTGTCCGACTACCAGCCCGCCATGCTGGACGAACTCATGGCCGCAGGTGAGGTGCTCTGGTCCGGCGCAGGCGCCCTGCCCGGCAACGACGGCTGGATCAGCCTGCACCTGGCCGATTCGGCGGAACTCACCCTCAACCCCGCGCCGGAGTTCGAGCCCGGGGACGCGGCCCAGCGGCTCCTGGACCATCTGCGCAACAACGGCGGGGGGTATTTCTACCGGCAACTGACCGAGATCGCCGGCGGCATGGACGCCGTCCTGAGCGACCAGGAAGTAGTGGCCGCGCTCTGGGATCTTGCGTGGGCCGGAAGGATCACCGGCGACACCTTCGCCCCCGTCCGGGCCCTGATTGCCGGCGGCCACACCGCACACCGGCAGGTGGCCCGGGCGCCGCGCGCCAGGGCACCCCGGTTGAGCCGGCTGGGCCGTTCCCACGGCACCGGCCTGATGGGGTCCCCCGGGCTGGCCGGGGGCCGGTACGGGACGCAAGGTGCCGCCACTCCGCCCACCGCCGCAGGGCGCTGGTCCGCCCTTCCCGAACCCGAGCTCGATCCCACCATCCACGCCCGCGCCACCGCCGAACTCCTGCTGGACCGCTACGGCGTAGTCACCCGGGGTTCGGTTATGGCGGAACAGATCCTTGGCGGCTTCGGGCTCATGTACAAGGTGCTGGCGCGGTTGGAGGAAGCCGGCCGCTGCCGCCGCGGCTACTTCATCGAGCACCTGGGCGCCGCCCAGTTCGCGGTTCCCGCCACCGTTGACCGGCTCCGCTCCTACTCGGAGGACACCCAGCTGGCCAAGCCCGAACCCGTGGCCCTGGCCCTCGCCGCCACTGATCCCGCCAACCCCTACGGTGCCGCCCTGCCCTGGCCGGCGCTCAAGGAGGACGCCGGCACCGGGCACCGGCCGGGCCGGAAAGCGGGGGCGCTGGTGGTGCTGGTGGACGGTGCGCTGGTGCTCTATGTGGAGCGCGGCGGAAAGACGCTGCTGGCCTTCAGCGATGATGATTCCGTCCTGGCGGCGGCGGGTGCCGCGCTGGTGGGAGTCGTCACGCGCGGGGCGGTGGACAAGCTGATCATGGAGAAGGTGAACGGGCACGACCTCCTGGACACGCCGGTGGCAGCTGCGCTCAGCTCCGCCGGCGCCTACTCCACCCCGAAGGGACTGAGGATCCGTGCCTGAAGGTGACTCCGTCTGGCGGGCCGCCCACCAACTGCACCAGGCCCTGGCGGGACAGACCCTGACTGCGTCGGACTTCCGGGTGCCCAGGTTCGCCACCCTGAACCTGGCGGGCTGGACCGTGGACGAGGTAGTCCCCCGTGGCAAGCACCTGCTGATGCGGGTGGTCAGCCCGGAGGACAGGAGGCTGACCATCCACTCACACCTGAAGATGGAAGGCGCCTGGCAGGTCTACCCGCCCGGCGGCAGGTGGCGGAAGCCAGGGTTCACCGCCCGGTGCGTGCTGCGCACAGCTGCGGCAGACGCCGTCGGCTTTTCCCTTGGCATTGTGGAAGTAGTGGCAACAGCCGACGAGGACTCCATTGTTGGATTCCTCGGCCCGGACCTCCTGGGCCCGGACTGGGACCTGGACGAGGCCGAACGCCGCATCCGCTCCCGGCCAGAGGTCCCCGTGGGCGTCGCACTGCTCGACCAACGAAACTTGGCGGGCATCGGCAACATCTACCGGTGCGAGGCGTGCTTCCTGTCAGGGGTGCATCCCGCCACCCCTGTCTCCGGGGTGGCCGACCTGCGGACCATGATGACCGACGCCAAGCAGCTCCTGGAAGTAAATCTAGGGCCCGGCCGCCGCGTCACCATCCTCAACGCCCGGGGCATGCCGGTGGGCAGGATGGCCGGCCGGCCCGGCTACTGGGTGTACGGCAGGGAACACCGGCCGTGCCTGAAATGTGGCACACCCATCCGGCGCGGACTCCTGGGCAAGCCCAACGGCGAGGAGGAACGCGACATCTACTTCTGCCCGAAATGCCAGCCCGCGCCCACCTGACGCGGCCCACCGGATGTGTCCCCGCCGTTCAGTGCTGCTCAGTGCCGCACGCCGCCGTCAACAGTTCGCGGCGCTGCTTTCCTTGCTGGTTTTCCGCGGCGCTGCAGGCACCGTGAAACGAGGCAGCAGCAGGTGCACCAGGGGGCCGATGGCCAGTGCGTAGACCACCGTCCCCACGCCCACCGAACCACCGAGCAGCCAGCCGGCCGCCAGGACCGTGACCTCGATGAGCGTGCGTGACACTCTGACGGTCCATCCGGTCCGCCGGGCCAAACCCGTCATGAGCCCGTCGCGGGCGCCCGGTCCGAAGCCGGCTCCGATGTAGCAGGCAGAGGCAACGGCATTCACCAGCACTGCCCCCGCGAGGAGCACTATCTGGACTGCCAGGTGGGACACCGGTGGGAGCAGGGCCAGCCCGATGTCCGCGAACACCCCCACCAGGATGGCGTTGCACAGGGTCCCGAAACCAGGCATCTGCCGGAGCGGGATCCAGAGCAGCAGCACCAGGAAACTCACAATGATGACCACAACGCCGATGCTGAGCCCGGTTCGGTTGGCCAATCCCTGGTGAAAGACGTCCCAGGGATCCAGGCCCAGGCCGGCACGGATGAACATGGCCAGGGAGATGCCGTACAGGGCGAGGCCGGTGAAAAGCTGGATCAGTCTGCGGGTCATGACTCCACTTTCCCACCAAACCGCCGTTTGCCATTGCCCGGACCACGTGGAGATCAGGCGTTGGCGCGCTCCAGGAATCCGCTCCACGCCTTGGCCGTGGTGTCGGAATCGCCGGCGCCGCTGAAGTCGTGCACCGTCATGCCCACGGGGGCACCCCACGCGTTCCGGCCGAAGAACCGGTACAGGGCGTCAGGAGTGCGCACGCCCAGGAAGTGCTCATTCGAGAAGTCCACCTCGCCCGCGAGCCGCCCCACGCCGTCGAGCTCCACATCAACCCGTGATCCCTGGCCGGCAGCGCCAACACCCAGGGCCTCCCGCAGCCGGGTGAAGCCGTCCGGCGCCTGGGATCCGGCGGGGCCCTGGATGTCGGTGAACACCACGGGCCGGCCATCGAAGTGCTGCAGATACTGGCCAAGGGTGTGGAGGTAGAACTCGGTGTGGCGGCGGGCGCCGTCGTACTGCTGGTCCCAGTTGTCGGCGAAGATGCCGCTGTGGACGTAGTGGAGCCGGGCGCGGCCGCCGTCGACCGGTTCCAGCACGTGCTCCAGCTGGTTGAACCAGCCGTCCGGGCCGTCCATCCGCGATACCAGGTGCCGGGGGTATTCCTCCACGGTCTTGACGTCCGGCCACTGGTCCGTGGGGAACATCCACGCCGGGGTCCCGTTGGTGACGGCTTCCCACACCCGCTCGGGAGTGCCGGGAAGTTCAGTGTCGTGAACGATCTCGAAGTCCCGCTTGCGGTTCATTTGTCCTGCTCCTTGCCTGAATCGGATTCCTTGCTTGCCTTGACCGCACTGGTCTCTTTAAGCGCGGGGTGCAGCGCCACGATGAGCCGGTGCCGGCGCCCCTGTGGTGACTCCCCGCCGTCGTGGTACTTGTCCACCAGCCGTGTGACCTCCACGCCGAGCTCCTCGGCGAAAGCGGCACGGTCCGCGGCGGTACGGAAGGTGATGTCGCCGTCGAGCGCGAACGTTGCCAGCTTCTGCCGGGCAGCAGCAGCCCCCGCAATGAGCTTGCCCATCTCCTGGACCATCCGGCCCGCCAGAGCCAGCAGCCAAAAGGCGGAGAAGCGGTCCGCGAACCGGCGCGGGTCCGGGGAGACCGCCGCCAGTGCCGAGGGTGAGATGAGGTACGAGGCCGCCGTGGCCTGCACCACCCGCTCAGTGACGTTACCCTTGCGCCGCTCCTCGACCAGTTCCACCAGGCCGTGCCGCTCAAGCGCCTTGAGGTGGTAGTTCACTTTCTGCCGAGGCAGGCCCACGCGGACCGCCAGCTGGGTGGCTGAGCCCGGCTGCACCAGCTCCTGCAGGATCCGGGTGCGGATGGGGTCCAGTGACGCCTCGGCCGCGGCCGGGTCCTCGATGACTGCGATGTCCTGCATGCCTCCATTCTGCTGACCGACAACTTTTCTTGTCAAGAACTTTTTTATGATCGGAAGAACGGAGGCGAAGGGCGGCCGATCCGGCGCCGGTAGAATGGACCGGTGATGCAATCCCCCCTTCCCGTGCGCGACGGCGTCAACGCCACCCGCCTCCGCCTGCCGGAGGAAGGGCCCTGGGACACTGCCATGGACTACATGATGCACCGCTGGGGCCACATCGATCCGCAGGGCATCGAGGACCGGTTCGACGCCGGCGAGATCGTTGGCGAGGGCGGCGTACCCCTGAGCCGGGACACCAGGCTCGAGGACCACACCTTCATCTGGTACTACCGCACGCTGCCCCCGGAGACGCGGCTGCCGGTGGAGATCAGCATCCTGCATCAGGACGAGCACCTGCTGGTGGTGGACAAGCCGCACTTCCTGCCCACCACGCCGGGCGGTACCTACATCCAGGAATCGGCCCTGGTGCGCCTGCGGAACCAGCTGGACCTGCCGGACCTGATCCCCATGCACCGGTTGGACCGCATGACCGCCGGGGTCCTTCTCTTCTCCACCAACCCGGAAACACGGGGCAGGTACCAGGTACTGTTCGAGAAGCGGCAGGTGCAGAAGGAGTATGAGTGTGTCTCCGCCGCCGAGCCGGCGCCGGGGCACCCCGCCGTCGAATTTCCCGTGGTGGTCCGCAACCGGATGACCAAGTCGCGCAGCTACCTGCTGGCGGAAGTCGTTGACGGCGAGCCGAATGCTGAAACCAGGATTGAACGGCTGGAAACGTTCGACGGCGGCACGCCACACGGTGCCGACGGCGGCACGGAGCGCCTGGCCAGGTATCGCCTGGAGCCGCACACCGGCAAGACGCACCAGCTGCGCGTTCATATGGCCTCACTGGGGCTGGGCATCGTGAACGACGCCTTCTACCCCGACCTGCTGGACAAGGCCCCGGACGACTACACCAAGACCCTCCAGCTCCTGGCCCGCGGCATCAAGTTCACGGACCCGATCTCGGGAAAGCCCGTGGAGTACCGCAGCAGCCTGGAGCTCAGCGAAGTGGTGCGAGCACGTCCCTGAACACGGCCTCAACCTCGGCGGTGCGCAGCACGAACTCCACCAGCTCCAGCCCGCTGTCCGAGTGTGCAGCCCGGAATCCGGCCACCGCATCGAGCGCCGCCTGCGCCACGGCAGCTGCGCTCCAGCCGTAGGCTCCGGCACCCACGGCGGGAAAGGCCAGCTCCCGGGCGCCCAACGTGTCGGCCAGCCGCAGGCTCTCGCTGAAACAGGACACCAGGAGCGCCCGGTTGGTTTGTCCCGCGTGTCGGTTCGGCCCCACAGTGTGGATCACCCAGCGGGCCGGCAGCCGGAAAGCAGGTGTCGCCACTGCGGCTCCGGTCTGGAGGCCGTGCGGCAGACCGGTTGCCCGCAGCTCCCGGCAGGCAGCCAGCAGCTCCGGCCCGGCAGCGCGGTGCAACGCACCGTCCACTCCCCCGCCGCCAAGCAGCGACGCATTGGCGGCGTTCACCAGCACATCCACCCGCCGCTGCGTAATGTCACCCTGCAGAACCGAGATCCGCATGCCGCCAGTTTCGCAAGTGCGGTACCTTGTGGCAATGGACTTCGGCAGCGTTGACAGCTGGGGGACGGCCCTCTATTTCTGGGTCATCCCCGTAGTGATTGGCGATGCCATTTTTCCGCCGATCCCCTCCGAGATGCTGGTGATCACCGGCGGCGCACTGTCCGCGGACGGCCGGGCCAACGTGTTCCTGGTGCTGGTACTCGCGGCCGTGGCGTCCTGGCTGGGCGACATGGTGGTGTTCCACCTCTTCCGGCGCCGCCTCAGCCACGTGCTGGACCGGTGGAAGTGGGGCCGGCGGGTCCACAGCGGCATCCATGCGGCGCTGGCCAAGGCCGGCCGTTCCTCAACGTACGGCACCATCATCGGCGCCAGGTTCATTCCCGGCGGACGGCTTGCCACCTCGGCGGCATCCGGCGTGGCCAACGTTTCCGTCCGCGGCTTCAGCCTGTGCGCGGGCCTGGGCGCCGTGCTGTGGGCATGCTGGCTGGTGGGCCTGGGCTACTTCACCGGATCCACCACCAAGCTGCCGTTCTGGGCCAGCTCCCTCATCGGCGTGGCCGTGGGCCTGGTGATCGGCGCCGTTGTGGGAATCATCGTTACGCGCCGGCGCGGTGACCGCTCGCCGGTCGAAGACGACCCTATCCCGGACGCAGGCTAGACGGGCAGCCACTTGCCCCGGCTGCGCCGCAGCACGCTGAGCGAGCCCGTCAGCGCAACGCGTTCGACGGCGTCGCGCATCATGGCTGCCGACTCCACCGCCTGGCGGTTCTCGCCGCTGTATTCAGTTGCCTCCACGAGGAAGCGCAGGTTCAGCTGCGGCACGCCCCCGGCAAGCTGGAGCTGGTGCGCCTCCACGTGGTGCCGGGTCCCCAGCGCCTCCACCGCCGCGTCCATGACGGATTCCGGCGGATTGCCCGGCCGAAGCCCGGTGATCTTGAGGCGGGTCTGGAAGGAAGGCATGCCCTCCACCCTATCCAAACCCCCGGATGCTCCATCACTTGTGGTCCCTAACAGCTCCCGTTAGGGACCACAAGTGATGGAGCAACTGGAGAATTAACCGGTGTTGCGGAGGCCGGCGGCCACGCCGTTGACCGTGATGAGCATGGCCCGCTGGAGGCGCTCGTCGAGCTCTGCCCCGCTGATTTCGCCCTCGGTGCGGATGCGGCGCAGGAGTTCCACCTGGAGGTAGCTGATGGGATCCAGGTACTGGTCGCGGATCTCCAGTGAACGCTTCAGCGTGGGCTGGGCGTCCAGAAGAACGTTCTCGCCGGTGAGCTTCTGGATCTCGGCCACGGTGAGCTCGTACTCTTCGCGGATGGTCCGGAAGAGGTGGTGGAGTTCCTCCGGGACCAGGGTGGACACGTAGTAGCCGGCAATGTCCATGTCCGTCTTGGCCAGCGTCATTTCCACGTTGGACAGCACGGAGCGGAAGAAGTTCCAGTGGTCCTTCATCTCCACCAGCTGGGCGGCATGTCCTGCCTCGCGCGCCGCTTTGAGTCCCGAGCCCACGCCGAACCAGCCGGGCACGATCTGCCGGGACTGGGTCCAGCCGAACACCCACGGGATGGCGCGCAGGCCGCCCAGGCCGGCACCGGAGTCCGGGCGCTTGGACGGGCGGGAGCCGATGTTGAGGGAACCCAGCTGCTCCACGGGCGTCGAGGCCATGAAGTACGCAGGCAGGTCCGGGTGGTCGATCAGCTTCCGGTACCGGTCAAAGGCGGCGTCCGAGATGGTCTCCATGACGTGTCCGTAGCGCTCCCGCTGGTCCTCCGAGGTGCGCGGATCGCGGTGCAGGGCCGAGCCCTGGAGTACGGCGGCCAGGGAGAGCTCCAGGTTTTCGCGGGCCAGCTCCGGCAGGGAGTACTTGTCGGAAATGACTTCGCCCTGCTCGGTGAACTTGATCTCGCCTTCCAGGACGCCGTTGGGCTGGGCCAGGATGGCGTCGTAGGTGGGCCCGCCGCCGCGGCCCACGGAACCGCCCCGGCCGTGGAAGAGGCGGACGCGGACGCCGTGCTTGGCGGCGACATCACGCAGCTTGCGCTGGGTTTTGTGGATTTCCCACTGGCTGGTCATCACGCCGGATTCCTTGTTGGAGTCCGAGTAGCCCAGCATCACTTCCTGGATGTCCCCGCGCAGCCGCACCAGTTCGCGGTAGGAGGGGTCGGACAGGAGCTGGTCGATGATCTCCGCGGACGCCCGGAGTTCCTCCACGGTTTCCAGCAGCGGTGCGAAGCCGAGCTTGGCGTAGGGCTTGTCACCGAAGAGGTTGATCAGTCCGGCCTCGCGGGCCAGCACTGCCGCGGCCAGGACGTCGTCGGCGCCGCGGCTCATGGAGATGATGTAGGTCTCGATGACGTCTGGGCCGTACATGCGCAGGGCGCGCCGGATCTCGCGGAAGACGTCGTACGTGCCGTCGGCGGCGCCGTCGAGCTTGATCGGGTGCCCGGACAGCGGCCGGCGCGAGGCCAGCTCGGAACCGAGCACCTCGAACCGTTCCTTGCGGCTCAGTTCGGCGTAGCGCAGCCCCGGCCCGCCGATCCGGTCCATCAGCTGGCCCACGGCGTCATGGTGGTGGTCGGCGTGTTCGCGGATGTCCAGCGTGGCCAGGTGCAGCCCGAAGGAGGCGATGGCACGGCGGACCCGGGCCAGGGAGCCGTCCGCGGCCAGGGCTGCGGAGTGGTTCCGGAGCGACAGTTCCAGCAGGTGCAGGTCCGCCAGGAGTTCTTCGGTGCCGCTGTAGTCGCGGCCGTGCTCATGGTTGGAGTTCACGGCAACCCGCTTGCCGGTATTGATGAGCTTGGCCTTGATGCAGGTCAGCTTCAGCCGGTAGGGCTCCTGGGCGTTCAGTTCCAGGACGCGCTTGTCCAGGCCGGGCAGCTTCTTGAGGTCCTCATCAATGGACGCCAGCAGCGACTCGTCCGCGCCGGCAAGCGCGGTGGAGTTGGAGAGGATGGAGATCAGCTCGTCGATCATCCCGATGCTGATCCGGATGGCGCTTTGGTTCTGGATCTGCAGGATTTCCCGGGTTACGGCGGCGGTGACGTTCGGGTTGCCGTCTCGGTCACCGCCGATCCAGGAGCCGAATCGGATGGGAGCGTCCTTGGAGGCGAGGGTGACGCCGTGCTCGCCCAGCAGCTCGGAGAGTTCGGTCAGCATTTCGGGCATGGCGTCGGTGAGGATGCCGCCGAGGTAGTAGATGGCGTTACGGGCCTCGTCCACCGGGGTGGGCCGGACCTGGCGCAGCTCATCGGTCTGCCACATCTGGTCGATGATTTCGGCCAGCTGCCGGTCCTGCCGGCGCCGGGCCGTGGACCCTTCGGCCGACGGCTGGGACAGGACGTCGGAGAGCTTGCGGATCTTGTCCAGGACCGAACGTCGGGAGGCCTCGGTGGGGTGTGCCGTGAAAATGGGGCGCACATCCAGCCCGTTGACCACTTCCTGCAGCACGTCCGGCCCTGCCTGCGCGGCAATGTCGGCCACGGTTTTGGCCAGCCAGCCGTCCTTTTCGGCCCTGGTCCGCAGTCCGCGGACCCGGTGGACCTGCTCGGCGGCGTTGGCCAGGTGGAAGTAGAACGCAAAGGCGCGCACCAGGTCGGTTGCCTGCTCGATGGGCAGGGAGCCGAGGAGCTCGCGGACCTGCGCAACGACGTCGTGCGCGCTCCAGGGCCCCGTGGCGTGCGCACCGCCGCGCGCCGCCTCCTTGGACTCCTTGGTCAGGAGCCGGACCTGCTCCACGAGGTCCAGCAGTTCCGGTCCGTGCTGGCGGACCAGCGACTCGCCCAGCAGGGTGGAAACACGCCGGACGTCCGCGCGGAGTTCGGAGGCAAGATCGGTTTCGGGAGGAGTTGCAGTGTGAGCCATTGAAACAATCTTTCGAGGGGTTCGGACTTGGCTCGTACACTGCGCTGGATACTGTGAGCCACGTTACTAGCTAAAGATGCTACCCCCGCTCCTGCACAGCAGTGGAATCCGTCTCAAAAAATGTCGCGGTACCCCACGTGCCGCTTGACGGCGTCGAGCTCAGCCCGTAGGTTCTCCACCTCGCCCTGCAAGGCAGCAGACTCGGCCCCGCGGCGGCGGGCCTGCCTGGCCTGCACTGCTGCCACCACCAGCGCGACCGGCACGGAAACGGCAAGGGCCCAGCCTGCGGCCGCGAAGAAGCCCAGGGCAACAGGGAGGGCGGCCTGGAAGTCGATGAAGTCGTTGACGCCGCCGGCCATTCCGGCCATGGCCCCGTCGAGGGGTTCCAGGAACTGGCCCACCACCGGGGTCCCGGTAAGCGGCGGCGGGGAGAGCTTGGCCTGGGCGTCCCCGCCCCAGCGCCCGTCCGCCAGGTGGTTCAGGACATAGATGCCCGCGCCGGCGTTTGCTGCCATGAAGACGACGACGGCGGCGAGCGCGGCGAGGTCCGCCCGCCGTCGGCGCCACACCAGCAGGCCCGCGAAGGCAGCCGCGGCCGCTATCCAGGTGAGCGCCGCCAGCCACTCCCGATTAACTCCCGCAAGGATGTCCACCCTCCCATTCAACACCGGCGGGAAGCGGCCTCGAAAAAGCGGGCGCTGCTCCCGGTGCTTCTTCGCTGCCGGGCACTCAGCGCCTGGTCTCGTAGCTGGTAAGCACGGCACCGTTGGGAAACACCCGGGTCTCCACCAGGTTCAGGTTCACCCAGTTGTCCAGGGCTGTGAAGAACGGCGTGCCGCCGCCCACCAGGACCGGATGGGTGACGATCAGGTACCCGTCGATCAGTCCGGCCCGCATGGCCGCGGCGGCGAGGGTAGCACCGCTGATGTCCATGGAGCCGCTGCCCTCGGCCCTGAGTCGGGTGATCTCGGGGACTGCGTCGCCGGTAACCAGGCGCGTGTTCCAGTCCACTTCGCGGGTTTTCGAGGAGAACACCACCTTTGGCATCTGCCGCCAGCGGCCGGCGAACTCGATCTGCGCCGGCGTGGCGCCGGGCTGCTGGTCGGCGGTGGGCCAGTGGGAGCTCATGGTCTCCCACAATTTGCGCCCATACAGGGCCAGGTCCGTTGCCCCCACCCGGTCGGACCACCATTGGAACAGCTCGTCATCCGGTGCACTCCAGCCCAGGTCGTCTGCGGGTGCTGCGATGTAGCCGTCCACGCTCACGTTCATGCCGAAGGTCAGTTTGCGCATGGCGTCACTCACCCACGGACGATCTTGAAGTTGAAGTCCGGGGTGCCCAGCACGCCGAACAGCCGCAGCCAGAGCGGCAGCACCATCTCTGCGCCGCGGGCGGTGGTGATGTCACCGAGGTCGATGATGTCCTTGTGGCCCAACGATTCAAGCAACTCCCTGACAACGGTCTTGGCGCCGGCGTCATCGCCGGAAATGAATACCGAATGGTCGCCGCCGGCAACCCTGCGCGGGTCCACCATCAGTCCGGCGTTCATGGTGTTGAGGGACTTCACCACCCGCGTCTCCGGAAACGAGCGCTGGATCCGCTCACCCAGGCTTTCAGTGTTGACTGGATTCAGAACGGGCGGCATCCCTTGCGAGAAGTCGAGTGGGTTGGAGACGTCCACCAGGACTTTCCCGGCCAGCCGTGCCGCGCCCGCCGCCCCCAAGGCTGCAAGGGAAGCCGCACCGTTCGTGGCATTGACCACCAGCTCACTGTCGCCGGCTGCCTCCGCGAATGTCCCCAGCCCGATGCCGCCGTGGGCCGCCAGCCATTCCTTGAACGGCGGCCCGCCCATGGGATCCGGGCTGGTCCGGCCGGCGGTTGCGCCGGGGTCCCGGGTGCCCAGGACCACCTGGTGGCCCAATGCGCCGAGAGCTGCTGCCAGTGTGCGCCCTACAGTGCCCGTGCCAAGAACTGCAATCCTCATGGCAGAACGCTACTCTCCGGACGGGCCAGGACAAGGGGAAAGGCCGGGACAAAGGGAAGACGGATCGGAATGAACATGCCCCGACGGCGGTTGAAGCGGGGGCACGCACAACGGAAGGAACCATGACCACCACCCCAGCCGCCACACCCTCAACCGCCCGGGTAGAGCGCTGGCAGCGCTTCCGCACCAACCGGGACAAGGCCCTGGCCTCGCCCCACGGCTGGCTCACCCTCACCTCCTTCCAGTGGCTCGCGAACTCCCCCGCCGCCGTCGACCTCGTCCCGGGCCTGTGGTCCACGGACAGCGAAGGCACGACGGCGTTCCTCACCGCAGTCCCGTCGGACGGGCTCAGGCTGGTGGAGACGGGCGAAAAGGTGGATGGCACCGTGTCCGCCGTCCTTGCGGACGAGGAGTCCCTGATGTGGGTGCAGTACGGCGGCCCGGACGGGGATCAGGTAGTGGTGGAACTGGCCATGCGCGGCGGGAAGTACGCCATCCGCACCCGGGACGCGGAGTCGCCGGCCTTCACTGGATTCGACGGCGTTCCCACCTACCCCTACAACCCGGCCTGGGAAGTGACGGGCCGGTTTGAACCGTACCCGGGACCGGTGGATGTGCCGATCGGCACCGCGAACCCGTTGGTGGACGGCGTGCACCGGAGCGTGGGCGAGGTGGTCTTCCGCCTCCCCGGCAGCAGCCACGAGTTCCACCTCCAGGCCGAGGAAGAGAAGCTCGGCGCCCTGACCGTCACCTTCCATGACGAAACCAACGGCGCTGCCCCGCCGGGACAAACAGCTGACTGGCGGAAACTTTCGGTGCCACGGCCCCGGCCGGACGGCTCCGTGGTGCTGGACTTCAACCGGGCCATCAACTACCCCAGCGCCTTCACCCCTTACGGCACCTGCCCCATGCCGGTGAAGAATAACAGCCTGGATGTGCGGGTGGAGGCAGGCGAGAAGCAGCCGTATCCCGCATAGCCCCTCCCCCTTAGGAAATGGCCGAAATCCCGGTGATGGCCCGGCCCACGATCAGGGTGTTGATCTCGAACGAGCCCTCGTAGGTGAAGATGGCCTCGGCGTCGGCGAAGATCTTGGCCATCCGGTAGTCGGTGACGATGCCGTTTCCGCCCAAAATGGACCGGCCCAGCGCCACGGTTTCCCGCATCCGCGCGCTGAGGTAGGACTTGGCCAGCGCCACCTGCGGCATCCCGGCAGCGCCCTGGTCCTGCAGCCTGGCGATCCCGGCCATCATGGACATGCTGGCTACAGCGTTGCCCAGCATGGTCACCAGCTGCTGCTGGATCAGCTGGAAGTGGGCCAGCGGCCGGCCGAACTGGTGGCGTTCCACGGCATACTGCCGGGCAACGTCAAAGGCCGCCAGCTGCTGGCCCACCGCCTGCCAGGCCACCATGATGCGTGAGCTGCGCAGCAGTTCCTTGGTGTCCTCAAAGCTGCTGATCCCGGCAAAACGGTCCGCTTCGGCCACCCGGACGTCCTTGAATTCGATGTTCGCATTCTGGACCGTGCGCAGGGCGATCTTGTTCTCGATCCTGCTCCGGCTGACTCCGGGCAGGGTCGCATCGACAATGAAGCCCCGGACCGAGCCGTCTGCCTCGTCCCGTGCCCACACCAGCATGTAGTCGCAGAACGTCCCGTTGCCGATCCACCGCTTTGCGCCGTTGAGCACCCACGCGTCGCCGTCACCGTCCGCTTCTCCCGTTGTGGAGGAAATCCGCCGGGCCCGCGTCTCCAGGCCGCCCGCCACGTCGGACCCGTGCAGGGGTTCGGTGAGCGCGAAGGCACCGGTGGTGCGCAGTTCCGAGGCGTCGGCCAGCAGCCGCTGCTTCTGGTCGTCCGTGCCGAAAGTGTGCAGGGACTCAACGAAGAGATCATGATGGACCAGGAAGAAGGTGGCGAGGGATGTGTCCACCCGGGTGATCTCGGCGATGACCAGCCCGGCGAACAGGTGGCTGTAACCGCGGTGGACGGGCGTGCTGAGCTCAAGGGCGGCCAGCTTGGGCAGGATGTGGGCGGGAAACTCGGCCTTGTTCCACCAGTCCCCGGCGTAGGGTGCCACCTCGGCGGCCAGGAAGTCCCGCAGCTCGGCCAGCTTGTTCCGTTCGGCCTGGCCCAGCATTGATTCGACGGCGAAGAAGTCCGCCGCGGGCAGCTGCGAAAGGTCCGGCGCACTCATTTCGGTCCCATCCGGATGGCACCGTCCAGGCGGATGGTCTCGCCGTTCAGCATGGCGTTGTCCACGATGTGCGCCACCAGGTTGGCGTATTCCGCGGGCTTGCCCAGCCGGGAGGGATGCGGCACCTGCGCGCCCAGGGAGTCCTGTGCCTCCTGCGGGAGGCCCGCCATCATGGGGGTCTCGAAGATGCCCGGGGCGATGGTGACCACGCGGACCAGCGAGCGCGCCAGTTCCCTGGCGATCGGCAGCGTCATGGCGGCCACCGCCCCCTTGGACGCGGAGTAGGCGGGCTGGCCGATCTGTCCGTCGAAGGCCGCCACGGAGGCTGTGTTGATGATGACCCCGCGTTCCGGGCCGCCCAGCGGAGTCACGGCGGGCTCGGTGGCCACCATGGCTTCGGCCGCCAGCCGCAGGACGTTGAAGGTTCCCACCAGGTTCACCTGGATGACGCGGCTGAAGGTTTCCAGCGGTAGCACGCCGTCGCGTCCCAGCACCTTGCCCGGGGTGGCGATCCCGGCGCAGTTCACCACGATGCGCAGCGGTCCCAGCCCCGCGGCGGTCCCGACGGCGGCCCTCACCTCAGTCTCGCTGGTCACGTCGGCGGGGGCGAAGACGGCTGACTGGCCGGCTGCGGCGCGGCCGTTGAATTCGTCCGCCACGGCCTGGCCGCCTGAGGACGGCAGGTCGACGAGCACAACTGAAGCGCCGCCGTCGAACAATCTGCGCGCGGTGGCCGCTCCCAGCCCGGAGGCACCGCCTGTCACCAGTGCGACGCTGCCTTTGATGTCCATACATCCTCCTTGATGCGTGTCCCCATGCCGCGGCGCGGCCTCGAGCAACAGTTAATGAATGTTAACTGAAATCGGGCGGGCCCGCACTCCCACCGCACCCGGCGGCGCTGCCGGCCCTGCGGGCGCGGTTAGGGTGGACGGCATGACGTCCACCAGCACACCCTTGAGCACCTGGCAGGACAGGGCGGACCACGCGGCCCGGTCGGTGACCACACTGTTCGGCCGCAAACTGCTGTTCCTCCCCGGCACCCACCTGGGCGCGGTGGTGTGGCAGGGCAGGCACCCTGGCCGGCCGGCGCAGCAGGATCCAACGTCCGGGCAGGACCAAGCCAGGCCGCCGCTGAGCCGGCTGCTCGCCGCGCTTCGCCGGGCCAGGCCCGCAGCCTCCCTGGCCCTCCCGTGGCACTACTGGTGGCAGGCGCATTACGTGGACTGCCTGGTGGACACCGGCCGGCGGGAGCTTGGCGGCGGCGCCACCCCCGCGGCCCGGTTTGACGGCCCGGACCGGCCCAGCGCCGGCCACCTGGCCTCACGCCTGGTCACCGGCATCAGGATCCGCAACGCCCTGACCTTCGTCAACAACTACTACGACGACATGGCCTGGCTCGCTTTGGCGGCCCTCCGGTTGGACCGGCTGGCCGAGGAAACCCGCCGCCCGGGCCGGCGCCGCAACGCCGCTGTCCGCGCATCGTTGACCCTGCAGTTCGACGCCGCGTGCACCGATGACCTGGGCGGCGGAACCTTCTGGAGCAAGAAGCGGGACTTCAAGAACACCCCTGCGACGGCTCCGGTGGCATTGTTCTATGCCCGCACCGGCGGCCACGACAAGGCCCAGGCACTACTGGACTGGCTGGATGCCACCCTGTTCGACCCCGGCCAGGGCCTGTACCTCGATGGTGCACGGCTGAACCCGGCCGGCGAAGTGGTGCTGGAACGCGCCGTGTACACGTACAACCAGGGCCCGGTGCTGGGCGCGCTCCTGGAGGTGGGCGGCGAAGCGAACCTGGCCCGTGCGGCCGCGCTGGTTGACTCCGTGCAGCGGCTCCTGACGGTTCCGGTGAGGGGTACGGACGGCAGCACCACCGGATCGGTGCTCCGCTGCGAAGGAACGGGTGACGGCGGCCTCTTCACCGGAATCCTGTGCCGTTACCTGGCGCTCGCCGGGGCGGACAGCAGACTGCCCGAGGCCACCCGCTCCATGGCATCCCGGCTGGTCACGGATACGGCCGGGGCGTTCTGGTCCGGCCGGCGCCAGGTCGGGGCCGGCGAGGGCCGGGGCAGGCTCGAGGGGAAGAGCATCTTCTCCATGCACGCGGCGGAACCGGCCGCCGCGGCGTATCCGCCGGGCGCCGCCGTCGAGCTCGCCACCCAGCTGCAGGCGTGGATGACGCTGGAGGCTGCCGCGGCCGTGACCGCCGCGACGCCTCACTAGTCCAGCAGGGCCCGTTGACTCACGGCAGCTGGTCCAGCCCGGCAGGCCGCTTCTTCTGCGGATACAGCGTTTCCCCCCGGGCCAGCATGTCAACGAAGCCGGTGATCCGGCGCTCCCTGGTGGCCGCCTGCTTCGCGGAATTGGTGCGGTATACCAGGGCGAACAGGTTCGTTTTGGTGAGGACGTCGAACATCTCCTGCGCCGCCGGGTTGGCTGCGACGGCTGCCGCCAGGTCCGCCGGAACCTCAAGATCGGCCTGCCCGCCGTAGGCAGCGTCCCAGCGGCCGTCAGCCTTGGCGGCCTCCACCGCTGCCCTGCCGGCCTCGGTCATTTTGCCCGCCTCTTCCAACCGGGCAATATGCCCCACGTTCCGTGCGGACCAGACGCTGCGCGGACGCCGGGGTGTCATCCGCTGGAAGGAGCTTTCCCCGTCCCGGCGCCGCAACTGCCCATCGATCCAGCCAAAGCACAAGGCCTCATCCAGCGCCGCCGGGTAATCGAGCCCGGTCACCGTACCGCCCTTCTTGTGCAGGACCAGCCATACGCCCGGGCTGGTTTTGTGGTTTTCTTCCAGCCAGGCACGCCAGGCGGCGGCATCGGGCACCAGGAGTTCTTCGAGGTCATCGGCCATGGCCCAATTCTGCCCGGAAGACGGCAGGCCACAAGCCCCATGTGCACCGGGACTTCAAGTGGCATCATGGCCCTAGAGAACCGTCCCTCACCTCTAGGACAACGCCATGCTTCGAGTCCGTCCCGTCCACTTCACCTCGCGCACCGAGTCCTGGAAGCAGCTCCTCACGGCGCTTGGCATGGTCCAGACGGAGGACGACGGCGGGTGGCAGGTCTTCGATTCCGGGGCGGGCCGCCTGGCGCTGCACCCGGCAGAGGCCGGGTCAGAGCAGGACGGCCGCACCGTGCTGGCGGTGGAGGTGGGCGACGTTGCCGAATTCGCGCGGCGCACCAACCTGTCCGCGCAGGAAAACGGGGCGCAGGAGGGAACCGGCGGGGCAACCTCACAGCCCGCGGAGCTCGTCACCGCAGACCACGGCGAAGCCTGCCGTATCAGTGCCCCGGACGGCTTCACTTTCCTGGCGGACAAGGCGTCCCACACCGCCCAGTGCGCCGACGCCGATGCCGCGCTGGCCGTCGTAGCGGTCTGGTACACCGCGGATCCGGAGGGTGCCGTCCGAACGCTGCTGCACATCGGTGCCCGCCCCCGGCCCGTGCCGGACAATGACGAAACCGCGGATTTCACGGCCAAGAACGGTGGCGTCCTCCTGGTGCGGCCGGCAGCCGGGGCGTCCCGGTCAGGCTTGGGCTTTGAGTACGACGGCGGGCTGGAACCGTTGCGGGAGCGGCTCACCACGGCCGGTTTCGGCGTCAGCGTCACCGAGGAGGCATTTGGCAGCACCCTCCATGTGGCAAATCCGGACGCCGGCAGCCCCAACGCGCCCGCCACGGTGTGGGTCTCCCAGCACCGCCCCATGGGGTAGAACTTAAGCATGAACGTGCGCACACCTGACCCGAATCCCGGCTGGCTCTCCGAAGAAGACCTCTTTGAGGCGCGCGGGCGGCTGCCCATGGTGTACGTCGAGGCCGTACCGGTCCGGCTGGATCCGCTGGGCTACGTCAACGAGGTGGGCACCCTGCTGCAGGCCGACTCAGACGGGACCATGGTGCGCTCCCTGGTGTCCGGCCGCGTCATCTACCGCGAAACCATCCGCGCTGCCCTGCTGCGGCACATGGAAAAGGACCTGGGCCCGCTGGCGTTCCCGCAGCTGCCGCTGAGCCCGGTCCCGTTCACGGTTGCCGAGTACTTCCCAGCCCCGTCCCAGACCGGGTTCACCGACGAGCGGCAACACGCCGTATCCCTGGCCTACGTCATCCCGGTCACGGGCGAGTGCGAGCCGCGCCAGGACGCCCTGGAACTGACCTGGATGACCCCGGAGGAAGTCCTCAGCCCGGGTGTCCAGCTGGAGTTTTCCGGCGGCCGCGGCGGCCTCATCCGGCAGGCACTGGCGTTCGCAGGCGTGGGCTTCTGACCACCCCGCCGGGACGTGGGGGTCCCCGGTTTTAGGCACCCGCCTTTGTAGACTGTAGGGCGGACCGCAAGAGAACTTAAGGACTCCAATGACCGAATCACCAGCCGCCAGGCACCACCGTGAGCAGCAGGCTGGATCTCTGACCACCGGCAGCCACATCCTCCTCCCCGACGGCCGGCGCACCGCCGAAATCGACCAGGTGGAGCTTGAGCACGACGACTTCGGCTCCCCCGCACTGGTCCTGGCCAGCCTCTCCGGCGGCGGCACCCTGCGGGTGGCCATCGGCACCAGGGTCACCGTCGTGGACGGAGCGCACGACGACGTCACGCAGCTTCCGCTGCCGGCAAACCTTCCGGAGCCCACACCGCCGGCGGAAACCGCCGCACCTAACGACAGACGGCAGGAGCAGCCCGGCGCCGGGACCGGTCCCATCAACGTGGCCCCCGCCGTCGTCGTACCTCCCCTTCCGCCGGTGCCACCCGCGGTGACGGGGCCCGGCGAGGAGGAACTGGCCCTCATCCCCGCTCCGGACGGCACCCCCGAATCGGTGGTGGAAGCCGCCGCTGAGGCGCACCCGGACGCGGAGGGCGTCCTGCTCCTGACCGACCGGCTTTCCAAGGGCGTCAATTTCAAGTCCGGAAGCTGCCTGAAGGACCTCAGCGACCTGGCGCATGAACTGTTCATCACCCTCAAGGACGCTGACGGTGCACTGTCGGTGGCGGACCTCCTGACCGTGCTGCCCTACGACGGCAACCCTGGCCGCTGGACATCCGTGGAAGCGTCCCTGGCGCTGGCGAGCTACATCTGCCGGCAGGACGGCCAGGACAAACGGGCCGAGGTCTACGAGAAGCTCATCCGCACGCCGGAGAACCAGGAGACGGACCCGTTCAAGGCGCGCATGGCCGCCAAGGTGCGGCAGCGCTCGCTCAACGAGCCCAACCTGTACGACAAGGAAATCTTCCGCTCCATCGACAACTCCAACCACGACGCAGAGCGCGAATGGCGGCTGCTGCGGCTGGAGTCCCTGCTGTTCCTGCGGGCCCACGGCGGCTCGGAGACCATCGGGATGTCCGAGCTGGAGCGGCGCATCAGCAACGAGCTGGAGGCCGTCCGCCCCTGACGGTTTGCCACAACTCCGGGCGGGGGAAATCACCCCCTACCCGGGGCCGTTTCCCCGGCGTACATTCGGGGCTATGACGAACAATCTCAGCGTAGTGATCAACGCCGACGCGCCCCAGGTCTGGACCATGCTGCGTGAACCGGCCAAAGTGGCCCAATGGCACGGCTGGCAGGCCGAGGACCTGGAATCGGAGATCAAGGAAATCTACTTCTCCAGCGATGTGGAGGAGTCCGCGGACCACACGAGCCTGAGAGTCCACGGCGGGGACACGTTCGAGCTGCACCCGGTACCCGGCGGAATCCGGGTCAGCGTCACCCGCGGGGCGGTGGACCACGATTCCGAGTGGGCTGCCTGGGACGAAGACATTACCCAGGGGTGGTTGACGTTCCTGGAGCAGCTCCGCTTCGCCCTGGAACGCCATCCGCACGGCAAGCGGCACACCCTGTTCCTGCACCTGACCGAGGGCAACGGGTCCGCCATCGAGAAGCTGGGGCTCTCCGACCTCCCGGCGCCGGGCGAGCCATACCAGGTGACGCTGGGCACCGGCGAGGAAATCAGCGGCAAGGTCTGGTACCGGACCAGCCATCAGGTGGGGCTCACGGTCCACAGCTACGCGGAGCACGGCGAGGGGCTGCTGGTGGTGGCCGACCACCCCGCCATCAAGGACGTCCGTGCGGAGGGCGACGGCTCACTGGTTGTCGCTTCCACGTACGACCTCGGCGCCGGGGCCTTCGACGCCATCCGGCAGTCCTGGGATTCCTGGCGGGCATCGAACTACCCGTCCTCGGAGCCGGCCAGCTGAGGTTGCCGGCGGCCGGGCTTACAGGCCCGGGGTTTGCCGTTCGCCTGAGTTTACGGGCGCCGGGCGGTTTGCTGGCAGACTGGTACGGTGCCTGCCACCCCCGCCTCCGCCCTGCCTGACACCCGTTCACAGTTTTCGTTCACGGTGGGTACGCGCCTCGCGGAGTCCTGCCCGCCGTCGGACGCGCAGGTAGCCGAGAACGGCGGAAAGTTCCTGGGCCGGACCGGCACCATCACCACCCCGCACGGCGACATCCAGACGCCGGCGTTCATCGCCGTGGGAACCAAGGCAACGGTGAAAGCCGTTCTTCCGGAGTCGATGGCGGACCTGGGCGCGCAGGCGCTGCTGGCCAACGCGTACCACCTGTACCTGCAGCCGGGGCCGGACATCCTGGACGAAGCCGGCGGCCTGGGGGCCTTCATGAACTGGCCCGGCCCCACCTTCACGGACTCTGGCGGATTCCAGGTGATGAGCCTGGGCTCGGGGTTCAAGAAGGTCATCGACATGAAGTCCGTGGATACTTCCGGGCCCGACGACGCCGTGGCCCCCGGCAAGGAGCGCCTGGCACACATCGACGACGACGGTGTCTGGTTCAAGTCCCACCTGAACGGGGACCGGCACCGCTTCTCCCCCGAGATTTCCATGCAGGTCCAGCACCGGATCGGCGCGGACATCATGTTCGCCTTCGACGAGCTGACAACCCTGCAGAATTCGCGGCGGTACCAGGAGGAGTCGCTGGAACGCACCCGGTTGTGGGCCGAGCGGTGCCTCGAGGAGCACTTCCGCCTCACGGAGGAACGGGCCGGAAAGCCGTACCAGGCGCTGTTCGGCGTGATCCAGGGCGCCCAGTACGAGGACCTCCGCCGAAAGGCCTGCCGCGACCTCGGTGCCATGCCGTTCGACGGCTACGGCATCGGCGGCGCGCTGGAGAAGGAGAACCTGGGCACCATTGTGCGCTGGTGCAACGAGGAACTGCCGGAGGACAAGCCGCGGCACCTGCTGGGCATTTCCGAGCCGGATGACATCTTCACCGCCATCGAGAACGGCGCCGACACCTTCGACTGCGTCTCCCCCACGCGCGTGGCCCGCAACTCGGCCTTCTACACCCCGGAGGGCCGGTTCAACCTCTCCGGCGCCAAGTACAAACGGGACTTCGGGCCGCTGCAGGAAGGCTGTGACTGCTACGCCTGCACCAACTACTCGCGGGCGTACATCCACCACCTGTTCAAGGCCAAGGAAATGGTGTCCGCCACCCTGATCTCCATCCACAACGAGCGGTTCGTGGTGAAGATGGTGGACGACGCCCGGCTGGCCATCGAGTCGGGAACGTTCTTCGACTTCAAGGCGGAGACGCTGGGCCGGTACTACTCCTGAGCTGACGCCCAGCCGGCTCCGGTAGGGTGGGCGCCATGCCTATCGAATCCATCGAAATCCCTGCCGCAGAAGGCACCGCCGAGGCCTTTGTAGTCCGCCCGTCCGCCGGAACCGGCCCGTTCCCCGGCGTTATTTTCTATATGGACGCCTTCGGCCTGCGCGCCCGCATCCAGGACATGGCCCAGCGCATCGCCGACTGGGGTTACGTGGTGCTGGCACCCAACGTTTTCTACCGCGAAGGAACAGCAGCGGACCTGGCTCCGTCGGGAGACATGACCACGCAGGAGGGTCGGGAAGCGGCCGGAAAGGCTGCCTTTCCACGGGTTGGCCGGCTGACTTCCGACAAGGTGCTGCCTGACATTGATGCCTGGGTGTCCGCGCTGAGGGCGCTCGACGGCGTTGCACCCGGTCCGATCGGCACCACCGGCTATTGCATGGGTGCCCGGCTCGCCGTCCGCACCGCCACGTCCCACCCTGACGACGTGGCAGCCTGTGGCGGCTTCCACGCCGGCGGTCTTGTCACGGAGGATCCGGACAGCCCGCACCTGGGGCTTGGCAACGCGCGGGCGCGGTTCGTCTTCGGCCATGCCGACCACGACCGGAGCATGGCCCCCGACGCCGTCGCCCGACTGGGCGAAGCTCTCAAGGACGCCGGGCTTGAGGCATCCAACGAGATTTTCGAAGGGGCGCCGCACGGCTACACCATGGCGGACACCTCGGCGTTCCACCCGGAAGCCACGGAGCGGCACTTCCAGGAGCTGCGGGCACTGCTGGACGGCGCGCTGAAGGGCTAACTGGGGGCCCGCCGTCGAACTCGCCGGAAAACTGCCGATCGCCGGAACGTCCCTGCGTGTCAGCACCCTTTCCGGCGTGCGGCGCCAGGCAGTTGGAACGTACGACGCCGGGTGGCAGCTATGCGGGGTTGGTCACCGCTGCCGCGGCAGGGTTAGCGGCGCCGTAACTGGGCTCGCGCCGCTTGACCCAGTTGATGGCCAGCGAGGTCACGGGGACGAAGAGGAACTCCACCAGGGTCTTGTAGACGAAGCCCACCAGCACGTAGTTCACGAAGCTGCCAAAGTCGACGATGCCGATGACGGGTGCGGCGATGCTGCAGAAAATCAGCGTGTCCACGAACTCCCCGGCTCCCGAGGACCCCATGAGCCGCGCCCACAGCGATTTCTCGCCGGTGCGGGCCTTCATCCGGACCAGGATCCAGGAGTTGATGGTCTGGCCGGCCAGGAACGCCAGGAGCGAGGCCAGGACGATCTGCGGCACGGGGCCAAGTGCCCCTTCCAGGGCTGACTGCTTGGCGGTACCGTACTCGTCGTCGAACCCTGGCAGCGCAATGACCACCCAGTAGCAGAGGGAAGCGAAGACGGACAGCGCGAAAGTGGTGAAAATGGCCTTGCGGGCCACCTTGAAGCCGTAGACCTCACTGATCACGTCGCCCAGGATGTACGCGAGCGGAAAGAGGAAGAAGCCGCCGTCGGTGACGATGGGGCCGAACGCCACCCCCTTGGACGCTCCGATGTTGGACAGGATCAGCACCACTGACATGGCCGCCAGCATGATCCCGAAGTAGGGCGAACCGATGTCCGCGAACCGGGCGGCGCGACCTGCGGCAGTTGGGCGGGCGGTTTGGGGCACGGCGCTGTGGCCGGGGGCAGGGGTCATCAAGGGATCCGTTCAGGAGTGGTTGGCCGGCCTGCCGCATGAGGCCACCGGTTGTATTAGCACTCGTGCCATTCTCGCACCGCGCTGCGCAACAAAGCTCCTCGAGGAGCAGGGCAGGCCCGCACAAAGCATTTTTTGAACATGTTCAACTGCTGTGGCACACCAGTTTTGAACATGTTCAAAGAATGGGGGATGCCGTGGCGGCGAAGAGCGAACAGACCAGGCAACTGGTGGCGGACACCGCGCTGCGCATGTTCCGTGAGATCGGGTTCGAGAAGACCACCATGCGCGCCATCGCCGCGGAGGCAGGCGTTTCCGTGGGCAACGCCTATTACTACTTCGCATCCAAGGATGACCTGGTCCATGAGCTGTACATCCAGGTGCAGGCGGAGCACGCGGCGCGGGCCTCGGAAGCGCTGGACGGGACTGCCCCCCTGGCTGACCGGCTGAAGGCCACGCTGCATGCCGGCCTTGACGTCATGGCCCCCTACCACCGGTTCGGCGCGGACTTCGTGGCTACCGCCATCCGGCCCACATCACCGGTGAACCCCTTTTCAGCAGGGTCCACGCCTGCGCGGGAGGCATCCCTCGACATCTTCAGGCACACGGTAGAGGGGGCCAAACCTGCCGTAGCCAAGAAGCTGCGGGCCGACCTGCCGGAGCTGCTGTGGCTTTGCTACATGGGGGTCACCCTCTTCTGGGTCTATGACACCTCGGAGGGCCAGCGGCGGACCAGGAAGCTGGTGGACGGCGCGGCCCCACTCATCGCCCGCGGTCTCGCACTGGCCCGCATCCCGGGCGTCAACAAGGTTCTGGACGACGTCCTGGACCTCAGCCGCAGCATCCGCGATTAGGGGAAGAAACATTGGGGGAAAAGATGGGCAGCACAAAGACTGTTGTAGTGGCAGGGGCTTCCGGCTTCATCGGAACCTACCTTCGCCGCCGTTTCCTGGAGGACGGCTGGACAGTGCGCACCATAGGACGCAAGGGAACGGGCGGTTCCGCGGCCGCATGGGATGACGACGACGGAATGGTCCGGGTGCTCAACGGCGCGGACCTGGTGGTGAACCTCGCCGGACGCTCCGTCTCGTGCCGGTACAACCAGCGGAACAAGGCGCTGATCATGGACTCGCGGGCGGCCACTACCCAGGTACTCGGGCGGGCCATCGCGCAGTGCCAGGTGCCGCCGTCGACCTGGCTGAATGCCAGCACCGGCACCATCTACCGGGACGCACGCGACCGCCCCCAGTCCGAAGCCGACGGCGATCTCGGCACCGGGTTCTCCGTGGACGTGGCCAAAGCGTGGGAGGCCGCCCTCGCAGCGGCCACCACGCCGGCCACCCGGAAGATCCCGCTGCGGATAGCCATCGTGTTGGGCCGCGGCGGCGGCGCGCTGGCGCCGTTCGCCAACCTCGCGCGGCTGGGCCTGGGCGGCCACATGGGCGACGGCAGGCAGAAGTTCAGCTGGATCCACGTGGAGGACCTGTACCGCAGCATCCGCTTCCTGCATGCGCGGACCGATATCACCGGACCCGTTAATGTGGCCTCGCCCGATGTGGTCAGCAACCAGGAGATGATGCGCCTGGTGCGGCGGGCCTACGGCGCCCGCTTCGGACTCCCCACCCCTGCGTGGCTCCTGCGTGCCGGGGCCGTCCTGATCCGCACCGAGGTCGAGCTCGTCTTGAAGAGCCGGTGGGTCCAGCCGCAGAAACTCCTGGACGCGGGCTTTGTCTACAGCCAACCGGAGCTTGGGCGGGCCCTGCTGCAGATCGCCAAGGGCCGGGAATGAGCCGCGCGCTCCGCGTTACCTTCGGTCCCGGCGCTTTCCTTCCGGGCGCGTTCCTCACGGTCCTGGTCTTCGGGTTTCCCCTGGGCTTCCCCGGCTATATCTACGGAACGCTCTCCGCACTGTTTCTGGGCATGCCCCTGGCGCTGGCCACCGGAGTCTGCATGCGTCCGGTGCGGAACCAGGCCCTTCATATCCTCGCCATCGGCTGTGCCGGGCTGGTAACCGGAGTCATCACTCTCATGTTCATCACGGGCAGCCACTGGGCCTCGATGTGGGGCACGGTCCTGTGGACAGGATTCTGCGCAGCCCTGGGGCGTGCAGCCGTGGTCGGTCTAGTCTGCACTCACGATGCTGGCGGGGCCCAGTGCAAAGGGGTGCCCGAACCTGCTCCGCTGGAACCCTGACCATACGGCGTCCCGCAGCCGCTGTACGTCACCACATGGAAAGCGCACGACGGCGGGTGGCAGGATGGGGTGCATGACTTCCGTTTCCCCTGAAGCAACGCTGCCCGCCGCAAGTCCCGCCGTCGTCCTCACCATCGCCGGCTCCGAAGCGACTGGTGGCGCCGGCGCGCAGGCCGACCTGAAGACCTTCCAGGAACTGGGCGTCTTCGGCATCGCCAACCTCACCTGCATCGTGTCCTTCGACCCCAAGGACAGCTGGAACCACCGTTTCGTGCCGGTGGACCAGCAGGTGATCGCGGACCAGTTGGAGGCGACGACGGCGGCGTACGGCCCGGCGTCCGGCGCCCCTTCCGCCCTCGACACGGTGAAGATCGGCATGCTGGGCAGCCCGGCCACCATCAATACCGTGGCCGGCGCCCTGCAGGAGAACAGCTTCGCCAACGTTGTCCTCGACCCGGTGCTGATCTGCAAGGGCCAGGAGCCCGGCCACGCGCTGGACACGGACCAGGCCCTGAAAGCCCAGATCCTGCCGCTGGCCACGTTCGTCACACCAAACCACTTTGAGGCGGAGTCGTTGTCCGGCCTGGAGATCACGGATGTCGAGTCGCTGAAGGCCGCTGCCGTCCGCATCCACGAGCTCAGCGGCGCAGCTGTGCTCGCCAAGGGCGGGGTGCGGCTGGAAGGCCCGGACGCCGTCGACGTTTTCTATGACGGCGAGACACTCGAAGTCCTGAGTGCCCCGAAGGTGGGCGAGGTGGCAGTTTCCGGCGCCGGCTGCTCACTCGCCGCCGCCGTGACGGCGGAACTCGCCAAGGGGGCCACGCCGCTGGACGCAGCCCGGACCGCCAAGGAGTTCGTCACCGCCGGCATCCGCAACCGCGTTGCCTCCGGCGCCCCCTTCGATGCCCTGTGGCAGGGCGGCGCCCGCTAACCTCACACGCCATCACTTTTCGCACGAAAACCCGGAACGCGTCTGCAGTTACTGCGGACGCGTTCCTGGTTTAAGGGCGTTAGCTGATGGCGCGTGTGGGAAGGAGACTAGCGCCGGGGGATGTTGCGCAGGTTGCTGCGGGCCATGCTCACGGCCTCCCCCGCCCCGCGGTTCAGGACCACCTTGGACATCGCGGTGGCGAATCCAATCACCTGCGAACCGGAAATCTTGGGCGGGATGGACAGCGCGTTGGGGTCGGTGATGAGCTCCACCAGTGACGGGCCGGGGTGCGCAAATGCTTCCCGGTACGCCGCCTCGATCTGGGTGGGGTCCGTGACCCGTACGGCGTGGAAGCCGAGAGCCTTGGCCACGGCCGCGTAGTTGGCGTCCGGCACGTCCACGCCGAAGTCGGGCAGTCCGTCCACCAGCATCTCGAGCTTCACCATGCCAAGGGTGGAGTTGTTGAACACCACCACGTTCACCGGCAGCTTGTACGCGGTGGCGGTGATGAGCTCGCCGAGCAGCATGGACAGCCCGCCGTCGCCGGAGACGGAGATGACCTGGCGCCCCGGATAAGCCAACTGCGCCCCGATGGCGTGCGGGAGCGCGTTCGCCATCGAGCCGTGCAGGAAGGACCCGATCAGCCGGCGGGTGCCCAGCGGGTTGATGTAGCGCGCGGTCCAGACGTTGCACATGCCGGTGTCCGCGGTAAAGATGGCATCCTCCGCGGCCACCTGGTCCAGCAGTGACGCCGCATACTCCGGGTGGATGGGCTGCTTCTTCTCCACCTTGCGCGTGTAGGCGCCCACGGCCTTGTTCATGAGCCGGTCGTGCTTCTTGAGCATCTGGTCCAGGAACCGGCGGCTCTTCTTGGCCTTCACCAGCGGGATCAGCGCACGCAGGGTGGGCAGCACGTCCCCGTGGACGGCAATGTCGACGTCGGTCCGGCGGCCCAGGCGCTCCGGCGCACGGTCCACCTGGGCGGTGCGGGTGTCCGGGAGGAACTGGTCGTACGGGAAGTCGGTGCCCAGGAGAATCAGCAGGTCTGCGTCCTCAATCCCCTCCGCCGCGGCCCCGTATCCCAGCAGGCCCGTCATGCCGATATCGAACGGATTGTCGTACTGGACAAAGTCCTTGCCGCGCAGCGAGTGCCCCACCGGCGCCTTGGCCAGTTCCGCGAGCGCCATCAGCTCACTGTGCGCGCCCTCAACGCCGGCACCGGCGAAGATGGCCACCTTGCCGGCGTCGTTGATCGCGTCGGCAAGCGCCTGGACGCTTGCAGGGTCCGGGACCAGGGATGCCGGACGGAAAGTGGCCGGCGCAGGTGTGGGGACAACGGCCTCCAGCCCGGCGACGTCACCGGGCAGGGTCACGACGGCGACTCCCCCAAGTCCCAGCGCATGCTGGATGGCGCTGTGCATCACCCGCGGCGCCTGCTCGGCGGTGCTGACCAATTCGGAGTACACAGAGCACTCGTTGAAGAGCCGGTCCGGGTGGGTCTCCTGGAAAAAGGTGGTGCCGATCTGCTTGCTGGGGATGTGCGAGGCGATGGCCAGCACGGGCGCCCCGGAGCGGTTGGCGTCGTAAAGGCCGTTGATCAGGTGCAGGTTGCCGGGGCCGCAGGAGCCCGCGCATACAGCCAGCCTGCCGGTGAGCTGCGCTTCGGCGGCCGCGGCCAGGGCTGCCGCCTCCTCGTGCCGGACATGGATCCAGTCGATGCCGCCCTTCGCGGAGCCTCCCGTCTGGCGGACGGCGTCCACAATCGGGTTGAGGCTGTCGCCCACGATTCCGTAAATCCGCTGCACGCCGGCAGCCTGGAGTTGTTCGATGAGCTGGGTGGCAAGTTCCTTGGCCATGGGTGCAGACTCCCGCGTTTGTTGTGGTGTTCTGACATGGCCAATATAGTCCGCCCGCCTTGGCGGCACTTGGGCGCGCAATCAGCACCCCGGACAAAAGGAGGCGTACGACGGCGGCCTGGCAGCCGCCGTCGTACGCCTCCTTGGTAAACAAGCGCCTAGGTGCCCTGGGGACTAAACGCCGAGGGAATCCTTGTCCTTGTCGCCCTTGGGCGCCTGCTCCCAGGCGTGGCCCTGTTCGTCGTCCAGGTGCGTGGTCTTCTTGTTCTTCAGCGCGAAGATGTAGACCACCAGCGAAATGGCGATCGCGACAGTGACGTAGGTGAAGAACAGGTCCTCCCGCTCCGCCTTCTGGAACGCGGCGCCGATCAGCGGCACGGTGCCACCAAAGAGCGAGTTGGCGATGGCGTAGCCCAGGCCCACGCCCAGCGCACGGATGGAGGCCGGGAAGAGTTCTGCCTTCACCAGGGCGTTGATGGAGGTGTAGCCACCAACGATCAGCAGGCCGCCCATCATCAGCAGGAACGCGGTGAACGGGTTCTTGGTGCCGGCCAGGGTGGACAGCAGCGGCCAGGTGAACAGCACGCCGGTGACGCCGAACCAGAGCAGCAGGGGCTTGCGGCCCACCTTGTCCGAGATGATGCCGTAGACGGGCTGCAGCAGCATGAAGATGAACAGCGCCCAGAAGTTGATCACGGAGGTGTCAGTCTTGGCGATGCCGGAGGTATCGTTCATGAACTTCAGGATGAAGTTGGTGTAGGTGTAGAAGGCCACGGTGCCGCCCAGGGTGATGCCGATGCAGACCAGCAGCGGCTTCCAGTAGCTCGTGAACAGCAGTTTCATGGTGCCCGGCTGGGCCTGTCCGGCAACCGCGGGAGTCTTGGCGGCTTCGATCTGCTCTGCGGAAACGGTCTCCTCCATGGAGCGCCGCAGCCACAGCACCACCAGGGCAGCCACGCCGCCAATGGCAAACGGGATCCGCCAGCCCCACTCGCCCAGGTCGCCCTTGGGCATGACGTTCTGCAGGATCACCAGGACCAGCAGGGCCAGCATCTGGCCGCCGATCAGGGTGACGTACTGGAAGCTGGAGAAGAAGCCGCGGCGCTTGCTGGTTGCTGCCTCGGACATGTAGGTGGCACTGGTGCCGTACTCGCCGCCGACGGAGAAGCCCTGGATCACGCGGACGATGACCAGCAGGATCATGGCCCACAGGCCGATTTGCTGCTGCGTGGGCAGGATGGCGATGGCGAAGGAGCCGGCGGACATCAAGGTCACGCTGAGGGTCAGGGCGGCCTTGCGTCCCTTGCGGTCCGCGTACCGGCCGAAGAACCAGGCACCGATGGGGCGCATCAGGAACGACGTCGAGAAGACCGCCATCGCCTCGAGGCCGGCTTGCAGGTCGTCCTTGGAATTGAAGAAGTGCGACTGGAAATAAGCGGCAAAGACCGTGTAGACGTAGAGGTCGTACCACTCCACGAGGTTGCCGGCCGAGCCTTTGAGGATGTTGCCCACCGCCCGACGGGTCTGGGCTGCCTCCGTGCGGGGCGCGGTATGTTGGGTGCTCATCGGTGAGTTTCTCCTTGTGGTGACTTCGGCCTCCAACGCCGGAGGGCCTCATCCAAGGTATGGGTGATCCACCGCACAACCAACGTGGCGGGGCATTTCCTAACACTTCCTTAGGTTTTGTGCTGCCATTCCTGTACCGCCCGCTGTGGAGTGAAACCTTCCTGCAGGCGGTAGTCTCCAAAGGCGGGGGATGATCCGGACACCGCAAAAACAGCAAGGAAGATGGCAATGGACGTGCTGATCGTCGAGGACGACGACGCCATGGCCGGTGCCCTCACCGCCGCCGTCGAAAGCGCGGGGCACCACGCGCAGCGGCTTGCCCGCGGCGCCGACGCGCTGCTCTCCCACCGGAACTTCCAGGTGATCCTCCTGGACCTGGGGCTGCCGGACATGGACGGGCTGGAGGTGCTGCGCAAGCTCCGGCAGGTGACCGACATTCCCATCCTCATCCTGACCGCCCGCGACGACGAACGCAGCGTGGTCCTCGGGCTCCGGTCCGGCGCCGACGACTACCTGGTCAAGCCGGTCAAGCTGGTGGAACTGCTGGCACGGATCGAAGCCGTGACCCGGCGCACGGGGCGCGTGAGCGGCATCCCGCAGGAGGACGTCATCGTGCTGGACGACCTGGCCATCGACCTGAACCGGCGGACGGCCGCCAAAGCAGGCCTTCCGCTCCCCCTGACCGCCACGGAATTCGAACTCCTCGCGCTGCTGGCACGCCATGCCGGCTCGGTGGTCACCCGGGAACAGATCCTGGACGCCCTGTGGGGTGACGCCTTCCTGGCGTCCTCCCGGTCGCTGGACGTCCACCTCACCGGGCTGCGGGCGAAGCTGCAGAAGCCCGGGTTCATCATCAACGTCCGCGGGGTGGGCTACCGGGTGGAGGCGGCCGGCGCATGAGGCTGCGGGTGCTGGGCGTCCTCAGCGTGCTCTGCCTGGTGGTGGTCTTCCTGATTTCGGGCACCATCCTCACCTCCGCGTCCCGCGAGCTGACCCAGGAACTGCAGATCAACCGGGCAGCGTCCCTGAACCGACTGGCCCAGGTGGCGTTTGACGCAGCGGGCGACGGCGACACCGTGCGCCTGCAGCGGGAAATGGACACGTACTCCGGGCTTTACGGCGAGGGCATCGTGGTCCGCGTGCAGGAGGACACCTTGGAGTCCGGAGGCCTGTCCGCCAGCCGCGCAGACGTGCAGAATGCCTTGTCCCTGGCCAGGCTCAACGTGAGCGGCACGTCGCTGGAACCGCTGGAATTTTTTGGCTCCGGTCCCCGCGTCATCTTCCGCCCCTTCGGCAGTGCAAGCCAGGTCCTGGGCGCGGTGGTCCTGGATGTCCATGCGGACACGGCGCAGCAGAAGCTGCGCGAACGCTGGCTTGGAGTGGGCCTCGCCGCGCTGGCGCTGGCCGCCGTACTCCTGGTGGGGGCGGCCCGGGTGACCGGCTGGGTCCTGCGGCCCGTTCTGCGGCTGGATTCTGCGGTGCGTGAGCTGGAGCGGACCGGGCGCATGGAACGCCTCCCGGAGGACGGGCCGCCGGAGCTGCGGGAACTGGGCCGGTCCTTCACGGCCATGGCCCGGACCGTGAGCGCCAGCATGGCGGCGCAGCGCCAGCTGATCGCGGACACGTCGCACCAGCTGAGGAACCCGGTGGGGGCGCTCCGTCTGCGGCTGGACCTGCTGCAGCTCGAACTGAAGACGGCCCGCGAACACGATGCCGCTGAACGGGCCATGGCGGAGCTGGACCGCGTGGAGGAGATCCTGGACGGGGTGCTGAAGCTTGCGGCCGCGGAGCACCGCGCGTCCGAAGGGTACCTGCGGGCGGCCGGCAGCCCGGGCGAGGCTTCGCCCGCGGAACCGGTGGACCCTTTCCCCATCCTCCAGGGCGAAATTGAACGGGCGGCGCCGCTGGCCGAACAGGCCGGCTGCAAACTGGTCCTTTCCGGCCCGCCGCAGCCGCCGGTGCTGGTTGCCTGCCACCCGGCAGAACTGGCCCAGATGGCCGGTGAACTCCTCAACAACGCCATTAAATATGCGCCAGGTGCCACGGTGACGGCGGCAGTCCGGCTGGAGCAGGACGTTGTGGTGGTGGAAATTTACGACGACGGCCCCGGGCTTTCCGCCGCAGAGCGCACCTCGGCTGCCACCAGGTTCTGGCGGTCCCCCCGGCATGCCGCCGTGCCGGGGACCGGGCTCGGCATGACCATCGTCGGTGAGCTTGCCGCCGCCAACGGCGGACGGCTGGTGCTGGCCGAAACGGCCCCGCACGGGCTGTCAGCAAGGATCGAGTTTCCTGTTCCACCAGCAGGCCAGATGGCGTCCGAATCCAGCGGGGGCGGTGCTCGTGCCTGAAACCGGTGCCCCTTGCAGCCCTTTGTCGCTACCGCCGCGACGGTCCGTGCTGAAGTCAGCCTTCGCCGTCGGACTCGCAGCGTTGCTGCCGCCTTCCCTCAGTTCCTGTACCGGGAGTGACCGCCCGGAGAACCTGGTTGTGGCCGGCGGTGAACCGGGCGGGTTCTACCTGGAGTTCTCAACGCTGCTGGCCGCCGCGCTGGAACGCCATGGCGTTGCAGCCCATGCCCGGGCGGTGGCCACGGGCGGAAGTCTGGACAACATCGCTGAACTGCGCGCCGGGCGGGCTGCCTTTGCCGTGGCCCTGGCTGATGCTGCCGGCCAGGCGGGCGGGGACGGTGCCGGCGGGGACAACGCTGAAATTTCCGCCATCGGGAAGGTGTACGAGAACTACGTCCACTGCGTGGTGCGGAAGGACAGCGGCATCCGGGATATTTCAGGGCTGACGGGGCGCCGGGTTGCTGTAGGGCAGCCCGGATCCGGGACGTCGCTCACCACTCCCCGGCTGCTCGAAGCTGCGGGGCTGGGCACCTCAGCGGATGCCGCTGCGCCCTCCGCCGGAACTGCCGCCGTCGAGAACCTTGGCCTGAATGACGGCATCGCCGCGCTGAAGGCGGGGACCGTGGATGCCCTGTTCTGGTCCGGCGGGGTGCCGACGGCTGCCATCGCCGCGGCCCAGCAGGAAGTGGCGCTGGGACTCCTGGACCTGTCGGGCCTGCTGCCGGAACTGCGGCGGCGGTTTGGCGGCATATACGACCGCGTCCTCATTCCGGAAGGCAGCTACCCCGGAATTCCGGCGGTGTGGACTGTGGGCGCCCCCAACCTGCTCCTGTGCCGCCGGGACCTGGACAACGGCACTGTCGAGCGGACGGTGCAGCTGCTGGTGCATTCGGCCGCCGAACTCATCCCCCAGTCCACCCTGGGAGTGCAGTTCCTCAGCGCGGAAAGCCTCATCAACACCGCTGGCGTCCCCCTGCACCCCGCGGCCGCGGACGCCTACCGGGCCCTGCACGGCTGACCCAAACGCCCGCTCACCTCCTGCAGCAAATCCACCAACGCCCGCTCACCTCTCGCAGGAAATCCACCAACGCCCGCTCACTATTCGCAAGAAAGTGAGCGGGCGTGTCACGAATAACCGCCACGATCTGAGCCAACGTTGAATCAGCTTGCACGCCGACTTTCCACATACGCGCTTCCGGCGTAGCAGGGCCGGCAATTTCGTCCCTACTGTTTGGACATCCGGAACAGTATGAAGCGGAGGAATAGTGTGGGCAGGAACCAGCGTCGACGGGCGGCACGAAGGAACCATGTTTGTATTCCACCCGGAGACCTATGCAAAGCCACCACCACAGACGCGGTGCGCCCCTCATCCAGCAACGTCCGTGAGTTGGAAGCCCTAGCCCCGGCCTTCATCCGGTGGTACGGCAAGCACTCATTCAGTGCAGACATCGAGGAGGTGCTGGAGAGCTTGACACGCTTTTTCCGCTTCTACCCCGAGCTCGAAGGAGCTCGTGCCATCACTGCCCTCGAACCAGCGGAGGCGACCGCAAAGCTGATGTCGCTCATAACGCATGCCCTCCTCGAAGGCGTCATGGCCACCTATTCCCTCATGCGGTTCCTGGACTTCCTCCATGATTCCGGCCGTTGGTCCGGCAGCCAGGAATCATTCCAAACGTTGCACGGCATCCTGGAGGACATCGTGCACTCCGAGGTGCAAGTGATAATTCGCCACCGGCCACTTCCAGACCATGCCACCACCGGAACCGTTGAATAACTCAGCTGCCCGAGTGTGCTTGGAGGAAGCTGTACACCTCGGTCTCATCGACGCCGGGAAAGGCTCCCGGCGGCATGGCGGCAAGCAGGTGCGAGTGGGCCCGGGCGGACGGCCAGGCGTTGCCGGCCCACTCGTTGGTCAGTTCGGCGGGCGGCCGCTTGCAGCAGTTGGGGTCCGGGCAGTTGGACCTGGCGCGGGCGGTGGTTTCCCGCCCGCGGAACCACTTCACATGCTGGTACGGCACCCCGATACTGAGGGAAAACTCGCCGCTCGCGGACCGCTCGGTCCGGGCGGTGCACCAGTAGGTGCCCGAGGGTGTATCCGTGTACTGGCTGTAGGCGCTGAACTTGTCCGGGACATCGAACACTGCCCGTGACGTCCAGGCCTTGCAGGACGGCTGCCCCTCGATGGCGCCGGTGTGGTCCTGGGGGAAGTTGACGCCGTCGTTCTCGTACGCCTTGTAGATGATGCCGCTCTGGTGCGTCTTCTGGAAATGCGTCGTGATGCCCAGGTGCTTGGTGGCCAGGTTGGTGAAGCGGTGCGCGGCGGTCTCATACGAAACGGCGAAAGCGTCCCGCATGTCCTCCACCGCAATTTCCTTGGCCGTTTTGGCCTTTTGCAGAAATTCCACGGTGGCCTGCTCGGGCAGGAGCAGGGCGGCGGCGAAATAGTTCGTTGCCACCCGCTGCGCAAGGAAATCGCCGTAGTTCTTGGGCGTCTCATGGCCCAGGACGTAGTGGCCCAGTGCCTGCAGCAGCACCGAGCGGGGGTCGTGGTCCTGCCGCTGGCTTTGCGTGAGGTAAATTTTGCGGTTCTTCAAATCCGTCACCGAGCGGGTTGAATGCGGCAAATCCCCCACGTGGTGCAGGGTGAAACCGAGGTGCTCGGCGATGTCCGCGATGACGTGCTGGCTCAGCGGACCGGTGGTGTAACCCACCTCCTTGAGGACCTTCTGCGCCTCGGCCTCGTACTCCGGAAAGTAGTTGCCGCGTTCGCGCATCATGGCCCGCAGCTCACCGTTGGCGCGGCGGGCTTCCTCAGGGGTGGCCACCTGCTCGTTCATCTTCTTCTCAAGCTCATGCAGCAGACCCACCTGCGCCTCCAGCACATCCAACGGAAGCCGCGAGCTGATGCGGATTTTGGGTAGATTCAGCGATTCGTACAACGGACCGCGCTGGTAGCGCTCCAGCTCGATTTCGAGGGCGGCGCGGCGGCTGGGCGGCTCGGCCCCAAGCAGCTGATCGATGGTGACATTCAACGCCACGGCAAGGTGCTGGAGCAGCGTCAGCTTGGGCTCCCTCTTGCCGTTCTCGATCAGGCTGAGCTGGCTGGGAGCGGTACCGACGGCGGCGCTCAGGTCATCGAGCGTGAGCCCGGCTTGTTTGCGCAGATGGCGGACCCGGCGGCCCAGCGCATAGACGTCGAGTTCGGGGGCAGCAGCGGTGGACGAGGGCTGGGAAACGTCCCTGTTCCAGCTTGAAGGCGACATTTCTGAAGGATACGTGAAGAAGTGCATTTCTTTCCATACTTTTCATCTAGAAAGGGGGTTGAAAGTGCTGAAAAGTAGGTGTCACGGAAAGAAACACCGCACCGGAAAAGCCGGTGGGAACCTCAACGACGCGGTTCCCACCTACTCCCTCCGGAGCTCAATCAAGGAGATCAACGATGACTGCAGCATTTGAGCCCACCCAGCAGACGCCCGAAGAGCAGGCCGCCGCCCTGGAGCTCGAGTGGGCCGCCAACCCCCGCTGGGAAGGTGTGACTCGGGACTACTCAGCCGCCGACGTCGTCCGCCTCCGCGGCCGCGTCTCCGAAGAGCAGACGCTGGCCCGCCGCGGCTCGGAAAAGCTGTGGAAGCAGCTCACCGAAGAGCACAAGACCGGCGGCTACACCAACGCCCTTGGCGCCCTCACCGGCAACCAAGCCGTGCAGCAGGTCAAGGCCGGGCTGCGCGCCATCTACCTCTCCGGCTGGCAGGTTGCCGCGGACGCAAACAACTCCGGCCACACCTACCCGGACCAGTCCCTCTACCCGGCCAACTCGGTCCCCACCGTGGTCCGCCGCATCAACAACGCCCTGCTCCGGGCGGACCAGATCGAATTTTCCGAAGGCATCCAGACCGTTGAGGACTGGCTGGTCCCGATCGTTGCCGACGCCGAAGCCGGTTTCGGCGGCCCGCTGAACGCCTACGAACTCATGAAATCCATGATCCAGGCCGGCGCGTCCGGTGTTCACTGGGAGGACCAGCTCGCCTCGGAGAAGAAGTGCGGCCACCTCGGCGGCAAGGTGCTGATCCCCACTCAGCAGCACGTCCGCACGCTGAACGCCGCCCGCCTGGCAGCCGACGTCGCCGGCACCCCCACCGTCGTCATCGCCCGCACCGACGCCGAGGCAGCCACCCTGATCACCTCCGACGTCGACGAGCGCGACCAGGAGTTCATCACCGGCGAGCGCACCGCCGAGGGCTTCTACAAGGTCCGCAACGGCATCGAACCCTGCATCGCCCGTGCCAAGGCCTACGCCCCGTACTCGGACCTCATCTGGATGGAAACCGGCACCCCGGACCTGGAACTGGCCCGCAAGTTCGCCGAGTCCGTCAAGGCCGAGTTCCCGGACCAGATGCTCTCCTACAACTGCTCGCCGTCGTTCAACTGGCGCAAGCACCTGGACGACGCCACCATCGCCAAGTTCCAGCGTGAACTCGGCGCCATGGGCTTCACCTTCCAGTTCATCACCCTGGCCGGCTTCCACGCCCTGAACTACTCGATGTTCGACCTCGCCCACGGCTACGCCCGTGAAGGCATGAGCGCATACGTCGAACTCCAGGAAAAGGAATTCGCCTCCGAGTCCCGCGGCTACACCGCAACCAAGCACCAGCGCGAAGTCGGCACCGGCTACTTCGACACCATCTCCACGGCGCTCAACCCGAACGCGTCCACCCTGGCCCTGGTGGGATCCACCGAAGAGGGCCAGTTCCACTAAAACCAGCCTTCCCGCTCGTTGCTCTATCACTTTTGGCCCCTAACAGGCCGCCTTGGCAACCAAAAGTGATAGAGCAACCGGGGTTACCAGGAGACTTCAGATGAACAGCTTCACCGATACCTTCACGATCAACGGCATAACCCTGACCGCGCAGCCCATGTGCCGGCAGGACGAGGTGCTGACGCCGGATGCCCTCTCCTTCATTGCGAAGCTGCACCGGGCCACGGCCGAGCGGCGGCAGGAGCTGCTGCAGGCACGGCGCACGCGGCGGGCTGACATTGCGGCCGGGCAGGATCCGCGCTTCCTCCGGGAGACCGAGCACATTCGCAACGATCCGTCCTGGCGGGTCGCTCCCCCGGCACCAGGCCTGGAGGACCGCCGCGTCGAAATCACCGGCCCCGTGGACAAGAAGATGACCATCAACGCCCTGAACTCCGGCGCCAAAGTGTGGCTCGCGGACATGGAGGACTCCTCCACCCCCACGTGGCGGAACGTCATCAAGGGCCAGCTGAACCTCACCGACGCTTTGGAGCGCCGGATCGACTTCACCAGCGAAGAGGGCAAGGAATACAAGTTGAAGCCTGCCGGCGACCTGCCCACCATTGTGGTCCGCCCCCGCGGCTGGCACCTGCCGGAGAAGCACATGCTCATCGACGGCCAGCCGATCGCCGGCGGCATCGTGGACTTCGGCCTGTTCTTCTTCCACAACGCCCGCCGCCTGCTCGCCCAGGGCAAAGGCCCCTACTTCTATCTGCCCAAGATCGAGAACCACCTGGAAGCCCGGCTGTGGAACGACATCTTCATCCTGGCCCAGGACCTGCTCGGCATCCCGCAGGGCACCATCCGCGCCACGGTGCTGATCGAAACCATTACAGCGGCCTTCGAAATGGAGGAGATCCTCTACGAACTGCGCGACCACGCCGCCGGCCTGAACGCCGGCCGCTGGGACTACATCTTCTCCATCATCAAGAACTTCCGCACCCGCGGCCCCCGCTTCGTGATGCCGGACCGCGGCCAGGTAACCATGACGGCGCCCTTCATGCGCTCCTACACGGAGCAACTGGTCCGTGCCTGCCACAAGCGCGGCGCCATGGCCATTGGCGGCATGGCTGCAGCCGTCCCCAACCGCAAGGACCCGGAGGCCAACGCAAACGCCCTCGAGAAGGTCCGCGCGGACAAGACCCGCGAGGCCAACGACGGCTTCGACGGTTCCTGGGTGGCCCACCCTGACCTGGTGCCCATCTGCCGCGAGGTATTCGACGGCGTACTCGGCGAGCGCCCCAACCAGCTCGGAAAGCTGCGCGAGGACGTCACTCCGGACGACCGCGCCCTCATCGACATCGCTTCCCTGCACGGCACCATCACCGAACAGGGCATCCGGAACAACATCGAGGTGGGCATCCGCTACATCGAGTCCTGGCTGCGCGGCAACGGTGCGGTGGCCATCCACAACCTCATGGAGGACGCCGCCACCGCGGAAATCTCCCGTTCCCAGCTGTGGCAGTGGATCTACGCCCGGGCCATCACGGACCACGGCGAGATCATCAGCCACGACTGGGTGGAGGAACTCCTGGACGAAGAGTTCGCCCGACTGGAACGCTTCGACGGCGACCGGTTCGAGGACGCCCGCGACATCTTCGAGGAAGTCACCCTGGCCAGCGACTTCCCGTCCTTCCTCACCCTCCCCGCCTACGCCCGCTACCTGACCGAAGCCCGCGAAAAGGCAACCGTTGAGGAGCTGGCCGCGGCTTAAGGCAGCACAGAACTTCCGTCCGCCGGGCCGGCACGCCCTTCGCAACAGGCCCCCCGAAATCCGGGGGTGCCGGCCCGGCGACGGAGCATTTGAATCACCCCGCGAGATGGCATTTAAGGGCAATATTCCCAGGAATGATTGCGCTCAAATGCCATCTCGCGGAGGGGTTTAAGAGGAAAGGACGACGGCGGGGCGTCGCCTCAGCGCCCCTTCGGCACCTGCCTCACGGACAGGGTGGTGCTGAGGAAAAAGGTCAGCACCGACACGAGGATGACAAGCAGTGCGGGCGTCCACGATGCCGAACTGTCGTGGACGAAGCCCACCAGCGGCGGGGCCACCGCTCCGAGGCAGTAGCCCAGGCCTTGGACAGTGGCGGACATCCGCCCGGCGGAGGCCTGGTCGCGGGCCAGCTTGATGATGGCAATGAAGATCAGGGTGATGCCGCCGCCCTGGGCAATGCCGCCGGAGGTGGACCACAGCCACCACAGCTGCGGCGCGAGAAGCAGCCCCACGGGAACGGGAAGCCACAGGGCACCCAGGGTGACCGCCACCGCCGTCGTACTCATGTACTTGGCCGCAAAGGGCACGCCGAGCCCGCCCACGATGGCAAGGATCTGGAAGATCGAGGACGCGGCGCCGGCCTGCGCGGCATTCATCCCCAGCTCGTCGTGCAGGTAGCTGGGCAGCCACGCCGTGACGCCGTAGTAGGAAAAAGCCTGCCCGCCGAAGCCCGCCGTGAGCCCGAACGTAATCCAGCCGGAGCGGCTCGCGGCAGCCCGGGGAGTATCCCCGCCGTCCTCAGCCTCGGCCACGAAAGCAGTCCGCGGCCCTACTGCAAGCACCCACACCACCACCGCAGCCACAGCCAGGACGGCGACAGCGGCCAAGGCCAGCCGCCACCCCGTCACTGCCGCCAACGGGGCCATGGCCACCGAGGTCAGGAAGGACCCGATGTTCAGGGCGGCGGTGTAGATCCCCATCGCAGTCCCCTGCCTACGGGGAGCAAAGTCGCGGCGGATGATCAGCGGCACGGCGATGTTGCCCACGGTGATGGCCAGGCCAATAACCACAGTGCCGGCCACCACCAGCGCGGGTCCTCCGGCGGAGCGGAGCAGCACACCGGCCAGAACGCCCAGGATGGTCAGGGTCACGGCGAACTCGGCCCCGAACTTCCGCGCCGCCAGGGAAGCCAACGGGGCTGCGAGCGAGAAGCAGAGTACGGGGATGCTGGTCAGCAGCCCCAGCATGACGGGCGAAAAGTGCAGTTCCGCCTGCATGAGGTCCACCAGGGGTGCGACGGCAACGAACGGGCCCCGGAGGTTCAGCGCCAGCAGGCCGATGCAGGCCAGCAGGACCCAGCTTTTCGGGATGCGGGACAGGACGCGGCCGCTCACAGGGTCAAAATCGGGAATGGGCGTGGATTCATCACTCCCATTGCTATCACGCCCGGCGTTGCTGGAGTTTCAGGCACCCGTCCGGCCGGCGCTGCCATACGATGAACGTGACCCAATGACGCAGGACGCTGGGAAGGACACCCATGACGCACCGCCTGGCCATCCTCGACGACTACCAGGACGTGGCCCACGGCTTCGCGGACTTCACAGCATTGGAGGCGGAGGGGGTCACCGTGACGTCCTACCGTGAACCTTTTGCCTCGCAGGACGCCATGGTTTCGGCGCTGGCAGACACCACCATGGTGATCGCCATGCGCGAGAGGACGGCATTTCCCCGTGAGGTGTTCGAGAAATTGCCGGCGCTTGAGCTGCTGGTCACCACCGGAATGGCGAATGCCGCCATCGACCTGGCGGCCGCGGCCGACCACGGGGTGACGGTGTGCGGCACGCCCGGTTCAGCCACGGCAGCGCCCGAACTGACCTGGGCCCTGCTGCTGGCCATCGCCCGGCACCTTCCCGCAGAGGAGAACTCCGTCCGGGCAGGGACGTGGCAGTCCACCGTGGGTGTGGAACTGGCCGGGAAGACGCTGGGCATCGTGGGGCTGGGCAAGATCGGGCGGCGGGTGGCCGCGTACGGGCAGGTGTTCGGCATGGAGGTGGTGGCGTGGAGCCAGAACCTCACGGCGGAGGCAGCCAAGGAGGCCGGCGCCCGGCTCGTGTCCAAGGACGAGCTCTTTGCGGTGGCCGACGTCGCCACCCTCCATCTGCGGCTCTCCCCGAGGTCGGAGAACACCGTGGGCGAGGCAGAACTGCGGCTGCTGGGCCCGGAAGGCATCCTGGTGAACACCGCCCGCGGGCCACTGGTGGACCAGGAAGCGTTGATCAAAGCGCTGAACGAAGGATGGATCCGCGGCGCCGCCCTGGACGTCTTCGACCAGGAACCGCTGCAGGCCGGCCATCCGCTCCTGGCCGCGCCGAACACCGTGCTCTCCCCGCATCTGGGCTATGTCACGCAGGAAAGCTACCGGCAGTTCTACGGCGGCGCCCTGGAGGACGTCACCGCCTGGCTTGCCGGTTCCCCCATCCGAACCCTCACGGCCTGACCGTTTTTACTACCGGAGCAACCGAATGACCCACACCATCCGCACGGCAACAGCGGACGACGCCGGCGCGCTGGCCGCGCTGGCAGCCGTCACCTTTCCGCTGGCCTGCCCGCCGTCGTCGTCACCTGCCGACATTGCCGCCCACCTGGCCAACACGCTGAGTGAGGAACACTTCAAGGGGTACCTGGCGGACCCTGACACCACCATCCTGGTCATTGACACCGACGGGCAGCTTAACGGTTACAGCCTCCTGGTGGACCGGCCTGCAACGGACCCGGACGTGGCCTCCGTCCTGACGCTGCTGCCGTCCGTGGAGATCAGCAAATGCTATGTCCACCCGGACTACCACGGGCTGGGCGCGGCCGCAGAACTCATGCACTCGAGCCTCCAGGCAGCGGCAGCATCCGGCAGCGCCGGGGCCTGGCTGGGTGTGAACAGCCAGAACGCCCGGGCCATCCGTTTCTACGAAAAGTCCGGTTTCCACAAGGTGGGCACCAAGTCCTTCCGGCTGGGCAGCACGGTAGAGCACGACTTCGTTCTGGAGCGCCCCCTGCCGTGCAGCTCCTTCGGACACCGGCGCCGTCAGTGAAGCCTGCGCGCCTCCACGCCGGCCGCCATCCCTTCCACCGGGTAGGCCAGTGGCGGCCGCGGTTCGGCCAGGAGCTTCAGCCCCGGCGGGAGTCCCTCGATGGTGCCGGTCGATCCGGCGGCGCTGATGGTCACTCTGCTGGTATTCAGCAGGACGTTTTCCGCCCGGAACCTCCCCACGGTCTCCGGCAGGATCGGCGCCAGGTGCACCACCCCGCGGGTAAAGACGGGATCGAACCGCAGCAGGATCCGCGCAAGCTGCACCGGCGCTGCCGCTGCCCAGGCCTGCGGCGAGCATGCGGTGGGATACGGAACAGGGCCGGGAAACTCGCCGCGGTCAAACCCGCAGAACAGCTCCGGCAGCCGGCCGTCAAAATGCCGGGCGGCATCGAGGATGCCCGAGGCCACCCGCTTTGCCTCATCCACGAACCCGTACCGCATCAGCCCGGTGGCCACGAGTGCAGTGTCGTGCGGCCACACCGAGCCGTTGTGGTAGCTGACGGGGTTGTAGGCGCCCATGTCGGAAGCCAGGGTGCGGATGCCCCAGCCCGTGAACATCTGCGGGGACATCAGGTTCTCCATGACGGACCCGGCTTTGTCTTCGTCCACGACGCCCGTCCACAAGCAGTGGCCGATGTTGGAGGTCAATGCATCAACGTGCCGCTTGTCCTTGTCCAGCGCCACCGCAAAATAGCCTTTGTCCGGCAGCCAGAATTTCCTGTTGAACTCTTCTTTGAAGGCTGCCGCCTTTCCGGCCCAGTGTTGTTCCAGGCCTGAATCGCCGCTCCAGTGGGCCAGCAACGACCTGCCCAGGTAGGCGGCGTAGACATACGCCTGGACCTCGCAGAGGGCAATCGGGGCTTCCGCGATTGTTCCATCCGCGAAGTTGATCCCGTCCCAGGAGTCCTTCCAGCCCTGGTTCACCAGGCCATGGTCGTTGGGCCGGAGGTATTCCACAAAGCCGTCGCCGTCGCGGTCGCCGTACTTCTCGATCCACTCCAGCGCCCGGTCCGCGTGTGCCAGCAGTGGCTGGATCGCATCCCGGGACAGCCCCCACCGGCTCAGCTCGCCCAAGGTGGACACGAAAAGGGGGGTTGCGTCTGCCGTGCCATAGTATGCCGTGCCGCCCAGCGACAGACCCGCGGTGACACCAAGCCTGACCTCATGCGGAATACGGCCGGGTTCCTCCTCCGAATCCAGGTCCACCTTTTTTCCCTGGATACCGGCCAGCGTCTGCAGCGTGCCCAGGGCGAGGTTGGGGTTGACCATCAGGCTCATGTAGGACGTCAGCAGCGAGTCCCGCCCGAACAACGCCATGAACCAGGGGGCTCCTGCCGCAACGGCAGCGCGGTCGGGATGATGGACGTCGAAGATCCGCAGGGCACCAAGATCACTCTGGCTCCTGTTGAGCACGTTCTGGAAGCTGGCATCCTCGATGCTGATCCGCGGAACGTTCTCTTCCCAGGCCAGGTGCCGGCGAACGCCCTCGCGGTGATGCGGCAGTTGGCCTTCCATGAACGGCTTTTCCGGTGCTTCCCCATTCACCAGCGGCACCACGATCACGCTGGTGGCCCATTTGCCCCTCGGAGGAATGGTGACCCGGAAACGGAGGCCGTCCATGCCCACCTCTGCACCCCGGGCGCCGATGGCGGAACCCCGTTGCTGGCCATGGCGTGATGCTTCAATGATGAGCCTTCCATCCACCACCGTGCGGATTGTGTCGTCCGCGCCTGTGGTCCGGCCGCCCTTCACTTCGAAGAGGTCGGCCTGGTCCGCATCCAGGAGGAGTTCGATGGCGCAATCAACGGGTTCCGCTGCATAGTTCTGCAGGGTGATGTCATCCTGCAGGCCTGGTCCGATGTGCCGGGTCTGGCGGACCACCAGCGGACTGTCGAACCGGCCGCCCGGCCAGGTGGCACGGCCAACAAATGTTGCTTCAAAGGGCTGCGGCCGCTGCGCCGACAGCGGTTCGCGCAGTGATCCGTTGATGCGCAGCACCCAACGCGAAATGATCCGGGTGTCCTGGAAGAACGCGCCGTTCGTGCCGCCGTCGTGACTGATGTCACCGGTTCCGGCGGAGATACAAAAGGAAGAACCCTCCAGGACGGTGATGGCGCCGACGTCCGATCCGGAGGCTTCGTTATCTTCATTCCAGGCGGTCATGGGAGGACTCCATCCTGATGGGAAAGCTGCCCCGGCGGGCCGGGGAAAGCAGCGGTGTCCCTATCGATTCTGGTGCACCCGTCAATGATGCGGAACCCCTGGAGCCAACCTCCCTTCAATGAGCTGGCCATAGAGTTCAAGGTGCTTTGCGACCATCCGCTGCGCACTGAACCTGTCCTCCACATCCTTGCGGCAAGCGGCCCTGTCCAGCGCCGCAACTGCCGGCACCAGGGCTGCCAGTTCAGCAGTCGTGGCCAGGAAGCCCGTGCGTCCATGATCGACGATTTCGGGGGCGGAACCAATGGCTGTGCCTATCACCGGTGTCCCTGTCGCCAACGCCTCGATCATGACCAGCCCGAATGGTTCTGCCCATTGGATGGGATTCAGGAAGGCGATGGCCTCCCCCATCAGCCGGTACTTCTTCGCGTCATCCACCTCGCCCACAAAGTCCTCGTTCGGGCCGAGCATTGGTTCAATGACTTCCCGGAAGTAGCGGACCTCTTCCGGCTCGCGCATCTTGACCGCAATCTTGAGGTGAAGGCCGGCCTGCCGGGCGATGGTGATGGCTTCAAGCAGTCCCTTGTCCGGGCACGACCGGCCGACGAAACAAAGGTAGCCGCCGCTCCCGGTCCCTACCGGCACGGCTGAAAGGTCCATGCCATGGTGGATCACCCGGGTGACGGGAACCTCCGGAGCGCTCAACGCCTGGTCCCGCGAAATGGCAATCACGGCGCCCTTCCTGGCAGCGGCACGGTAAATGTCCACCGCCTGGGCGTGGATTGGGCCGTGGATGGTGGTGGCCACCGGCACCCCTCCCGGCCGGTGCAGGTAGAGGGGCCCCGCCAGGGTGTGGTCGTGGATGATGTCCACTTCCTGGAGCTCTTCATAGGCCCTGACCACATGGCTGAGCTCGGACAGGGTGGTACCCAGTCCCCCGTAGTCGGTGGGCCGCATCCCCGCGACGAGCTGCACCGGACACGTGCTGTCCGCCGGTGCAGCCAGCAGCACTTCATGGCCGGCATCGGCGAAGCCCCTGGCCAGCGTGTCCACTACTCGTTCCGTTCCGCCGTACGTTGCCGGTGGGACCGGAATCCACGGACCTGTGACAAGTCCAATCCGCATTCCTGGCCTCCCAGGTTTGACAGGCCGGGCTCCCCAGCTGGCCGGGCAATACCTCACCGGGCACTCATTGTCCGCCGCGGTGCTTCCACTTCAAGGGGCCCGCTGCTTGACCTCTGCTCCGACTATTCCCCAGGATTGCCCCCGCCACAAGACCCGCTTGTGGGGCATCTCATACTTGGGCCCGGAATGGCGGCCCCAGCCTGCAGGTTGTGCAGGACATGAAAATTGAGATCTGGTCCGACGTCGCGTGCCCCTGGTGTTTCATTGGCAAACGCCGGTTCGAGGCCGCCTTGGCCGTATTTCCCCACCGCGACGCCGTTGACGTGGTGTGGCGCAGCTACCAACTGGACCCCACGCTGCCGGAACACTACGACGGCACCGAACTGGAGTATCTCAGCAGCCGCAAGGGAATGCCCGCACAGCAGGTGTCGCAGATGTTCGAGCACGTGGCCCAGCAGGCAAAGGGCGAAGGCCTGGACTACCGGTTCGACAAAGTGGTGGTGGCCAACAGCTTCACCGCGCACCGGCTGATCCACCTGGCGGCGGTGCACGGCAGGCAGGATGCGGCCAAGGAACGCCTGCTCAGTGACCACTTCGAGCACGGCAAGGACATCGGCAGCCGTGGGTATCTGTCCTCGCTCGGCAATGACCTGGGCCTGCCGGCCGGTGAGGTGGATGAACTGTTCACCACCGACAAGTACGCCGACGACGTCCGGTTCGACTTCCAGGAGGCCCAAGGCCTGGGCATCAGCGGGGTCCCGTTCTTCGTGATCGACCGCAAGTTCGGGCTCTCCGGCGCCCAGCCCACGGAGACGTTCACCGCTGCCCTGAACCAGGCCTGGCAGGATGCCGACCCGCTGGTCCTGGTCAATTCGGCCGAAGCCGAAGCCTGCGGGCCGGACGGCTGCGCCGTCTAGCGCATTTTACTGACACATCGCGGTAAAGTGTCTGCATGCCCAGGATTTCAGCGGCCAGCAATGCCGAACAACGCGCGGAGACCCAGCGCCGCATCCTCACCGCTTTTGGCGAGCTCCTGTTCACCCACGGCCTTCCAGGGCTGACCATGACGGACGTGGCCCGGCACGCAGGTATTGGCAGGACCGCCGTCTACAACTATTACGCGGACATCGAAGAGCTCCTGATCTCCTACGCCCTGGATGAGACCGAAAAGTTCCTCTCCGACCTGCGCGAATCGCTGGACCGCCTGGAGAACCCGGTGGAACGGCTCGCCCTGTACGTGCGCGCCCAGGTGGTTGACCTCAGCCGCCGCCACCTCCCGCCGGGCCCTGCCATGGGGGCGGTGCTGTCGCCGTCGTCCTTTGCCAAGCTCTCGGACCACGTGGGTGAGCTCAGCGTCCTGCTCCAAGGCATCCTGCGGGACGGCATGGCACAGGGCTACCTGCCGGTGGCCGACGTGGGCCAGCAGTCGCAGCTGATTTTGGGCACCTTGTCCTCCAGCGCCGCGAGGGGCAGCGACGAACCTGCCGAACTGGAGGCCCGGGTGGCCCGGACCGTGCGCTTCATCCAGTTGGGCGCGGGTGCCAGGTTCGACGACGAGGGGCAGCCCATCCGCGTGGCCCAGCTTCCGGCAGCGGCCAGCTGACGGCTGGCCACCGGGTGCCGGGACTGAGCGGTCACGGCGTCGGGGCAGGGGCGGGGGTAACAGGCAGTTTGTCAGGGTCCGCTATGCGCCTGCTTTCCCGGGGGCAGCTGAGCGGCCCGGGCGTCTGGTCCACCAGCTCCGGCGGGACGAGCGCCTTGTAGTCCTGCGCCAGGATCACGTCAACGCTGGCGTCGGTCCTGCCGTCCTGGAAGTAATCAGACCCCTGCAGATTCCGCTGCACCGTGAAGGCCGCCGGCTGCCCGGCCGGACCGGACACCACGGCCGCCACTCCCCGGAAGCCTGCGTTGATGTTCGATACGTTCCCCACCACGAACTTCCGGGCCAGGAACTCGTCCGCGACGGAGCGGGCCAGTCCGGGACGGCTGGTGGAGTTGAAGACGTTGAGGTTGATCTTGTCGCTGGGCGTGTAGTCGAAGGTCGAGGCCGGGCAGGATGACACCGGCGTCGGGGCCGGCTCGGCGGCAGGGATCCTCAGCCGGCCGTTGATGATGGCCATGGCAACGATGATGCCGGCGGCGATCAGGCCGATCAGCAGCACCAGCACCACTCCGTGCAGTACGCGGCGGCGGACCTGCGCCGTTTCATCGGCGTCCCTTGCCGCCTCCATGGCAGCGCGCAGTTCGGGGCCGGAAACAACGTGGTGGCCATGAAGGACGCTGGGGTCCGTCGGCCGCTTCCTAGCCATCGAGCACCAGGACCCGGGCATGGATCGCGGTGCGCTGGTGCAGCGCTGTCCGGACCGCGCGGTGCAGCCCGTCCTCCAGGTAGAGGGTCCCCTGGTACTCCACCACGTGCGGGAACAGGTCGCCGAAAAATGTGGAATCCTCGGCCAGCAGCGCTTCCAGGTCCAGCGTGCGTTTGGTGGTGACCAGCTCGTCCAGCCGGACCGGTCTGGGCGGCAGCGACGCCCACTGTTTGGGGGTGTTGTAACCATGGTCGGGGTAAGGGCGGCCCTCGCCCACAGCTTTGAATATCACCATGCAACAGTAGGCACGGCGATGCGCCAGCGAAAGTGGCAGGGCTGGCGGGTGCCAGGTTGTAGCCAAACAGTGACCATCTGCAGCCGCCCCTGCCCGGACGGTCGCACAGGACACCGCCGTCCGTGCTGAGACAATGGAGCCATGACAGCAACCGAGTCCCCCGCCGTGCCCGCGCCCGGAATCCGCCTGCCGTCCGCACCGCCGCTGGCGCTCCTGCTTGACGTGGACGGGCCGGTGGCCAGCCCCGTGACCCGCGACGTCAAACCCGGGATCATCCTGGACCTGGTGGCCCTCGCCGCCGCAGGGATACCCGTCATCTTCAACACCGGCCGCTCCGACGCCTTCATCCGGGAGCAGGTCATGGAGCCGATGATCGCTGCCGGCATCCCGGGAGGCACCATCATCCACGCCGTCTGTGAAAAGGGGGCAGTCTGGTTCAGCTACACCTCGGCCGGGCCCGGCCCCGTCCACGTGGACCATGAGCTTGCGGTGCCGGCAGCCTACGGTGACGACATCCGCCGGCTGGTGGCAGAGGACTACGCGGCCCACATGTTCTTCGATGAGACCAAGCGGGCCATGGTGTCCGTGGAGCAGCACATCGACGTGCCCAGCATGGATTACCTCGCGGAGCAAAAGCTGTTCGACGGCGAGGCCATGGAGCTCATGGCGCGGCACGGCCTGGGCGTTGTCCGGCTGGACCACCACGTCCCGAATTCCGACGACGAGGTGGACTACCGCGTGGACCCCACCATCATCTCCACGGACATCGAGTCCGTCCGGTTGGGGAAGGACCTGGGCGCCAGCCGCGCGGTGGAACTCCTGGCGGCCCAAGGCATCACGCCGCAGGCGTGGCGGACTGTGGGCGATTCGCGCACGGACTACGCCATGGCCGACTGGCTGCACCACAACGACCATCCCGTGAAGCACGTGGACGTGCGTCCTGCGGACGGTGTGCCCAACAAGCCGTACCCGGTCCTGACGGCGGCTGACCTGGGGCTGGAAGCCGCAGTGATCCACGACGACGCCGGCGGCGCCTTCCTGCGCGCGTGGCGTGAGGCGCTGGACGCCTGAGCCCCTGCCGGGCCGGCGTCGGACGTTCACCGCAGGGGCCGTAACCGCGCCAACCCCGCCCGGAAACCTGCCGTTACCTTCGCGGGACTATCATGCAGGTAAGAACGCACACTTCCAGCAGCGCGGAGACAGCCATTACAGAAGCACCGGTCCAGGACGAGGTCTACTACGGTGGACAAGCGTCCGTGGAGGAAGAATTTCACGCCGAAATCACGTCACCGGCGGCGGAGCAGCGGCTCAGCCACCGGCCTGACGTCACCCGGCACAAGGGCCGCTATGCCCTGATCAATGACACCAGGACGCCTTACCAGGCGATGGTGGAGGACCTGCTGTTCATGCGCAACGTCCTGGCGAACGCCGGCCTTGAGTACCTGCTGGTCCGCGGCAACAACGACCGTCCCGTGCTGGCGCTGGACTGGAAGGACCGGAAGAAGCTTCGCGCTGCCCTGGTGGAGGCCTGCCGGGAGGAGCCCTTTTACTCCATGACGGTGGACGCGAAGAAGAAGACGTCGGTCCTTGTCGCCGACGGCGAACTCTCCCCCAACCGGCAGGGCCGCATCTTCCGCCTCTACCGTCCGCGGGTGGAGCCGGTGGGCGGGTTCGAGTTTGGTGCCTCCGCCGGCGTCCAGATCGAACTGTGGGCCTTCGAGGGCGAGGAGCTCATCCTGCCCATCGAAAACTCCCTGACCCGCAGGACCCTGCTGCGCCAGGACGCCGTCCGCGGCACGGTGGAGCGCTACGGCCATACCTGGCCCACCATCGAGAACATGTTTGCCGACCACGCCAGCGACATCAGCTTCGATGTCGACATTGTGTTCTCCTGGGTGGACGGCAGCTCCCCCGAATACATCGCCGCCCGGCGCGCGCAGCAAAAGGGACACGTCCTGGGTGAAGGCGACGACCATGAGGCCCGTTTCCGCCAGATCAACGAGCTGAAATATGCGCTCCGGTCCGTGTACATGTTTGCGCCGTGGATCCGCCGCATCTTCATCGCCACGGATTCCCCCGCGCCTGCATGGCTGGCAGACCACCCGTCCGTCACCATCGTCCGCAGCGAGGAGTTCTTCTCCGACCCCGCCGTGCTGCCCACCCACAACTCACAGGCCGTGGAGTGCCAGTTGCACCACATCGAGGGATTGTCCGAGCACTTCCTCTACTCCAATGACGACATGTTCTTTGGCCGTCCCGTGGGTCCGGACATGTTTTTCACCCCGGGCGGCATCACCAAATTCATCGAAGCGGAAACCAGGATCGGCCTCGGGGAAAACGATGCCGAGCGCAGCGGGTTCGAAAACGCCGCACGCGTAAACCGCAAGCTGCTGTGGAACCGGTTCGGCCGGATCACCACGCGTCACCTTGAACACACGGCCGCGCCCCTGCGGCGCAGTGTGGTGGGCCAGATGGAGGAAGAGTTTCCTGAGGAGTTCCGCAAGACGGCGGCCAGCCGCTTCCGTGCGGCGGACAACATCTCCGTCACCAACTCGTTTTACCACTACTACGCGCTGCTCACCGGCCGGGCCGTCACCCAGACAGCCGCCAAGGTGCGCTATGTGGACACCACCATGCGGTCCGGGCTGAAGTACCTGCCCAAGCTCCTGGGCAAGCGGAACCAGGACTTCTTCTGCCTGAATGACGGCAGCTTCCCGGAGATCAGCGCGGACGAACGGGCCGAAGTGGTGACGAACTTCCTTGAGCGCTACTTCCCCATCAAAGCGCCCTGGGAAAAGTAGCCCGGCAGGCCCTCGCTGCCGGCCCCAGGGAGGGACCGTAAGGCGTGCAGGCCAGTCCTAGCGCCCGCCGGAAATGCCGAGCCTGGCGCTGGCGCGCTGCTTGGTGCTCTCCGGGATCCGGATTCCGGCCGCTTCCAGCCGCCGGGCCGTCTCGGCCGGGGACACATACTCGCCCACCGTGGGCGAACTGCCGAGCGGAACCACTGAGTGCACGATGGTGTGCTCGTAGACGTGCACCAGGTTGAAGGCCTGGCCGCCGTCCTGCCCGCGGGTGCCTCCCACCGGAACGTTGAGGTCCTGCGTGTAGCAGGAGGCGGAGGCAACCGAGACGGGGACACCGGCGAAGCTGGCCGTGGTGGAGTAGTGAAGGTGGCCGGCCAGGATGGTGCGGACATCCGAGTTTCGCACCACTGCCGCCAGCGACGCCTGGTCCCGCAGTTCCACCAGCACGGAAAGATCCAGGACGGACGGGACCGGCGGGTGGTGGAGGGCCAGGATGGTGCCGTCCGGGGCAGGGGTTTCCAGCTGCCGCGACAGCCAGTCCAGCTGTGCGGAGCTCAATTCGCCGTGATGGAAACCCGGGACGCTGGTGTCCAGCGTGATGACCCGCAGGCCGTTGATGAAGTAGCTCTGGTCCACCGGCTCATCGCTGCCCGGCTGGTCGAGCAGGCCTTTGCGGAAGTTTGCCCTGTCATCGTGGTTGCCCATGGCCCAGATGACCTGGGCACCGAGCTCCTTGCAGGCGGGATCGACGATGGCGCGAAGCTTCACGTAGGCCTGCGGATCGCCTTTGTCCGCGAGGTCGCCGGTAAAAATCACGGCTTCCGGCCGCGCGCCGGACGCTTTGACTTCGTCGAAGAGCTGGATGAGCCTGGCTTCGCTGTCGACGGTTCCGTAGAGGGGTTCTGAACCTCCCAACAGGTGGGGATCGCTCAGGTGGAGTAGGAAGTGGCGTGGCCGGGGATGTTCGGCCTCGATGAGCTCCATTGTTACCTCTATGGTCGGTGGGAAGCCGTTCTTCCCTTGTACCCTTCAGTAATATTTATCCAATCAGACATTTGGCAAACATGGGGTAAATTGCCGTTGCTGATGTGGAAAAAGATAAAAGAACTGCGCTTAGGCACAGCAAATTCGGTCAGTGCATTTTTATCCGAGCGCCTGCTCGACCGCATCGATGACCGCCGGTGAATCCGGCTCCACCGTGGGGGCGAAACGGGCCACCACGTTCCCCTCCCGGCTGACCAGGAACTTCTCGAAATTCCACTTCACCAGCCCCGGCAGCAGGCCGGTCCGGAACTTGGTCAGCTCACCATAAAGAAGGTGCTGGTTCCTGCCACGGACATCCGCCTTGGCCGCCAGTGTGAACGTGACACCAAAATTCCGTTCGCAGAAGTCTGCAATTTCGTCGTCAGTACCGGGCTCCTGCCCCGCGAACTGGTTGCACGGGACGCCCAGGACCTCGAAGCCCCGGTCCCGGAACTGGCCGTAGAGGGCTTCCAGGCCAGCATACTGGCGGGTGAAGCCACAGTTGGAGGCGACGTTGACCACCAGCACCACTTTGCCCTCGAACTGTCCGAAGTTCGTCCTGGTTCCGTCATTGAGGATCAGCGGAATCGGATACAGGGGCCGCGGGCTGCGCATCAGCTGAAGGTTGTTCATATAGGGAGTTCGCTGCCGCTGCTCTCAGGTACGGGTCTGGACAGGAAATTTCCTAGGCCGGCGGTGTTGTTGGCGCAGGTTCGGTCAACGACGGCGCAGGCGAGGGTGCGGGCGGCGGCGCAACAGTCGTGGGGACGGGAGCAGGCGCAGGCGCCACGGTCGTCGGTGCCGGTGAAGGGGCCGGAGCAGGCGCAGGTGCCACAGTGGTCGGTGCCGGTGAAGGGGCCGGTGAAGGGGCCGGAGCAGGTTCAACCGGCGCTGGTGCGGGTGATGTCGGCAGGGGTGCCGGTTCGCTGGGCACTGGTGCGGGCTGCGTCGGTGCTGGCTCCGTGGGTGCAGGCTGTGTCGGTGCAGGCGGCGCAGGAATCGGCTCGACAGGTGTAGGCGAAGGCGGCGGCGCTGGCGAAACGGGCGACGGCGCTGGCTCGGTCGGTGCGGGCGACGGCACCGGGTCAGTGGGCGTGGGAGTCGGGCTGACAGGCTCCGTCGGAGAAGGCGTCGGGCTCGGCGAAACGGGCGACGGCGCTGGCTCGGTCGGTGCGGGCGACGGCACCGGGTCAGTGGGCGTGGGAGTCGGGCTGACAGGCTCCGTCGGAGAAGGCGACGGGCCCGGTGAACCGGGCGACGGCGTCGGGCTTGGCTGGGCAGCCGAAGGATCGCTGGGTGCCGGGCCGGACGGAGTCGGCGAAGCGCTGCCGGGGGCTTCAGGAGGTGGGGCAGCCGTCGTCGTGGGTTGCGTTCTGGGCGGCGGAAGCACAATGCCCGTCGCCTCAGACGGCACCGCTGCCGGCACACGTGGCAGCAGCGGCGGGAAGGGCGACGGCAGCAGCCCGGCCGCCGGGTACCCATCGGCGGGGTCCACCTGCAGGGGAATGGTCCAGCTGATCCTGCCGGCGTACAGGCCCTGCCCCGGGGCATAGGAAACCATGTCGGCCGGAACCCGGGCCAGCGCGCGGAGCTGGAGGAAGCTCCACCTCACCGGGTTGGTGTAACGGCCGTTGAGGATGGCTTCGAAATGCAGGTGGCAGCCCGTGGACCATCCGGTGGTCCCCACACGGGCGATGACCTGGCCCACCCGCACTTCGTCGCCGGTGTGCACGCCAATCGACTCAAGGTGGTTATAGGTGGTGACAAGGCCGTCGCCGTGGTCAATCTCTATCCGGTTGCCGCCGCCCCAGGGATGCCAGCCGGCGGCCCGTACAACACCTGAGTCGGCTGCATAGACAGGCGTACCGCAGGCGGCCGCATAATCCTGGCCCAAGTGGAAGTCCCCCGCTGTGCCGCTCAGCGGGCTGACCCGGAGACCGAAGGGTGAACTTGGATCAAGGAGCTGGAGCGGTGACATCAGGAAGCCGGCCAGCGGCCTGCCCGCACCTGCAGGTCCCACGGTCAAGGCGCCCGGCACCTCTTGGGCGAAGCCCCCGATAGAGGTATGCGGGAATGCCAGTGTGACCTGCGGATTGGACAGGATGGCGGGCGGGAGGGCGCTGGCCACAACCTGGTCCGAGGGCGGCGGAGCTAATTGTTTTTGCGTGCTATTGCCCGTGCCGGTGCTAAGGCTTCCGGTGGAGGCAGCAGCGCCCGGGGCGCTCCCGGCAGGGGCTACCGATCCCGCCAGTTGTCCCGGTTCTGCCGGACCGGCGGAAAGATTGACACTGTAAACGGACGCGGCCAACACGCCTGCAGCAGCAGCAGCGCGGGCAACAGGGGGAAACGTACGCTGGTGCGGCTTCCTGCTGCCGGGTACGGAACTCTTGCCCAATTGACTGACTCCACGACGTGGCCTGCCGCACGTTGTCTCGACGGTATGTCCCATGGGACCACAGGACCGTGCCGGTGGAAACCCCAGCTTCGGGCAATGAGGGTTTTTATTCGGGCGTTAGGGGGTGCGGGTCGGTGCGCGTGCCGGTGGCCCTGCTGTCCTGGCGGAAATGGGCGACAATGGTTCATGCGCAATGTCCTTCGCTCCTGGCAGGACGAAATCAAGAAGACCTTTTCCGGCAAGGCTGACGCTCCGCCGGAGTGGTCGCTGCGCCTGGCCGACGGCGACGACGCCGGCTACCATCTGCCCGGTTCAGCGGTCTGGGCAGTGCACGGCTCCATGACGCCCATCGTCGGTGGAATCCGCACACTGCTCATGCAGGCGCTCCATCCTGGCGCCCTGGCAGGGGTGCATGACCACTCCAACTTCCGCGAGGACCCCCTGCGCCGGCTGGCCAACACCATCCGCTGGATCTTCACGGTGACGTATGGATCCACGGCCGCGGCGGAAGAGGCAACAAGGCGTGTCCGCCACCTCCATGGCCCCGTCCAGGGCAGCTACCTGGACAACGACGGCGGGACGCGCGCCTACAGCGCCAATGATCCGGAACTCGCTCGCTGGATCCATATTGCTTTCACGGACGGCTTCCTCACAGCCCACAAGATCTGGGGCGGCCCCGTTCCTGGCGGTCCGGACGCCTACGTCCGGGAATGGGCCCAGGCGGGTCGGCTGATGGGAGTGGAAGATCCGCCGACGACGGAGGCGGAGATGCGCAGCCAGTTGGACCGGTGGTACGGGCAGGGTGAGTTGAGGGCAGACGGCCGGGTGAAGGAAACCGTGGAGTTCATCCGCAACGCTCCGCTGCATCCCCTGCTGAAGCCCGGCTACCGGGTCCTGTTTGCCGCCGCCGTGTACAGCCTCGAGCCCCGGTACCGCGAGATGCTGGGCCTTTCCGTACCACGGCTGGGCCCGTTTCCCCTTCCCGTGAGGCTGGCCACGAAGGCGGTGCTCGGCGTCGTGCACCTCGCCCTGGGCGGCATTGGGCGGCGCAGGGGCCCGAGTGAAACAGCAGCGAGGCAGCGCCTGAACCGGCTCGGGGAGCCGTCCGCGAACCTGGCCTGAACAGCGGTGCACCAACGGTGCCGGCGACGGCGGAAAAGCAAGAACCCGGCCCCGGGGTTACCGGGACCGGGTTCTTGACCGGCGGAGAATGGGGGATTTGAACCCCCGAGGGCGTTAACCCAACACGCGTTCCAGGCGTGCGCCATAGGCCGCTAGGCGAATTCTCCATCTGCTTCTGAATCAAAAGCAGGTACTAGATTACCTGAACTTTTCCGCATCGCCCAATTGGGCCGTCCGGAGCAGGTTCGGGGCGGCTTCTGCTGGTGCCCTTGATCAGGAAATGGACGCCCCCAACGCGCCCATTCCCCGGTGCGCCGTTGAGCTGTCGGGTCCGCCCTGTTCCGCCAGGCCGGGCAGCTCACAACCTTGAGATTGCCCCAATCGGTGTACATTGCCCATGATCGCGGCTGGGGCGGGGATAAGCAATGGAATCCGCGGTGGGGCCTCCGACTTCGGCGTACTTGCCCGCCTTCCGGGTAGGCCCGCCACGGGCCTGGGGGCCGATTCGAGTCGGGCAGCATGTTTCGGGTAAAGTATCTGACGGCCCCTCATGTGGCGTCATCCTGTTGAACTCCCCCAGGACCGGAAGGTAGCAAGGGTAGACGGGCTCTGGCGGGTGCATGGGGGGTCTTTACTATTCCCCCACAGGGCGGCATGATGTCAGCCCGGATTGGTAGGGTTTTCTCTGTGACAGTTACTACCGCCCTGTACCGCAGATACCGTCCCGACTCGTTCGCTGACGTTATCGGGCAGGAGCACGTCACCGAGCCGCTGATGACGGCATTGCGGAAGAACCGCGTCAATCACGCCTATCTTTTTTCCGGCCCCAGGGGCTGCGGAAAGACCACCTCCGCCCGCATCCTGGCCCGCTGCCTGAACTGCGCCGAGGGCCCCACTGACACCCCCTGCGGCGTGTGCCCCAGCTGTGTTGAGCTGGCCCGGGGCGGCTCGGGCTCCCTTGACGTCATCGAGATTGACGCGGCCAGCCACGGCGGTGTGGATGACGCCCGGGATCTCCGCGAGCGGGCAACCTTCGCCCCCGTGCGGGACCGCTACAAGATCTTCATCATCGACGAAGCGCACATGGTCACCTCAGCAGGATTCAACGCCCTGCTGAAGATCGTGGAAGAGCCACCGGAACACATCAAGTTCATCTTCGCCACCACGGAGCCGGACAAGGTCATCGGCACCATCCGCTCCCGGACCCACCACTACCCGTTCCGGCTGGTTCCGCCTGAGCCGCTGATGGCCTACCTCGAGCTGCTGTGCCGCCAGGAAAATGTTCCCGTTGCCCCGGGCGTGCTGTCCCTGGTCATCCGGGCCGGCGGTGGTTCCGTCCGTGACTCGCTCTCCGTCCTGGACCAACTCATGGCCGGCGCCGGACCCAACGGCCTCGACTACGAGCTCGCCGTCGCGCTGCTGGGCTACACCCACGCCTCACTGCTGGACGACGTCGTGGAAGCCATCGCCGCTTCCGACTCCGCCACAGTCTTCCGAGCCGTTGACCGGGTCATCCAGACCGGCCACGATCCCCGCCGGTTCGTGGAGGACCTGCTGGAACGCTTCCGCGACCTGATCATTGTCCAGGCCATGCCCGAAAGCGCCCACGCCATCCTCCGCGGGATGCCGGCGGACCAAATCGCCCGGCTGCAGAACCAGGCGCACAACCTGGGCGCCGCCGAGCTTTCCCGCGCCGCGGATGTCACCAACACCGCGCTGACCGAAATGACCGGTGCCACGTCGCCGCGGCTGCACCTGGAACTGCTGTGCGCCCGGATCCTGTTGCCCAGCTCGGAACAGAACGAGCGCGGCATGGCTGCGCGCATCGAGCGTGTGGAGCGGCGGCTGAACTACGCGGGGAACGACGTCGGGACCCCCGCCTCAGCGCCGCCAGCCGAGGCAGTGCCGGCGGCAGCGCCTGCAGGAGTTCCAGGCATCGCTCCTGGTGAGTCGTCACCTGGACCCCGCCGCGCCCAGGAGCAAGTGCGTGCCCAGGAGCAAGCGAGCCCTGCGCAGGAGCAGGCCAGGGCTGTGCGGGAGCAGTCCCGCCCTGCGCAGGAGCCTGCCACTGAGGCCGCTGCACAGTCGGTACCCGCTGCCCCTGCCTCGCCCGCTGGGGCGCGCCCAGCCTCTTCCGATGGCGAAGGGGCCCGGAGCCCACTTACACCGCCAAGGGTCAGCACCAGCGATTGGCCTGTCGAGGAACCGGGACGGATCCGTACACCGCAGAGCCCCGAAGCATCAGGTCCCAACCGGGCAGCCTCGCCGGCCGGCGCAGCGCCAAACACCGGCGCAGCACCCGAATCGCAGGAACACCGGCATGCACCCGGACAGGCCGCCGGTCAGCCGGCCGTGCCCCAAGCCCAGGAAGGGCCGCACGCCCCAGTCACCCAAGTCCCAAGCGCGCAGGCGGCTGCCTCCCAACCGCCAACCGGCGTGCAAGCGCCCGGCAACCAGGCGCCGGCCAACCAGACGCCCGCCCACCAGACGCCCGCCCACCAGACGCCCGGCAATCAGGCACCCGCGCGGCAGCAGGGTGAGGGTGCACCGGCCAGGACAGCACCTGTTGCTCCCCCCGCCATGGGTGACGTGGAGGTCCTTCGGAGGGCCTGGCCGGATGTCCTGCAGGCGCTGTCCAAAATCAAGCGCAGCACGTGGGCCCTTGTCGAGCCCAATGCGCAGGTAAGTGCCTTTGATGGCACGGTCCTCACGCTGTCCTTCGCTACGTCGGGACTTGCGGGCGCCTTCGGCAGGGCGGACCACTCGGACAACCTGCGCCAAGCCATTCACAAGACCGTCGGCATAGATTGCCAGATCAACGCCGTTGCCGGCGGGACCAGCCAAGCGAGCTCTGAGCCAAACCCAAAAGTGCCCGCCAGCCCGGTGGTTCCGCCCACTTCAGCTGACGTTGCGTGGGGGCTGGCTCCTGCCGCCGCGCCTGCCCATTCAGCACCTGGCCAATCAGCACCGACCCAGTCAACACCTGCCCAGCCAGCACCGATCCAGCCAACACCTGGCCAACCAGCTTCGGCCTCACCGGCACAGGCTCCAGCCGCCGCGGCTGCCCAACCGCAGGCCGCGCAACAGGCCGCACCCCGTCCGTCACAGGCTCCGGGGGCCGCGCCCAGGACCGCAGCACCGGCAGCCCCCTTGGGTGGTAGTCACGACATCGTCACTGCTGAGGGCAGCTCCGCGACCGGCAGCGGTTCCGGCAGCACTGCTGTTGCCGCAGGCATGGCAATGGCCTCACCAGCGGCCCCGCCGGCCACTGTCGCGTCCAGTGAAGTGCGCCCGGCGCCCGGTGTAGACGACCAGGGCCACCAGCGCGTGGAAGCAGTCCAGGTCGCCGCCAGCGGAACGGGTACGCCCGCCAATCCCTCCGGCCCTGACTCCCAGCAGTCGCCAAATTCAGCGGGCGGCGACTATTCCTACTCCGATGACGACTGGGGCCCACCCCGGGACGAGGACGCTCCCCCGCTGGATGAGGAGCCTCCCATGGACTGGGAGCCCTCTGGACGTCCCGGTAACCGCACCACCCCGCCCTCCCCTGCATCCGGCGGCCGGCAGCCCGCGGGCGGCAATGGGCAGGCGGCACGGCAGACCCACGGAAGCACAGCCGTTGCTCGGAGCACGGATAACGCAGCCCCAGAGGCAGCCCAGTCCGCCGCGCAGCCCCTGGGCGGCGCCCATGACCCATGGACGCGGGCCGTCGAACAGGCCCCCGGTGTCTGGGTTGTGGGAGACAAGAGCAACGTAGGGGCCAAGCCTGTCCCGCCTTCCGGGAACGACAACATCGGATCACAGGCCAACGTTCCGCACTATGCTCCGGCAACAGCCCAGGTACCGCCCTCCATCCCCGTGGCCCCGCCGGCCACAGCCGGTGCTGCGGCAGCAAACGGCTGGGGTCCTGCAGGTTCCGGCAACGGCCAGGGGGCGTCCGCGGCGGAAAGCTACCAGGCGTCGCAACCCGAGCCCGCCCCGGTCCCTGAGTTCGCCATGGCCTCCGCTGCGCCCGCCACGATTTCACCGGCTACCCCAGCACCTGCTGCAGGTGCACCCGCCCGAGCCCAACCGGTTGCAGCTGCTCCAGCGGCCGGGAAAACGGAAACACGGCAAAGCCTGTACCAGCGGCTTTCAAGCAGCCCCGAAGCTGAGGCCGGCCGCGCCAAGGCACCAGCCAGGGCCGCCGCTGCTCCCAGCACCTACGTCCAGGACATCCCCAGCGCGGATGATGAAACCATCGAGGAATCGGGCGTGTTCGGCCGCGCCGCGGTGGAGCGCATCCTGGGTGGCAAGCTGATCGAGGAGCGGTCCCCGGACGGCAACCCGGTCATGCCGCGCTATTGACGGTGTCAATGCCGCCGGCCCGGCCGTGACCCGTGACTGAACCACCCGATATCCAAACCAAGCTGAAGAGGGAAACGTGTACGAAGGTGCTGTCCAGGAGCTGATTGACGAGCTCGGACGCCTTCCGGGGGTGGGACCAAAGTCCGCACAGCGGCTGGCGTTCCACATCCTTGAAGCTGATCCCCAGGACATGAAGCGGCTGGTGGAGGCCATCACCACGGTTAAGGAACGGGTCAAGTTCTGCACCGTCTGCGGCAACGTCACGGAGCAGGAGCTGTGCAACATCTGCCGCGACCCGCGCCGTGATCCCGCCGTCATCTGCGTGGTGGAGGAGTCCAAGGACGTGCTGGCAGTGGAGCGCACCAGGTCGTTCCGCGGCCGGTACCACGTGCTGGGCGGCGCCATTAATCCCATCGCCGGCGTGGGACCGGAGCAGCTGCGCATCCGGGAGCTGCTCACCCGCCTGAACGACGGCGAGATCCAGGAAGTCATTATCGCCACCGACCCCAACCTGGAGGGTGAGGCAACGGCCACGTATCTGGCCCGCATGTTGAAGACGATCGGCATCGCCGTCACCCGCCTTGCCTCCGGCCTTCCCGTGGGCGGGGACCTGGAATACGCCGACGAGGTCACTCTGGGCAGGGCCTTCGAGGGCCGCCGCAACGCCCTGGGCTGACGCACCCTGGCGGCCTCCCGCCGTCGTACATCATCCGCAACGTGACCTTCCGGTGCCGTGCCTGCCATGCAGCGGGATGCGCCGCGGCCGGTATGTGGTCACAATTAAACGTCCCTCCGGGCACGGCGATAAACTGTCGGAGGAAAACCGCGCCGTCCACGGTGCCCGGCCGCCTGGCCTCCAGAACTCCAATTGACCCAATGAAGGTACGCGCATGAGTACGCCCACCACCGAAGTGCATAACGCAACACAGCCGCAGGCGGCCCCCGCCGCCGGCGCGGTGACCAAGCAGCTCATCGTGCAGAAGTTCGGGGGTTCCTCAGTTGCGGACGCTGCCGGAATCAAGCGGGTGGCCGCGCGTGTGGTGGCTGCCCAGCAGGCGGGCAACGAAGTGGTGGTGGTCGTCTCGGCAATGGGCGACACGACGGACGAACTCCTCGACCTCGCCGCGGAGGTCACCGACTCCGCGCCCGCCCGCGAGATGGACATGCTCCTTTCGGCCGGCGAGCGCATCTCCATGGCGCTGCTGGCCATGGCCATCAACAAGCTTGGCGCCTCCGCCCAGTCCTTCACGGGGTCGCAGGCGGGCATGATCACCGACGGCATCCACGGCAAGGCCCGGATCATCGACGTCGACCCGCACCGCATCCGCACCGCCCTGGACAAGGGCAACATCGCCATTGTGGCCGGCTTCCAGGGCATGAGCCGTGTCACCCAGGAGATCACCACCCTGGGCCGGGGCGGCTCCGACACCACCGCGGTGGCGCTGGCGGCCGCCCTTGAGGCTGATGTCTGCGAGATCTACACCGACGTGGACGGCATCTACACGGCCGACCCGCGCGTTGTGCCGTCAGCCCAGAAGATCGACACCATCTCCAGCGAAGAGATGCTGGAACTCGCTGCCTCGGGTGCAAAGATCCTGCACCTGCGCTGCGTCGAGTACGCCCGCCGGTTCGGCGTGCCGCTGCACGTCCGTTCCTCGTTCAGCAAGCATGAAGGCACCTGGGTCATCCCCAGCGCCGACGACAAGATCACCACTCAAGAGGGAGTTGCCTTGGAGCAGCCAATCATCTCCGGCGTTGCGCACGACCGTTCTGAAGCGAAGGTCACCGTGGTCGGCGTCCCCGACATCCCCGGCAAGGCCGCCGCGATCTTCCAGGTCATCGCCGACGCTCACTCGAACATCGACATGATCGTCCAGAACGTGTCCACGCACGGCACGGGCAAGACCGACATCTCCTTTACCCTGCCCATCGTTGAAGGCGCCGACGCCCTGGCCGCGCTTCACGCAGCCCAGGACCAGATCGGCTTCGAAGCCATTGAATACAATGAGCAGATCGGCAAGCTGTCCCTGATCGGTGCAGGCATGCGGTCCCACCCGGGCGTCTCCGCCACGTTCTTCAAGGCGTTGTCCGATGCCGGCATCAACATCAACATGATCTCCACGTCCGAAATCCGCATCTCCGTGGTGACCCACGCGGACCTGCTGGATGAGGCTGTGCGCGTGATCCACAATGCGTTCGGCCTCGATACCGAAAGCGAAGCCAAGGTTTACGGCGGCACCGGCCGCTGAGCGGCATCAGCAAAAAGCCGGGCTGCCTTTCCCTGGATTTTCCAGCGGGAAGGGCAGCCCGGCTTTTTGGTGCCAAGCTTCTGTTGGTAAGTGAGCGCCCGGAAAAGGATCAGCCTTCCAGGTCTTCGCGGCGTACGGCGTAGTGGTGCCCGGTTGAATCGGTTTCCACCACGAAATGCGTGAGTTCCTCTTCGGAGGCCTGTTCGAATTCATCGTGTTTGTGCACCACCGGCGCATCGGCATCCAGCCGGGTGGCAGGACCGAAGACGAAGCGAAGCCTCTCAGTCAGGCTCATGAAACCGTTGAGGACATGTGCCACTGTTTCCACCCCCTTCCCGAACCTCGGGCGAAAGTGCTGCCGGCTCCGGCAGGAGCCAGTGCCCTTATTTTATGCCCGGGCAGCGAAAAAGGCGCTGGTGCGCGAAGGGTTGAATCGCTAGCGCAGTGAACGGTCTTCGGGGTTCCTTGGAACCACGTAGGTGCTGCCGTCCGGCCTGGTGATGGTTTCCCACTGCTGCGTCTCCGCCTGGCGCTGGGCAAGCAGCCTGCGGTTCTCCTCGGTCATGTCGTGCCCCAGGGCGGTACGGCTGGCGGGCCCAAAGATTGCCCTCAGCTTCCCTGTGGCGCGCATGAAGCGCTGGGAGGCGTTGCCCTTGTCTGCGGACTTGTCCCTGCCCATCAAGAAGATCCTTCCACTTACCTTCACCTCCATTAAATGTACACTAATGATTAGTGCACTAACAGTTGGAGGAGCCATGACCGCCACAGCGGCAACGGAAGCAAAGACAGACGCAGCGGCACCAGCAAACCAGGAGGAAGACCTGCTCCTGGAACACCAACTCTGCTTTGCGCTCACAGTGGCCTCGCGCAGCGTGGTGGGCGCCTACAAGCCCGTGCTCGAGAAGCTCAACCTCACCCATCCGCAGTACCTGGTAATGCTCTGCCTGTGGGAAAGCAGCCCACGGACAGTGCGGAACATTAGTGAGTCACTTGCGCAGGAACCAGCCACCATTTCCCCACTCCTGCGCCGGCTGGAGGCTGCGGAACTGATCACCCGGCGTCGAGCGGACGGCAATGAACGCGCCCTCGCCGTCGACCTGACTCCTAAAGGGGCTGCCCTGCGGCAACAGGCACTGCGGGTACCGGGAACCATGATGGAGCGGCTGGGGCTGACCCGCGAACAGGTCGCTGAACTGCACGCCTCCATGATGGGGCTGATTGCTGCCACCTCACAGTGAGTGATTGCGGCCAAACAGAAACCTGCCGGACTTGGCCAAGCGACTAGAATTACTGGACGAACGAGAGGTGGACTGATGCGCAATTTTCGGACACTCGCAGTCTTCCTGGCCGTGACTGCCGGGTTGATTTCCGGTTGCAGTGGTACCCCTAACGGCGGCACGTCCGGATCCGCAGCGCCCTCCACCGGCCCGGGCGGCTCCGCCACCTCATCGGCGGGTTCCCCTGCAGCTTCTGCCACCCCCTCCCCTGACACTGAGACCTCCGCAGCGGCGCCGGCACCGGCCACCTCGCGCCCAAGCGCCGGCCCGGGGCAGGGCAACGCTGAACTCGCAATCACGGTGGTGCCGTCCCAGGGCGCACCGGAAGTGGACTACACCCTGGTCTGCACCTCAGGGACACCGGCGGCGGAAAGCAGCCATCCCAATGCTGCCGCGGCCTGTGCCGCCCTGAAGGCAAACCCTGGGATAGCGGCTCCGGCGACACCGGGAAGCTCGCAGCCCTGCACGCAGCAGTACGGCGGTCCCCAGAAAGCCACCATCACGGGAATGGTGGACGGTGTTGCCGTGGAGTCATCCTTTGCCCGTACCAATGGATGCGAAATCAGCGCGTGGAACGCCGCGAAGGACGTATTGGGCGCGGCCGGTGGAGCCTCTTAACCTGCTGGCGGCGGACGTTGCGCGGGACCGGGAGGAAGCCCACCTGCAGCGCGTCAGCCGTTATGCCGATCCGTACCTGGCCCGCAGGTCAGCCGGGAAGAAACACCCCGTGGAGGACTTCCTCTTCACCTATTACACCCAGAAGCCCGGCCAGCTGAAGCGCTGGCACCCGGGTGCCGGCGCAGTCCTCACCGGCGGCCAGGCATCGGCCCGCATGGGGTGGAAGCATTACCGGGCGCTCGACGACGTCGAACTTGCCTCCCTGGGATTGGCTGCGGGAAGCACCGCGGTCACCTTCGATCGGGGCGCCTTCCTGGCAGACCGCCAGGAAGCAGTGACCTTCGCCGACATCATCCTTCGCGGCACCGCCGCCAGGCCCGCGCAGTTCGGCTGCTTTGGGCTGCACGAGTGGGCCATGGTCTACCGGCAGGAAAAGTTCGACCTCCGCCATGAGTACCTGCAGCTCCGGCTCGGTGCGGCCGGCACGGACAAGGTGGTGGAGGACAACAGGATCCGCTGCACCCACTTCGACGCCTTCCGGTTCTACACCCCGGACGCCATACCCCTCAACGAGCATTCCCCCAGCCGGGAAACCCAGCGCCACATGGAACAGCCCGGCTGCCTGCACGCCAACATGGACCTTTACAAGTGGGCCTACAAACTGCTGCCCGCGCTGTCCAGCGAACTGGTCATGGACTGCTTTGAACTGTCGTGGCGGATCAGGGCCATGGACATGCAGGCGTCGCCCTACGACCTGGCCGACTGGGGCTACCCCGCCATTCCCATCGAGACGCCCCACGGTAAGGCTGCCTACGTTGAGCACCAGCGTGCCTTTGCAGCGGAAGCGGGAATCCTGAGGCAAAGGCTAGCGGCCGAGCTTGGCGCCATGGCAGGCGCATCACGGTGATCGACCTGACCATCAGCATCCGTGAGGACCCGGAAGCTCCCGAACACGTATTCCGCCTGCTCGCCACGGCGGGCCGTCCGGATGACGGGACCACTTTGCCGGATCCCGGGGCAGCCCTGGCTGCCGTGGAGCGGTACGGCGAGAACATCTTCTTCCCCAAGCCGGGACCGCCCAAGCTGTGCACCCAGCAGTATGGCGGCCCGCAGGTTGCCACTGTCACAGGCACGTTCCGTGGGCGCACCGTGCACTCAACATTCAGCCGCACCGACGGCTGCGAAATCGCACGCTGGAAGGCCATGGCCCCCTTGTTGGGCGGCACGGCCACCTAGCCTTCGGGGCGCAGGACGGAAAGGCTGAAGAACGAAAAAGGTCCCGGGCGGCCTGACGACCACCCGGGACCTTCCTTGTTCCTGCCTGCTCAGGTGGCGGGCACCGCCTGAGCCAGGCCAATCTGGGGAGCGCCGGCAGGGGCAGGTGCAGAGCCAGCTCCCACCTGGACGTTCACCCAGGTCTTGATGCCGTTGCTGCCAAGGCTCAGCCGCGAGAGGTAGGACCCCTCAGCGAGCCCCGTCCAGTTCAGCGTCGCCGAGGTGGCTGTTCCATTCGGCGCCACGATGGGGTTCGGGTTCACCGTAAGGTTGCCCGCGTCCCCTGCGAACGTAACGGCCTGGACGGACGCGGTGGCCGCTCCCTTGTCCGGTGTGGCGTACAGGTTGGCCACCACGTAGTAGGTTCCGGCCCGCGGCGACTCGATGTCCAGGAACTCACTGGCAGATGCCGTGGCCACCTGCGTGGCCGTCAGCCCGCCCGAACCGTTGGGTGCGTAGACCACCATGTCCCAGTCGACGTCGTTCGACTGCGCCTGGACGCCCATCCGGGCAAACGCGGCGCCCGCGGGCACTTTCACCTGAAGCAGGGCGTTGTGCGCGTCATTCGTTGGCGCGTACTCGCCGGGGGTTTTGGTGATCGCGGTCTGGCTCAGCGGCGCCAGGCCCTCCACACCGACGGCGATGGGGCTGTCGGAGCCCGACACGAGGTTCATCGTCCCGCTGCCGGTGCCGGTGGGCGAACTGAACGAGAACGACGGCGCAATCTGGGCGTCCACCGGGCGGACTGCGATAGGTGACGTCACCGTCCGCGGGCCCTTCCAGGTGAGGCTGCCGGTGCTGAATTTGCCCACCGGTGCACTGACGTTCCGAATGGTTACGGTCACTTCGCGGGTCTGGCCGGCCTTGGCGAAGTTCAGGGCCTTGGGTTCAACATTGACGTTGAAGCCCGGCATGTTCACCTCGGGCCGGTACAAGCCCGGAACCAGTGCGGTCAGCTTGCGCTTCACCTGGACCTCGCCCACCAAACTGCCCAGGGCGATGGAGGGCACGTTCAGGTCGCGGGCAGCAATACTGCCTGCCTGCGGAGCGCCGGTGGCCACGCCCTGGCCGTTCAGGAAGCCGAGCCAGTCATTCATACCGGAGTCGAACACCAGACCGGGATCGACGACACGGGTGGAATCAATGTGCCCGGCGCCGCCCTGGAAGGGATCAGTGTTGGGCGAACCGTCAGCGTTGACCAGCGGGTAGGCGGTGGTCATCATGGCCGATTTCACCATGGCGGGGGTCCACTTGGGCTGCTTGCCCAGCACCAGGGCGCCGAAACCGGCAATATGCGGGGCGGCCATGGAGGTACCGGACATGAAACCGAACTGGTCGCCGTGGTTGCCGATGGTGGAAACGCCGGCCAGGACGTTGACGCCCGGGGCCGAAATGTCCGGCTTCAGCAGGTCGCCGCCGGAGGCAAGGGTGGGTCCTCGGGATGAGAAGCCTGCAATCTGGGGCGCCGGGGCGGGGGGAAGGCCGGTCAGGTCGCCCTTGACCAGGCTGACCGTCAGCGCCGGGTTGGCTTCCAGCTTGGACTTCAGTTCCAGGCTCTTGGGGGCGTTGACGTGGACAGTGGGGATGACGTGGTTGTCGGCGTCCTCGGAGCTGCTGGTCAGGTTCACCAGGATCATGCCCACGCCGCCCTTGTCCAGGACTTCCTGGCTCTTGGCGGTCCGGTCCACCACACCGCGGTCGCAGAGCACCACCTTGCCGGCCACCTTGGTGGCATCAAGGGTTCCGGGGCCGCACAGGTTGGGGTTCACGGCGCCCGCGGCGGCGGCCGCGGCAGCAACGATGACGGGCTTGTTTGCCACTTCGGACTTCATGATGGACGCGCCGCGGTACAGCGATCCATCAGAGACCTTGACCGTTCCCAGCAGGTCACTTGGAAAGGTGGAGGCAGCAACGGTGGTCAGCCACGGAGAAGCGTGGTTCACGGTGGAAGCCGTGGGACCGGAGTTTCCGGCAGAGGCCGACACAAAGATGCCCGCGGCGGCAGCGTTCAGGAAGGCCAGCGCGACCGGGTCCGTGGTGCTGTTGTTGTTGCCCGAAATGGAGTAGTTCAAAACATCTACGCCGTCTTTAATGGCTGCGTCAACGGCCTCCACGGAAGCTGACGAGTAGCAGCCGCCCGTGTCCGGGTTGGTGTCCTCCCAGCAGATCTTGTAGACGGAGACTTTGGCGGCGGGGGCAACACCCGAGCTCTTGCCGAAGCTGGCTCCGCCGATCACCTGCTCAATGTTGGCGTTGCCCGCCGCGGTGGTGGCGGTGTGGGTGCCGTGGCTGCCGACGTCCACCGGGGAGATCTGCTCTTCCGGTGCCCGGCTTCCCGGTGCCACGTACTGAAGGAAGGCATCGGCGAAGTAACGGGCGCCAATGACCTTTGAGTTACAGAGGGAGCCGTCAAAGGCAGCCCCGGTCCCCTCGCCTTTTTGGCATTCACCCTCGAACGTGGTGCCGTCAGCTTTCAGCATGGCGATCTTGCCGTCACTGGTCCCGTAGGGGACACCAACCTGCGGGCTGCCTTGCAGCGGCTTCAGCGGTTCACCCTGGAGGAAAGGATTGTCCGGTGCGTAGCCGGAGTCGATGACGCCCACCACCACACCCTTCCCGGCGTTGGCTTCTCCGCCGAACTGCTTGGCCCAGGCGCCTTCAGGCCCCGTGAGCTTGAGGAAATCGGTGGTGGTGTAGTCAGGCTTGTTTTCGACGTCGGGCGCCACTGCCAGGACCCGGCTGTCCTTGGACAACGCGGCCGCCTGTGCCGCTGACAGTTCCGCGGTAAACCCGTTAAGTGCTGCGGTGTACTGCTTTTTGGGCGTCACCCCCTGGGCAGCTGCAACGTCACGCTGCTGGTTGCGCAGGTGGGCGTCGTAGGCCTTGAAGTTGGGACTTCCGGCGTCGAGCTTCCTGCCCTGCTGGGGCTTGGTTGCGCCCAGCCCGGCAGCGCCCCCTTCGTACGCGGCGGCAGCCGGCCCGGCGAGTACCACGATGTACCGGCCGTCCTTGAACTGACTGTCCTTTGCGGTGGAGGAAGCATTCCCCACTCCCTGGCCGTCAGGTGCCGCCAAAGCGGGACCCGCCGCCAGCGAGCTGAGGATAAGGGGCAACCCGACGGCCAGCGCGGCCGCCTTCCGGAGTCCCCCAGCCCGCATGGGGCTCTTTCCAGTTGATTTCACGTGCAACCCTTTCACGATGTGCCGCCCAATCTTGGTGGGCGCCCGAGCGACTGGAACTGCAGAGGAAATTACAGGTTTTGTAATTTGCTGAGACCAGACTGTTCACAGAGTACAGACTGAGAGCCCGTTATGACATAGGGCACATTTGGGAATTTTTCGCTTGTCATATCCGCCCCACCTGAAGCAGTGCGGGCACGAAAAAGGGCGCCCCGAAGGACGCCCAAACGAGTGGGAGGTTGGCGCGCCGCTTTACCCGCGCGGCGTGCGCACCACATCACTGATCCATTGCCGGGTTTTTTCATCGAGGGGCCCGGCCACCCGCGTTTCACGGGCCAGCCGGTCTGCCTTCACCTTTTGGAACACCATCCGGCCCAGGCCGGCGAAGACCGCCGCCGCAACCATCGGCAACAGCACGGACTTTGAATTCTCAGCCATTCCGCAATCCTAGTGAAGGCCTGCCGGCAACTCCATACCACTTCCCGGCAGCGGAGCCCCCCAGACATTTCCGCAGGCACCGCTGCCGCCAATGGCCCGAATGCAGGGGGACGCGCCGGGGCCGGTAGAATGGGAGGGCAAGCTCGCGGAGCGCCCGACCTCATGGTGAACCAATCGGCAGGTGACCACCTGTCCCCAACATCCCGGTACGGCGTGAGACGGCACCACTCCGCTGCGCCCTTACCCAAGCTCACGCACAGGAGTTACCGGATGCCCCGGATCGTTGTTGACGTCATGCCCAAGCCCGAGATTCTGGACCCGCAGGGGAAGGCAATCGTTGGCGCTCTCCCCCGGCTGGGCTTCACCAGCTTCAGCTCTGTCCGCCAGGGCAAGCGCTTCGAACTGACGGTCGACGGCGAGGTGACCGAGGAGATCCTGGCCCAGGCCCGTGACGCGGCCGAAACCCTCCTGTCCAACCCCGTCATTGAGGACGTCGTCAACGTCGAGGTCGTCGAGGCCTGAGATGACTGAACTTCCCCTGATCGGCGAGGCCATCGCCGTCGCGGCTGAGCCTCGCCTCGCCGGCGCCCGGATCGGCGTCGTTACTTTCCCCGGCACCCTTGACGACCGGGACGCTGCCCGCGCAGTGCGCCTGGCCGGTGCCACCGCCGTCGAACTTTGGCACGGCGACAACGAACTCGGTGACGTGGACGCCGTCATCATCCCCGGCGGTTTCTCCTATGGTGACTACCTCCGTGCCGGCGCCATCGCCCGCTTCGCACCGCTGATGTCCAAAATCATCGACGCTGCGAATTCTGACGCCAAGCTGCCCGTGCTCGGCATCTGCAACGGCTTCCAGATCCTCACCGAGTCGCACCTGCTGCCCGGTTCGATGATCAAGAACGACCACCTGAAATTCCTCTGCCGGGACCAGGTGCTGCGCGTTGAGAACACCAACACCGCGTGGACGCTGGACTACCAGGCGGGGCAGGAAATCACCATCCCGCTGAAGAACCAGGACGGCCAGTACATCGCGGACGAGAAAACCCTCGACGCCCTTGAGGCCGAGGGCCGCGTGGTGTTCCGCTACGTGGGCTTCAACCCGAACGGTTCCCGCCGCGACATCGCCGGCATCTCCAACGCTGCCGGCAACGTGGTGGGCCTCATGCCGCACCCGGAGCACGCCGTGGAGCCGGGCTTCGGCCCCGAGTCACTGGACGGCATCGGCGGTTCCGACACCGACGGCCTGGGATTCTTCACCTCCGTACTGAACAAGATTGTGGGAGGCGACAAGTGACCACCGAAACCACCAAGAAGTTCAACATCGACACCGTCGAGAACGCCGCCAAGACGCCGGACACCGAACTGCCCTGGGCCGAGCTGGGGCTGAAGCAGAACGAGTTCGACGAGATCGTCAAGGTCCTGGGCCGCCGCCCCACCGGCGCCGAACTGGCCATGTACTCCGTCATGTGGAGCGAGCACTGCTCCTACAAGTCCTCCAAGAACCACCTGCGCCAGTTCGGCCAGAAGGTCACCGAGGAAATGAAGAAGGACATGCTGGTGGGCATCGGCGAGAACGCCGGTGTGACCAATCTGGGGGACGGCTGGGCCGTGACCTTCAAGATCGAATCGCACAATTCGCCGTCGTTCGTTGAGCCCTATCAGGGCGCGGCCACCGGCATCGGCGGCATTGTCCGCGACATCATCTCCATGGGCGCCCGCCCGGTCGCCGTCATGGACCCGCTGCGCTTCGGCGCCATCGACCACCCGGACACCGCCCGCGTCATGCATGGCGCCGTGGCGGGCATCGGCGGCTACGGCAACTCCCTGGGCCTGCCCAACATCGGCGGCGAGATGGTGTTCGACTCCGTCTACCAGGGCAACCCGCTGGTCAACGCCCTGGCCGTGGGCGTCATGCGCCACGAGGACATCCGCCTGGCCAACGCCTCCGGCAAGGGCAACAAGGTGGTCCTGTTCGGTGCGCGCACCGGCGGCGACGGCATCGGCGGCGCCTCCGTGCTGGCCTCCGAATCCTTTGACGACACCAAACCGTCCAAACGCCCCGCCGTGCAGGTGGGCGACCCCTTCGCCGAAAAAGTGCTCATCGAGTGCTGCCTGGAGCTGTTCAAGGGCTCCCTGGTGGAAGGCATCCAGGACCTCGGCGCTGCAGGCATCTCCTGCGCCACCTCGGAACTGGCCTCCAACGGCGACGGCGGCATGCAGGTTGAGCTGACCTCCGTCCTGCTGCGCGACCCCACGCTGACCCCGGGCGAGATCCTGATGTCCGAGTCCCAGGAACGCATGATGGCCGTGGTCACGCCGGAGAACGTGGAAGCGTTCGAAGCCGTCATGGACAAGTGGGCCGTGGAGTACTCCTGGCTGGGCGAGGTGACCGACACCGGCCGCCTGATCATCACGTGGGAAGGCGACGTGATTGTCGACGTCGATCCCCGCACCGTGGCGCACGACGGTCCGGTCTACGACCGCCCGTACGCCCGCCCCGAGTGGCAGGACGCCGTCCAGGCTGACACCTTCACCGGCTCGGTCCAGGACGCAGGCCGCCCGGCCGCTCCTTCTAAGCTCGCGGCGGCCGTCACCGAACTGGTGGCATCCCCGAACATGTGCTCCAAGGCCTGGATCACCAACCAGTACGACCGCTACGTCGGGGGCAACACCTCCATGGCGTTCCCCGACGACGCCGGCGTGGTCCGCGTCGACGAGGAATCCGGCCTGGGCGTTGCCCTGGCAACGGACGCCAACGGCCGCTACACCTACCTGGACCCGTACCACGGCGCGCAGCTGGCGCTGGCCGAGGCCTACCGCAACGTTGCCACCGCAGGCGCCATCCCCATGGCCGTCAGCGACTGCCTGAACTTCGGCTCCCCCGAGGACCCGGACGTCATGTGGCAGCTTGCCGAGGCCATCCGCGGCCTGTCCGACGCGTGCATGGTGCTGGGCATCCCGGTCACCGGCGGCAACGTCTCGCTGTACAACCAGACGGGCACCACGCCCATCCACCCCTCCCCCGTGGTGGCGGTCCTGGGCAAGCTCGACGACGTCGCCCGCCGCACGCCGTCGGGCTGGCGCGAGGACGGGCAGGCCATTTACATGCTGGGCACCACGGGTGCCGAGCTGGACGGCTCGGAGTGGGCCAACATGCGCGGCCACTTGGGCGGGCAGCCGCCCAAGGTGGACCTCGAGGCAGAACGCGGCCTAGGTGAGATCCTGATCAACGCGTCCCGCGACGGCATGATCGACGCCGCGCACGACCTCTCCGAAGGCGGGGGCCTCGCCGCTGCCCTCGTGGAGTCCTCGCTGCGCTACGGCGTGGGTGCCCGGATCGCGCTGCAGGACATCATGGACCGGGACGGCGTGGACCTGTTCACGGCGCTCTTCTCCGAGTCCCAGGGCCGCGCCATCGTGGGCGTCCCGCGCTCCGAGGAAGTCCGCTTCACTGACATGTGCACCGCCCGCGGCTTCGCCCACACCCGCATCGGCGTGGTGGATGCAGCCAGCGGCAAACTGGAAATCAACGGCGTGGAGGCCCTGTCCCTGGACGCCCTCCGCGAAGCCCACGAAGGGACCCTGCCGAAGTACTTCGGCTGATCCTCCCCGCCGGGACCCACCCATCGACTGCTCCGTAACTGCCCTTTTGAACCCTCAAAACGGCGGTTGCGGAGCAATCGTTTTAAGAACCTCTCCGCCAGCCGGCCTGGGCCAAAGCAACAAGGACTTTGGCCGCGGCCGGCTTCGCATCGTTGACCATGTGGCGTTTGGAGATCCTGACCTCCGTCCACCCTAAGGCGGCGTACCGTTCGGAGCGTGTGATGTCCCTGGCGATCTGGCTGTCCTCGCCGTGGTGCTCGCCCTCGTACTCAATTCCGATCTTGTATTTGCGGTAAGACAGTTCCGGCTCATGATGCCTGACGCCGTCCTCAGTGATGATCGGGACGTTCAGCTCGGGTTCGGGCAGGCCCGCGCGGACGATAGCCAGCCGGAGCATGGTTTCCTGGGCCGAATCCGATCCGACGCGGATGAGTTCCAGGGCCTCCTTCGCCTTCCGCAGTCCCCGCTTTCCCCGGTGCCTGTCAATCGTCCGCTGCAAATCCCACATGCTGCACAGCGGCATGCTTCGGCCCTCGAATTCGAGGCGCGGAACGCGAACGCAGGCATCCCCCATGGCCACGATTTCATCGATGGACAGCAGCTCGGCCATGTCGAGCCACGTCCGCTCCGGCGTTGTCACCGGAATCCCGCCCATCATTGCGACTTCGTCCTCGTACAGCTTCATGCGGTGCACGATGACGTGGGGCCTGTCCAGGTGGGCTGCGCCCTCGGGACGGATGAGGTGGTAAGCGTCGAAGGCGTCGTCCCGGCGCCGCTGCGGCAGTGCATGAAGCTCCGCAGCCGTAACGTGCGAAGCAGCACAAAGCTCGTTGACTTCGATGAAGGGCCGGACCCGCGCGGCTAAGGGAACCTCCGCCGTCGGGCCGTCTGCTCTGATGCCCTTACCAAGCCTGCTGAGGGAACGATGCCTCAAGCGCTTGGCTGAGACCCCCGCCCTTGCCGCCTCAGCCGCAGTGAAGGGCCTGCCCTCAAGTACTTCAGGAAGCGGACGTGCAGTCTTCATTGCTACATCAGAGCAGAAGGAGCCGCATGTCCGCAGAAGTTTTCCACACCTTCCATCGACTGCTCCGTAAACGCCCTTTTGAGGCGGGCAGATTCATATGGTCATTGCAACGAAACCGTGAAGGGGTGTTGCGATGCCGGCGGGGCAGGTGTTTGGGGATGAGGTTAGGGACGGGTTTTTTGCCTTGCTGCGGCAGGGAATGTCGATCAGTGAGGCGTGCCGCGTGTCGGGCCTGTGGTCATCAACGGTGCTGCATTGGGTCCGGAAGATGGGCCCTGTGGAGATGTCCAGAGGTAGTCGTGGAGGGCCGGCAGGGGCGCCGTTTCCGGATGGCGTTCCTGGTTCAGGCAGGTTGAGTCTGTCCGAACGGGCGGTGATCATGGTGCGCCTGCGAGATGGCTGGTCCTACGCGGCGATTGGCAGGGAACTGGGCCGGGACCGGTCGGTGATCTGGCGCGAGGCCAAGCGGAACTGCTGCGAGGACGGTACCTACCAATCCGACGTCGCACAGCTAAAGGCCGGGCAGAACGCCCGCCGGCCTAGGGAATACAAACTCGCCCATAAGCCGCTGGCCCGGTTCGTGGAGTCCGCCATGGACGAGGGCTGGTCCCCGCAGTTGTGCTCGCTGGTCCTGGCCGGTGCTTTCCCGGACGATAAGAGGATGCAGATCAGCCACGAGACGATCTATCAGGCCATTTACGTGCAGGGCCGCGGCCATGTCCGGCAGGACCTTTACCGTCAGTTGAGTACCGGCCGGGCCAAGCGGGTCACCGAGGGGCGCGGCCGGGGCCGGAGCAACAGCCCGTTCAAGGACGCGCTGAAGATCTCCGAACGCCCGGCCGAAGCCGCCGACCGGGCCGTACCGGGCCACTGGGAATGCGATTTGATCCTCGGTTCGGTCGCCAGTAACTCGGCGATCGGGACCTGCGTTGAACGCTCCACCCGGTACACCATGCTGCTTCACCTGCCCGATGGTCACAGCGCAGACGAGGTCGCGAAGGCCATGATCACCGCGTTCGCCGAACTGCCTGCGGACCTGCGCAAAACCCTTACCTATGACCGCGGTGTCGAGATGGCCCGCTACGCCCAAATCCAGATTGCGATCGACACGGACATCTACTTCTGCGACCCGCACTCACCCTGGCAGCGAGGAACCCAACGAGAACACGAACCGGCTCCTGCGGCACTGGTTCGCTAAAAGCACCGACCTGTCCGTCCACACAGCCAAGGACCTCAAAAGGGTTCAGGACAGCCTGAACAACCGGCCACGCCCCACCCTCGGTCTCGCAACACCCAAGCAGAAATTCAACGAACTCCTCCTCGCCGCAGCAGCCTGACCGTTGCAACGACCGCTTGACTTTCCAGCGCCAAAAGGGCGTTTACTCAGCAATCGATGGGTTTAATCTTCGCTGTGGAGCTCCCGCTGGCGGACGCTGAGCAGCTCGATCTCCGGGCGGCCCGCAACGAAGCGTTCGACGGCGGCGAGCACCTCCACGAGGTGGGACCGGTCGGCTGCCACCAGGCCAACGCCAAGCTGCGTCCGCCGGTACTGGCTGTGATCCCCCACCTCGGCAACTGAGATCTCGAAACGGCGTTTGAGTTCAGCCAGCAGCGGCCGGACCACGGAGCGTTTCTCCTTGAGGCTGTGCACGTCGCCAAGGAGGATGTCGAACTCGCTCCAGCCGATCCACATGGTGGGGACCCTTCCTACTCGATGGTAAGTTCGCCCATCAGGTCCCAGCCGTCGCCGTCGAGCTGCCGGCTGACGATCCTTGGCGTTTCGGCGAGGGCCTGCGGCATGTCCGCCATGGCCTTCTTGAAGTGGTCGCTGTTGACGTGGTCGCCGGCGGCGTCGTCCTTGAAGGCCTCCACCAGAACGTATTCGCTGGGGTCGTCCAGGCTGCGGGACCAGTCGAACCACAGGTTGCCCGGTTCCTTCCGGGTGGCTTCGGTGAAATCTGCCACGAGGTCCGGCCAGCGCTCGGACCACTCAGGCTTGACCTTGAACTTGACGACGATAAAGATCACTCGGATTTTCCTTCCGCGGCGAGACTGCGTGCCCCTTCAATGTACCGGGAAGTAACGTAGCGCTGCGCCGCGCGGGTGACCAGGCCTCCGGCAGCGTAGAACCAGTTGGCGGGTCTGCTGAAGGCCCGGATCCGCAGCCACACCTCCCCCCGGCTGTTGATCTCCACTTCGAAGGATTCCTCCCCGCGGGCAGGGTGGCCCGGCAGTGTCCCGTAGCCAAACCCGGCGGATTGGGGGACGCCGCCAGCGGCTGGCTCGTGAACCCACACCACCTGGCAGGGTGCGGGCAAGCGGAAGGGCCCGACGCCGAATCCACTCACCACGTGTGCCCCGGGTACCGCCCTTGGCGAATCAGCCTTCACGCTAAGCCCTGCCCGCCGCTGCAGTTCCCAGCCCAGGATGCCGTCCGCCACCCGCCGGTAGACGTCCAGCCCAGTACCCAGGCGGGCTTCCTCGAGGACGTGGCCATACCCTTCGGGAGCGGTGCCTTGCTCCGTGCTTCCCACCCCCGGGTAGGCGAACTTCCCCGGGGCCTGTTCCTTGTCAGTCATTGCCGCCTGCCCTTTCGAGGCGTGCCCACCCCAGTTGTTCCTGCTGCTTCCGGCTCAAGCCTGCCACCACCAGGTCGTACGAGTCCTCCACCATGTCCCGGACCATCCCGTCCGGCAGCGAGCCGTCAAGGCGCACACCATTCCAGTGGGTCTTGTTCATGTGCCATGCTCCGGTGATCGCCGGGTGGACGGCGCGCAACTGCACCGCGAGCGCCGGCTCACACTTCAGGTTCACGTAAAAGTCGTGCTCGTCCATCGATGACAGGGCAAACAGCTTTGCCTCATGGCGGGTGCCGCCGGCAACCGCGGCGCGAACCTTGAAGACCGAGGTTTCCGGTCCAAACGGAAAATCCTCGTAGGCTCCCGGAAACGAAAGGCAGATCGTCCGCAGCGCGTTTGGGTCCATAACGGAAGCCTATAAAGCCGGCCCGCACGGTGCTAGTCTGCGAGGATGTCACTCGACCGGGGAGCCATACCTGTTCTGGATCTGAGTTCCGCCCGGCAGCCTTACGGGTCTTTCCGCCCTGATTTCATCGAGGAGCTGCGGCACGCCACCCATGACGTCGGGTTCTTCCAGATCACGGGATACGGCGGCCGGCCCGGCCAGGCCGAAGAACTCCTGGACCTTGTCCGGCGCTTCTTCAGCCTGCCGCTGGAGGAGCGGATGAAGCTGGACAACCGCCTGTCGCCGCATTTCCGCGGCTACACGCGCATGGGAACCGAGGTGACCCAGGGCCGGGCTGACGCTCGTGAACAGATCGACTACTCGCCCGAGCGTGAGCCGGTCAAGGATTATCCGGATGATCAGCCCTACTGGCTGCTGCAGGGACCCAACCTGTGGCCGGACGGGGCATTTCCGGAACTTCGGCCTGCCGCCATGGAATGGGCGGACCTGATGTCAGAAGTGGGAATGGAGTTGCTGCGTGCCATTGCGGTTTCGCTGCAGCTGCCCGAGGACTATTTCGACGATCCCTTCCGCGATTCACCGGCGTGGATGGGCAAGCTGGTGCATTACGTGGGCGGCGTAGTGGAGGCCGCCGGCGACCAGGGCGTGGGCTCGCATGCGGACTACGGCTTCGTGACCCTCCTGCTGCAGGATGAGGTGGGCGGCCTCGAAGTCCTGCCGCCGGGCACCAGCCAGTGGCTGCCCGTGGAACCCCTTCCCGGAGCTCTGGTAGTAAACCTTGGCGAAATGCTGGAAGTGGCCACCGAAGGGTACCTTGCGGCAACCATCCACCGTGTGCAGGCGCCGCCGCCCGGCGTTGACCGGTATTCCGTGCCGTTCTTCTGGTCACCTCGGCTGGACGCAGTCATCGAACCGGTCCCTCTGGCTCCTGACCTGAAGGCCGCTGCCCGGGGCATCACTGACGATCCCGCCAATCCGCTCCTTGCCTCGTTCGGGCTGAACATGCTCAAGGGACGCATGCGCGCTCATCCGGACGTCACCGAGCAGCACTATCCGGATCTGCTAAAGCGCCGGAGTTGACGACGAGCTAAAGCTGGTACTTCCACGCGAGCTGGGCGGGGCAGGCGTTCATCACCACGTCCAGTCCTGCGGCCTTTGCCCGTTCAGCCGCCGCCTCATCAATGACGCCCAGCTGCAACCACACCGCCTTCGCGCCCATGGCTATGGACTGGTCCACCACGCTGCCCACCTTCTGCGAGTTCACAAAGCAGTCCACGACGTCGATGGGGCGCTTTTCGGCAGGAATGTCGCCGAGGGTGCGGTACCCGGTTTCGCCGTGGACCGGGTCGCCGGGCAGGTTGACGGGAATGATTTCCATGCCCAGCCGGTCGCGGATAAACAGCGATACGTCGTAGGCCGCGCGCCACTCATTCGTGGTAAGGCCGACGATGGCCCAGCGTCCCTTGGTTCGCATGAGGCGTTCGATGACTGCAGGATCGTTCACGTGGGCCATAGGATCAGCCTACGCTCCGCTGCAAGGGGCTGGTGTTTTCGAATAAAAGAACGATCATCGGCCATGCCATATCTTGTGAACGAATATTACGCGGCTGACGCGAGAGTTTGCTCTCGAGGATTCATTGCTGTGTAGTGGTGTTTGACCATCCCGAGCGGCTGAGAGACCTGGATCGATGACGCCGCAGCAACCCTGGTCGCCGGGCGCTTCCCAACGGCCCCGGTGATAGCAAGGATTGCAGCCGTGGGTACCGGAACTGACCATTCCGGCGAAGGCTGCCTCCGTAGGGTGCTACTGCCAGGACCGATGGAGTGATCCTATGACCGCAGTTTTGTCGCCCAGGCCTGCCGGGGTGGAGCCCGCCCACGCGCCTGCCCTCCCCGTATCCTTCAGGAACCTGCGCCGCACGTTCGGAACCGGCACCACCGCCCATACCGTCCTGCACGATGTGACCTTTGAGGTGGCAGCCGGTGAGGTGCTGGCCATTCTTGGCCCCTCCGGTTGTGGAAAGTCCACGCTCCTGCGCGCCGCAGCCGGCCTGGACTACCCAAGCGCCGGCTCTGTGGTCATCGAGGACACCCAGGTGCACGGCATCGATCCCCGCTGCGCCTTCGCGTTCCAGGAACCCCGGCTGCTGCCCTGGCACACCCTGCAGGCCAACGTGGCCATCGGTCTTCCCACCGGATGCAGCGCCAGGGAGGGCAAGGCAAAGGTCGCCCGCCTGCTGGAACTGGTGGGACTCGAGAAATTCGCCAAGCACCGCCCGCGCGAGGTCTCCGGCGGCATGGCGCAGCGCACCTCCCTGGCCAGGGCACTGGCCCGGAACCCCGGGGTCCTGCTGCTCGATGAGCCCTTCGGCGCCTTGGATGCCCTCACCCGGATCAAGATGCAGGACCTGCTCCTGGACATCCACCGGGCAGAGCCCACCACCGTCCTGCTGGTCACGCATGATGTCGACGAAGCCCTGCAGCTCGCTGACCGCATCATCGTCCTCGGCCCGGATCCCGCCGGGCAGGGCGCAACCATCGTCAGGACCGTGGAAGTGCCGGGCAGCCGGCCGCGCGAACGCGCCTCTGCCGAACTCGCCCTCATGCGCAGCTCGCTCCTGGAAACCCTGGGCGTCGCCGGGCACTAAGCGCCCCTGACACCGCCAAAACCTTCACCTGGCCCCGCTCGGCGTGCGCCGCCGTCGGGCCTAACCTCCTGGCCGGCACCGCCCGGCCTCCCCTGTTCCGCCCCGTTCCATCCCGTTTTCGAAGGAAACCAATGCCGCACGCATCGCCCGTCACCCGCCGTTCAGTCCTTGGCGCAGCAGCCCTCGCCGTTTCCGCGGTCCTGGCACTCACCGGATGTGTAGCAGGGGAAGGCTCCTCAGGCGGTGCGGCCGCAGCTGCCGGCAGCAGCAAGGGCGGCGGCAAGGGCGGCGGCACCCTGAACATCGATTTCGCCACCTACAACCCCCTGAGCCTGGTGATCAAGAAGCAGGGTTGGCTCGAGGCCAGCCTCAAGGACCAGGGCGTCACCGTGAACTGGGTCCAGTCCGCGGGGTCCAACAAAGCCAACGAAGCGCTGCGTTCCGGTGCCATCGACGTCGGCTCCACCGCCGGATCCGCCGCCCTGCTGGCCCGTGCCAACGGTTCGGAAATCAAGACCATCGACATTTACTCCCAGCCTGAGTGGGCGGCCCTGGTGGCACCCGCGGGCTCGGACATCACCTCCGTGGCGGACCTCAAGGGCAAATCCGTGGCTGCCACCAAGGGCACCGATCCCTACTTCTTCCTGCTGCAGTCCCTGGAGCAGGCGGGACTGAAGCCCGGTGACGTGACCGTCCAGAACCTGCAGCACGCCGACGGCCGCACCGCCCTGGAAAACGGCTCGGTCCAGGCCTGGTCGGGGCTGGACCCGATCATGGCCGGGGCGGAACAGAAGGGCGCCAAGCTCTTCTACCGCAACCTGGACTTCAACACGTACGGCTTCCTCAATGCCACCGAATCCTTCCTGAAAAACAAGCCTGAACTTGCCCAGGCTGTGGTGAACGCCTACGAGAAGGCCCGGGCCTGGGCAGCACAGAACCCGGACCAGACCGCCCAGATCCTGGCCGACGTCGCCGGCCTGGACCTCGCCGTGGCCAAGACCGTAGTCCTGGAGCGCAGCAACCTGGACGTTAACCCGGCCCCCGGCGAGGCGCAGCGCAAGGTACTGGAGAAGATCGGCCCCACCTTCGTGGAAACCGGTGACGTCAAGACCCAGAAGCAGATTGACGACGCCGTGGCCTCCCTTCTCGACGACTCGCTGGTGAAGAAGGCTGACCCGTCAGCCATTAAGGCCTCCTGATGAACCGATCAGGAGAGCCCACAATCACCGGCACCAATGTTGCGGATGGGCGTGCTGCAGCCGCCACCGCAACCGCGGCACACGCCGCCCAGACGGGGGCCGGCACGGCACCCGCTCCGGCACCGGGATGGTCTCCCGCCGGAGTCCGCTCCAGGAACTGGGCGCGTCTGCCCCTTGGCCTCATCATTCCCGCCGCCCTGCTCGCGGCGTGGCAGGTGGCCTCCACGAACGGCATGTTCACCGTGGTCCAGCTGCCTCCGCCCGCCATGGTGCTGGCTGCCGCCGACGAACTCGTGGAGCGCGGCGAGCTGGGCACGCACATCGCCATCTCCACCCAGCGGGTCCTGATCGGATTCCTGGTGGGCGCTGCCCTGGGCCTGGTCCTGGGTGCAACCGTGGGGCTGTCCAAGCTCGCGGACGCCCTGCTGGCACCCACCATCGGCGCACTGCGCGCCGTCCCGTCACTGGCCTGGGTGCCGCTGCTGATCCTGTGGATGAAGATCGGCGAGGACTCCAAGGTCACACTCATCATCATCGGCGCGTTCTTCCCGGTCTTCACCACCGTGTCCCTGGCGCTGCGGCATGTGGACCGGAATCTGGTGGAAGCCGCGCGCGCCTTCGGACTGAAGGGGGTACGGCTGCTGACCACCGTGCAGCTGCCCGCCGTCGTCCCCGCTGTCTTCTCTGGCCTGCGATTGGCCCTCGCCCAGGCGTGGCTGTTCCTGGTAGCGGCCGAGCTGATCGCCTCCTCCATGGGGCTCGGCTTCCTGCTGATCGATTCGCAGAACAACGGCCGCACCGACCGGCTGCTCCTGGCCATCGTGATGCTGGCCGTGATTGGAAAGATTACCGATGCCCTGCTGGGCCTGGCCGAAAAATGGGCGGTTAAACGATGGGCGTGAGCACTACCGAAAGCCTGGACCTGGACGCAGGGGTGCACCCGGACAACGTGGCCTTCTGGGAGCAGCAGGCGCTGCGCCTGGACTGGGACACCCCCTGGCACACCGCGCACCGCTGGATTCCTGCGGACCCTGAAGCAGGCCGTGGCCCGGACATCACCTGGTTTGAGGGCGGCAAGCTCAGCGTGGCCGCCAACTGCGTGGACCGCCATGTAGCTGCCGGCCTCGGCAACAAGGTGGCCCTCCACTTCGAGGGCGAGCCGGGCGACCGCCGCTCCATCACCTACGCCGAACTCCAGCGGGAGGTGTCCAAGGCGGCCAACGCGCTCCTGGCGCTGGGCATCACCAAGGGCGACCGCGTGGTCATCTACCTCCCGGTGATCCCCGAGACGATCATCATCACGCTCGCCGTGGCGCGCATCGGCGCCATCCACTCCCTGGTGTTCGGCGGCTTCTCCGCCGAGGCGCTGAAGTTCCGGGTGGAGGACACCGGCGCCAAGCTCCTGGTCACCACCGACGGACAGTTCCGGCGCGGCGCGGCCGTCCCGGTCAAGGACAACGCCGACGCGGCCGTATCCGGCGACAATGCCATCGAGCACGTGCTGGTGGTCAATCGCACCACCCCGGCCAATGACCTGGCAACCGTCCCCATGACGGAAGGCCGCGACCTGTGGTGGCACGACGTCGTCGGAAACGCCGCTGACGTCCACGAGCCTGAATCGTTCGACGCCGAAACGCCGCTGTTCATCATGTACACCTCCGGCACCACCGGCAAGCCCAAGGGCCTGGTCCACACCTCCGGTGGCTACCTCACGCAGGCATCCTGGAGTTTTGAGCACCTGTTCAGCAACCCTGACCCGGCCCTGCGTGACCAGGACGTGCACTGGTGCACTGCAGACCTTGCCTGGGTCACCGCGCACACCTACGAGATTTACGGGCCCCTCTCCAACGGCGTGACCCAGGTGATCTTCGAAGGCACCCCCAACACCCCCCACCCGGGCCGGCACTTCGAGATCATCGAACGCTACGGCGTGACGCAGTACTACACCGCGCCCACGCTGGTCCGCTCCCTCATGGGCTGGTTCCCCGACGGCGTCCCGGACACGTACCACCTCTCCTCCATCCGCCTGCTGGGCACCGTGGGAGAGGCCGTCAACCCCGAGGCCTGGCGCTGGCTGCGGGAGAACGTGGGCGCCGGCACCGCACCCGTGGTGGACACGTGGTGGCAGTCCGAAACCGGCGCCACCATCCTCTCCCCCGCTCCCACGGACACCAGCTTCAAGCCCGGCTGCGCGGCACGACCGCTGCCCGGGGTCAGCACCAGGATCGTGGACGACGCCGGCACAACAGTTGAGCCCGGCGTCCAGGGATACATCGTGGTTGACTCCCCCGGGCCCGCCATCGCGCGCACCGTCTGGGGCAACCCGCGCCGGTACTTCGACTCTTACTGGAGCAAGTACGCGGACCAGGGCTGGTTCCTGGCCGGGGACGGCGCAAAATACGACGCCGACGGCGACATCTGGATCCTGGGCCGCGTTGACGACACCCTGAACGTCTCCGGCCACCTGCTCTCCACCATCGAAATCGAATCCGCCCTGGTCTCGCACCCGGACGTGGTGGAAGCAGGCGTCTGCCCCGTGGCGGACCCGAAGACGGGGCACGCGGTCGTCGCGTTCGTGGTGCTGAAGGCCGGGTCCCCGGCTGACTGTGCCGAGGCTCTCCGCAACCACGTCGCAAAGGAAATCGGCCCCATCGCCAAGCCGCGCGACGTCGTCGTGGTTCCTGATGTCCCCAAGACCCGCAGCGGCAAGATCATGCGCCGGCTGCTCACCCAACTGTTCGAAGGAACAACCCTGGGCGACACCACCTCACTCCAGAACGAACCGGCCATCGCCGGCATCCAGGAAGTCCTGCACCAGCGGGCCCTACGGAAGGAAAATCCATGACCGAGATCAGCAACGTCGCACGGCTCGCAGAACCGCTTAAGTTCGCCTATTGGGTGCCCAACGTCTCCGGCGGCCTGGTGGTGTCCACCATCGAACAGCGCACCGGCTGGGACTTTGACTACAACAAGAAACTGGCCCGCATCGCTGAGGGATCCGGCTTCGAGTACGCCCTGACCCAGACCCGCTACGCCGCATCCTACGGGGCGGACAAGCAGCACGAGGCCACCTCGTTCAGCCTGGCCCTGCTGGCCGCCACCGAGCGGCTCAAGGTGATCGCCGCCGTCCACCCCGGCATGTGGCACCCCGGGGTATTGGCGAAGTACATCATCACCGCGGACCACATCTCCAACGGCCGCGCCGCCGTCAACATCGTCTCCGGCTGGCTGAAGAGCGAGTTCACCAACTTCGGGCTGGAGTGGCTGGAACACGACGAGCGCTACGTACGCACCGAGGAATTCATCAACGTCCTGCGCGGCCTGTGGACCGAAAAGGAGTACAGCCAGTCCGGCAAGTACTACAACATCACGGACTTCACCCTGAACCCGGCCCCGGTTGCGGTGCCGGGACGTGCCCATCCGGAGATCTTCTTCGGGGGAAACTCGACGGCGGCCCAGGCCACTGCGGGCCGCGTGGCCGACTGGTACTTCTCCAACGGCAAGGACCTGGAGGGTTTCAAGGAGAACATCTCCGGCGTGGTCGCTTCGGCCGGCGAGGCCCGCCGCGGCACCCCGGGCCAGCTGGCCGTTCCGCGCTTCGGGCTGAACGGTTTCGTCATTGCCCGCGACTCGGAGAAGGAAGCTCGGGACACCCTGCGCGAGATCGTGGAGAAAGCACACAAGCCGGCAGTCCAGGGTTTCCGGGACGCGGTCCAGGAAGCTGGCGCGTCCACCAAGGACGGCAAGGGAATGTGGGCCGACTCCACGTTCGAGGACCTGATCCAGTACAACGACGGCTTCAAGACCCAGCTGATCGGCACCCCCGAGCAGATCGCCGAGCGGATCGTCGAGTACAAGAAGATCGGCGTGAACCTGTTCCTCACCTGCTACCTGCACTTCCAGGAGGAGGTGGCGGCTTTCGGCCGGAACATCCTGCCGATTGTCCGCGAGCTGGAGGCAGATCTGGCGAGGAAGAACGGCACGGAACTTGATTTGTCAGGCACGCCCGTTGCTGCCGAGGCGGTGGCTGTCTGATGGCTGAGCGCACCTTCGGATTCCGCACCCGCGCCCTGCACGCCGGCGGCACCCCTGACGCCGAACACGGCGCCCGCGCCGTGCCCATCTACCAGACCACGTCGTTCGTCTTCAAGGACACCAACGATGCCGCCAACCTGTTCGCCCTCCAGAAGTACGGCAACATCTACTCCCGCATCGGCAACCCCACCGTGGCGGCCTTCGAGGAGCGCATCGCGTCCCTCGAGGGCGGTATTGGAGCGGTTGCGACGTCGTCCGGCATGGCGGCGGAGTTCATCACCTTCGCCGCGCTGACCCAGGCGGGCGACCACATCGTGGCCGCCTCCCAGCTGTACGGCGGCACCGTGACCCAGCTCGACGTGACCCTGCGCCGGTTCGGCGTGGACACCACCTTCGTCCCGGGCACAGACCCCGCGGACTATGCCGCGGCTGTCCAGGACAACACCAAGGCGATCTTCGTGGAGGCGGTGGCCAACCCGTCGTCGGAGGTCCAGGACCTTGCGGGGCTGGCAAAGGTGGCGCACGACGCCGGTATCCCCTTGGTGGTGGACGCCACCTTGAGCACACCGTACCTCGTGCGGCCCATCGAGCACGGCGCCGACATCGTGATCCACTCGGCCACGAAGTTCCTGGGCGGCCACGGCACCACGCTGGGCGGTGTGGTGGTGGAAAGCGGCAGGTTCAACTGGGGCAACGGAAAGTTCCCCACCATGACCGAACCGGTGGCTTCCTACGGAAACGTCTCCTGGTGGGGCAACTTCGGCGAATACGGCTTCCTCACCAAGCTCCGCTCGGAGCAGCTGCGCGACATCGGCCCTGCCCTTTCACCGCAGTCGGCGTTCCAGCTGCTCCAGGGCGTCGAAACACTGCCGCAGCGGCTCGACGAGCACCTGAAGAACGCACAGGCCGTGGCCGAGTGGCTGGAAAACGACGACCGGGTGGCCTACGTCAACTACTCCGGCCTGCCCTCGCACCCGCACTTTGAACGGGCACGCAAGTACCTGCCGCTAGGCCCCGGATCGGTCTTCTCGTTCGGGGTGAAGGGCGGGCGCGCCGCGGGCCAGAAGTTCATCGAGTCGCTGCAGCTGGCCTCGCACCTGGCCAACGTGGGCGACTCCCGGACCCTGGTGATCCACCCCGGCTCCACCACCCACCAGCAGCTCAGCCCTGCCCAGCTGGAATCCGCGGGCGTGCCGGAGGACCTGGTCCGCATCTCCGTGGGCCTCGAGGACATTGAGGACATCCTGTGGGACCTGGACCAGGCACTCACTGAAGCATCCAGCCTGGCAGGCGCGGACCCAGCCGTCGCCGAAGAACCCGCAGAAGCCTGCACGATCGGAGCAAACGCATGAGCACCGCCCAACGCACCTTGTCCGGCCCGTCCGCGCCGGAGCGGCTCTCCCTGCTCCGGAATGCCACGTCCATTGCCATTGTCGGCGCCTCAGACAAGCCGTCCCGGGCCAGCTACTTTGTGGCCACCTACCTGCTGTCCTCCACCCGCTACAAGGTGTACTTCGTGAACCCTGTGGTCAAGGAGATCCTGGGCCAGCCCACCTACGCCTCGCTGGCGGACCTGCCGGAGAGCCCGGACATTGTTGACGTGTTCCGCAAGCACGACGACCTTCCGGGCGTCCTTGACGAGGCGGTGGCCGCGGGCGCCAAGACGCTCTGGCTGCAGCTCGGGTCCTGGCACGAGGGCGTAGCTGCAGATGCAGAAGCCGCAGGGCTCAACGTAGTGATGGACCGCTGCGTGAAGATCGAGCACGCGCGCTTCCACGGCGGACTCCACCTGGCCGGTTTCGATACCGGAGTGGTTTCCTCAAAGCGCCAGGTCCTGGCCTGACGCCTTCCTTCGAATGACAACAGCGGGCCCGTTGCCATGGGCCCGCTGTTGTCATTCGCAGCTATTTCGCCGGAGGGGCGCCCTTCTGGGCGTTGCCAGAGCTTCCGCCCTGGGCAGGCATCTGGCCCGCATTACCCGTGGAGCCCGGCGGCTTCTGGGCGCCGGCACCGGGTGTACCTGCGTCCTCCGCCGGAGGGTTGGAAGCCGGCAGTTCGGCCTTCCCCTCCCCAGGCAAGCGTGGCGTTGCCGGGGTTCCCTCAGCCCCGGCCGTCCCGGCAGCGTCCTTGCCACTGCCGGCTCCATTGCCCAGCGGAGCTGCCCCGGTTGCACCGCCCGCCCCTGTCCAGCCCGCGCACTTTACCAAAGCTGTATCGGCGCCGTGCCTTACCGGCCCGGCGCACGGCGGAAGGTTGGCGCGGCCGGGCATGCGGGCACGGTTCGGGAGGAGGCGGGAGGCCAGGTTTGCGGCATCCCCCGCCTCACCGGGAGCAGCGGTTGGGGCAAATCCCCCGTTTTCCAGGGTGATCCCGTCGGCCGCCGCCTGAGGGCTGCGGTAATCCGGGTTCGCCGCCACGGACCCGTCCCCAACGGCTGAGTGGTTCGGAGCGGGACGGCTCCAAGGCACCCACTCCTCCATCAGGCGCTCGATGGCGCTGCCTCCGGGAGTGGCGGTGCTGGCAGCAACCCCGCCAACGCCGAGTCCCATCCCGGCCACCAGGACCAGGCCCAGCGCTGTGGGGCGGTGGCGGCGACGGCGACGGCGTGCAAGTTCGTCGCCGTCGGGCTGCCCATTCGCCTGGCCACCGGGATGCCCAGCAGCGGGGCCAGGCTCCTCGGCCGGTGACGGCGCACCTGCAGCAAGCAATGCGGCAAGCTCCCCAGTGGGCGCGGGAGCTTGCAGCGATGCCATGGTGCCCAGCGAAAGCAGGGCGCCACGAAGCTCCGCGTCCTGGCCGCAGCCCGCGTCCTGAAGCATGTCGTCAACAAGGGTGGCGAGGTTATCCGAGGCGGATGTCATGGCGTGAGATACTCCTTCACTGCCTGCAGTTCCCGGAGTTTAAGCAAGGCGCGCCGCTGGAGCTGTTTCACCGCACCGGCGCTCTTGTCCATGGCTTCCGCCGTCTGTTCTATCGAAAGGCCAGCCACGAGCCGAAGCGACAGCACTTCACGCTGGTCCTGGGGCAGCCCGCCGAGCAGGCCAAGGACTTCCCCGGGCGAGATACGCTGCAGCGCCTGTTTTTCAGCCGAGGTATCTTCGCGCTGGTCGAGCTCGGGCTCGAAGGACAGCTTGACCGGGGTCCGGCTTTGGCGGCGGTGGTCATCCACCATCCGGGCGTGGGCAACAGAGAAGATAAAGGTCCGCAGCCCGGCTTCTCCTCCATGGACAGCGCCGAGCCGGGGCAGCACTGAAAGAAACACTTCCTGCATGGCGGCCTCCGGATCCTCGACTCCCCGGGCTGTGAGATAGCCCAGTACCTGTGATGCGTATGTCTTGTAGACGAGGCTGAAGGCAGCGGGACCGGAAACCGGCTGCTCCGGGGCCTCGTCTGTCCGTGCATCAGTCACTGACGTAGTGCTTTCCGTCAAAGAGAGTGTTGGCAAGGCAAGCGTTCACTACATCTTGAACGCTGGCCCCACTTTACCCTCCGGTAACCACCCTGCGGGAACCGCCGCGTGCCCGGTCATGGGCCAGCGGGGTCGGGCCGGGAAGCTGCCCGTGCGGCAAGACACAAAAGAGCCGGTCTGGAACGTGATGGGGGACAGGTTCCAGACCGGCGCTTCATAGAGGTAATCGCTATGCGCCCCGGCAGGGTTACGCGTTCTCAGAATCTTTTTGAAAAGTTTTTTAGCCGGGTGCTGCCCTGGTCCACCGCGGTGCCGCCGCCTGCCGCAGCGGCGCCTTGGCCAACGCGACGGCATGCAGCCTGGCGGGCATGCGCTCCTCGTTGCATACGGGCACGACGGCGGCGGGTGGCTCCGCGGCGACAGCAGCGGCGGCGGCAGGCAGGGTTGCGGGACGGGCCACCTCCCCGGCTGGACAGAGATCGGTGACGAGGCCGGTGCCGGCGCATTCCCGCACGGCAGCGATCCCGGCAACCAGCGATGCTTTGTCCTCAAAGGGCCCGGAAACCGCGATGGCTCCCCCATCGGGAGCCAGGAGCCGGAACCGGAAGAACAACTCAGCGTCGACGAATGCTTCAAATGTGCCGGCCATGACGATCCTTCCGTGGGCACCAGGGGTATTACCGAGTGTGGCTGTCCCGCCGGCAGCCCCACAAGACCGCCCGTGTTAAGCCTGCGTAAATTGCTGGGCACCGCGAGGCACCGCGCCGCATAGCAAACGGCAGGCCACCTGCAAAGGTGGCCTGCCGCCGTCGTATTCCCCACCCGCTCCCTAGCCTCGCAAGCTCGGCCAGGGAACCCTGCGGGCGTGGGCCCACACGTTAGTCGTTGATGAGGTCGTTCACCACGATGGTCTGGTCCCGGTCCGGTCCCACGCCAATGGCGGAGAAGCGGGTTCCGGAGAGCTTTTCCAGCGCCAGCACGTAGTTCCGCGCGTTTTCCGGCAGGTCCGCGAGGGTGCGGGCCCCGGTGATGTCCTCGGTCCAGCCATCGAAGTATTCGAAGATCGGTTTGGCGTGGTGGAACTCGGTCTGCGTCATGGGCATCTCGTCGTGGCGGACACCGTCCACGTCGTAGGCCACGCACACGGGGATCTGTTCGATGCCGGTGAGCACGTCCAGCTTGGTCACGAAGTAGTCCGTGAAGCCGTTCACGCGGGAGGCATGGCGGGCGAGGACGGCGTCATACCAGCCGCAGCGGCGCGGCCGGCCGGTGTTGACCCCGAACTCTCCGCCGGTCTTCTGCAGGTACACGCCCATCTCATCGAAGAGCTCGGTGGGGAACGGGCCGGCACCAACGCGGGTGGTGTAGGCCTTGATGATGCCAATGGAGCGCGAGATCCGCGTTGGGCCGATGCCCGAGCCGACCGACGCGCCGCCTGCGGTGGGGTTGGAGGAGGTCACGAACGGGTAGGTGCCGTGGTCCACGTCCAGGAACGTGGCCTGGCCGCCCTCCATCAGCACCACCTTGCCCTCATCCAGGGCGGTGTTCAGGACCAGGGTGCTGTCGATGACCAGCGGACGGAGCCGCTCCGCGAAGGACAGGAAATACTCCACGATCTCGTCCACCACCACGCTGCGGCGGTTGTAGACCTTGACCAGGAGTTCGTTTTTCTGGCGCAGCGAGCCTTCCACCTTCTGGCGAAGGATGGATTCGTCGAAGACGTCCTGGACGCGGATGCCCAGCCGGGCCACCTTGTCCATGTAGGCAGGGCCGATGCCGCGGCCGGTGGTGCCGATGGCCCGCTTGCCGAGGAATCGTTCGGTCACCTTGTCCAGGACCTGGTGGTACGGTGCCACCAGATGGGCATTGGCGGAGACGCGCAGCTTGGAGGTGTCGGCACCGCGGGCCTGCAGCCCGTCGATCTCCTGGAAGAGCGCCTCCAGGTTCACCACGCAGCCGTTGCCGATGATGGGAACGGCATTGGGGCTGAGGATGCCTGCCGGCAGCAGCTTGAGTTCGTACTTTTCACCGCCCACGACGACGGTGTGCCCGGCGTTGTTGCCGCCGTTGGGCTTGACGACGTAGTCAACACGGCCGCCCAGAAGGTCGGTGGCCTTGCCTTTTCCTTCGTCGCCCCACTGGGCTCCTACGATCACAATTGCTGGCATGGGATCCTCCCCCATTCGTTCGGGCTGCCCGGGTGCCGCCGCGTGGCGGTCCTGGTCAAGCGCCGTTCATGAGAATGCCCCGAACATACCGGCCTCCGCGCGGCCGCAGTACGGCACGGCGGAGGAAGAGTTCCGGGGCTCTTACCACCCAAGTTTAGCGGATGGGGCACTTCCGCCACTGTTGTGGCCCGCCGCGGCCCTTCCCGTGGAGGACCGCGGCGGCGCCGGGCAGGACCGGGGCGGGCGGCAGGCTGCTACTCGTCCTCGGCTTCTCCTGCCGGGCGGGACGTCTGCTCGGCGAGCGTGTCCCAGAAGGAGGTGTCGGCGTCGGCGATTGAACCGTCTGCGATGGCGGCGGCGGTGGACGTCAGCGTGGTGACCGTCTGCTTGATCAGGTAGCCGTTGCTGCGCTGTCCCAGGGCGTAGCCGTCCAGGTAGTGGTCGGACATGCCGCGCATCTCGAAGAGCAGGGTGGCGATGCCGTACTCCACGGAGAGGCCGTTGCGGCTGATGGTCTCGGCGCTGCCGCCCTGGTACTTGCCCAGGTGGCCCCACCCGGTGGAGTCAACATTGTTGAAGACCACGGCGCCCAACTGCTTGGACTTCTCGACGACGGCGGGGTCGGCGTTCGGGGTGGTGGGGTACAGGATGGACCCGGACACCAGTTTGCCGTCGCGCTCCGCCCGGGTGCCTTGGTGGTGGAGGTCGATCATGTAGTCGATCCGGTACTTGCGCATTACGTTGTTGTGCAGCGCCTGGGTCTCCGGCTGGTTCTTGGCCACGTGGTCGCGGTTGAGGTCCACGCCCTCTGCGTTGTAGCGGGTGAGGTGGCGGTCCCCCTTGGCGAGGTAGTTGTCCAGGGAGAAGTTCACGTCCCCCATGGCACCGTCCGCATTGAGCATGGGCACCACCAGGATGTTCACGCCCTTGAGGATGTCGGCAGACTTGCCGGTGCCCAGGTGCCTGATGAACTCCATGGCGCCCTCGGTGGTGAGCTGCTCGTTTCCGTGCTGCTGGGTCAGGTAAAGGATGGTGGGCTTGGCCGGGTCCGAGATGTACTTGGCCAGGTGGATGTCGCGGCCCTTCACGGTCTGGCCGATGACCTCCAGTTCCATGCCGGGCTGGCGGGCGTCCTGGTCCTTCAGGAACGAGACCATCTGGTCATAGGTAGCCAGCTTTGTAGTGGTGATCTGGCCGTTGCCGTCGTAGTTCGGGCCCTCGCCCACGGCGTGGGCCAGCGGAGCCGGTCCGGCCACGACGGCGAGCGCCAGGGCGCCGGAAAGGGCAAGGTTCCTGAAGGTTGGCAGGGGTTTGTTCGCCGGGGATTTGTTCACGGTGCGATGACCTCTTCTTTGAGTGCAGTGGGTGCGGCAGCCGGTCATGTCCCTCATTCGGCTGTGACATGAGCCAACCAAGCTGGACACAATCTGTCAATACGCTGGACAAATTCCGTAAGGGTACCAAGGGTTCCCGAGGCGACAGCAGGCGGACCTGGCGCGACACAAAGCGGACATGACTTGCCCGAAGGCGGGCATCTGGATTTAAGTGAGAGGGAACCATCCGGAGCGGCCGAGAGACCTGGCTCGATGACGCCGCAGCAACCACGGTTCAGCAGACTCCTGCTGGCCGACGGTGCTACTGCCAGGACCGATGGAAAGGAAGATTCCAGCATGTCCGTGAACACCGACCACATCCGCGTAACCCACGCCGGGTCCCTGCCCCGCACCCCGGAACTGATCGCGGCCAACGCCGCCAAGGAAACCAGCGGCGTCACTCCGGAATTCCTGAAACTCCTCGAGGCCTCTGTGGTGGATGTCGTGCAGCGCCAGAAGGACCTCGGCATCGACATCCCCAACGACGGCGAATACGGACACACCATGTCCAGCTCCGTGGACTACGGTGCCTGGTGGAACTACTCCTTCGCGCGGCTGGGCGGGCTGGAGCCCACCGATGTGGACCGCTGGGCCGACACGCAGGTACGCCGCTCGTCCCCCGGCAACATCGTCCTGACCTCCTTCCCCGACCGGCGGGACAGGCAGGCGTTCAACGAGGCCTACAACGATCCCTCCTCAGGCATCCTGGCCCACCGCAAGAGCGTCACCCAGCCCAAGATCGCCGGACCCTTGACGTACACGGGCCAGGACCTGGTGGCCTCGGACATCAGGAACCTAAAGAAGGGCCTTGCGGCCGCAGGGCTTTCTGACGGCTTCGTCGCGTCGCTGTCCCCCGGCTCCTGCGCCCGCGTGGCCAACGAGTACTACACCTCGGACGAGGAACTGGTCTACGCCTGCGCCGACGCCATGCGGGAGGAATACAAGGCGATCATCGACGCCGGCCTCACCGTGCAACTCGACGATCCTTCCCTGGCCGAAAGCTGGGACCAGATCAATCCGGAGCCGTCACTGGAGGACTACCTGAAGTTCATCCAGCTGCGCGTCGAGGCCACCAACTGGGCCCTGAGGGACCTTCCGCAGGAACAGATCCGGCTGCACGTCTGCTGGGGCTCCTGGCACGGTCCGCACACCACCGACATCCCGTTTGCGGACATCATCGGCTCCGTGCTGCAGGTCAACGCCGGCGCCTACTCCTTCGAGGCTGCGAACGTGCGCCACGAACACGAATGGCGGGTGTGGGAAGACACCAAGCTGCCGGAAGGCAAGGCCATCATCCCGGGCGTCGTGTCGCACGCCACCAACGTGGTGGAACACCCCGACCTGGTGGCAGACCGCATTGTCCGCTTTGCCGATGTCGTGGGCCGGGAAAACGTCATCGCCTCCACCGACTGCGGCCTGGGCGGCCGGGTCCACCCGCAGATCGCCTTCGCCAAGCTGGAGGCCCTCGGCGAGGGCGCGCGCCGGGCCACCAGCCGCCTCTGGTAGCTGCGGGAGGCGGAGCGGGAAACCGCCGGTTCCGTGCCCTGACTGAATCAGGTGCACGGGACCGGCGTTTCGTTTCCCGGGGCTTGCTAAACTGGGTAAGGCCGACCAGGAATCGGTCCACCCCAATCAACCGCCGCTGATGGTCGCGCCCCCGCGCGCCCATTTCTGTGGCGGCAGCAACGCCAATCCCCGCAGGAGAACCAGCACTTCATGACAGCCCTGGCACCCGAAACATTCCACGAACAGCTCATGAGCCGCCGCTACGAACCCAGCGTTGCCGCCGTTAACGAGCTGTGTGATTCCCTGCAGGACGCCAAGCCCGGAACCGTGGTCCCCTACGTGGACCCCATGCATGACGTCGAGGAATGCCGCATCATCAGCCTGTTCTCCAATATCGCTGAGGTGGACCCGTCCGGGTTCATCACCGCCGGGGACCAGGATGCCGCCACCCGCATGCTTGGCCTTCAGTGGAAGCTGGGCCTGCGCCCCGAGTTCGTGATGCCTTGGAACGTCCACCCCTGGCACGTCCCCGGCGAAGCCAACGGCAAGTTCACCCCTGACCAGATCCAGGCCGGCCTGAAGCCGCTGCTGAAGTTCCTGGCACTGGTGCCCCGCGCCTCGGTGATTGTGGCGCACGGCACCGAAGCCAACCGCCTTGCCAACCTGCTGCTGAAGACCGAGGTCCCCCTGCTGTGGCGCCGCGGCCTGAAGACCTATAAGGTCCGCTCGCTGAGCGGCCGGGCGTTCGCCGGTTCCCCGGCGCGCCAGGAGGAATTCCTGGAAGACATGCGCGCGGCCTACGCCGACGCGATGGCCCGCACCGGCATCGCCAAGCCTTAAACGACCGACGGCGGGTGGTCACCTTTCCAGGAAAGGTAACCACCCGCCGTCGTCGTATGTAGGGGCCTCCGCCGCCGAGGGTTCCCGGCTGAGCGAAGCGAAGCCAGGGAGGCGGTTGGGGACCGCTACTTTGCTTCGATGGCTGCCTTGGCTGTGGGGTCCGAGTCGTTCAGGAACTTCTCGATCCGCTCCGGCTCCTCTGCCTCGCCAATGGCCGAGGACGCCCGGCCCAGGGAATAGAGGGCGCGCAGGAACCCGCGGTTGGGCTCATGCTCCCAAGGGATGGGCCCGACGCCGCGCCAGCCGTTGCGGCGCAGCGAGTCCAGGCCGCGGTGGTAGCCGACGCGGGAGTAGGCGTAGGAGTCGATGGTGCGCCCCTCAGCCCACGCCTCCTCGGCCAGGATGGCCCAGAGCAGCGATGAGGTGGGGTGCTTTTCCACCAGGTCCAGGGCTTCGTGCCCGGCCTCCAGCTGTGCGTTGACCTCGGTTTCGGCAGGCAGGAGCGTGGGCTCCGGCCCCATCAGGTTCCGGCGGAACTCGTCCGACATTTAGAAGGTCTTTCCGGCCGAACCGAGCTGCTTGGTGGCTTCCACCACGCGGGCTGCCAGGCCTGCTTCGGCGGAGGCGCCCCAGACGCGGGGGTCGTAGGTCTTCTTGTTGCCCACTTCGCCGTCCACCTTCAGGACGCCGTCGTAGTTCTTGAACATGTGGTCCGCCACCGGACGGGTGTAGGCGTACTGGGTGTCGGTGTCGATGTTCATCTTGATCACGCCGTAGGAGACGGCGTCGGCGATTTCCTGGTCGGAGGAGCCGGAGCCGCCATGGAACACGAGGTCGAACGGGTTGTCCTTGCCGATCCTGGCACCCACCTGGGCCTGGATGTCCTTGAGGATCTCCGGGCGGAGCTTGACGCCGCCGGGCTTGTACACGCCGTGGACGTTGCCGAAGGTCAGCGCGGTGATGTAGCGGCCGTTTTCGCCGGCGCCGAGTGCGTCGATGGTGGCCAGGGCGTCTTCCACCGTGGTGTAGAGCTTGTCGTTGATGGCGTTCTCCACGCCGTCTTCCTCGCCGCCGACGGTGCCGATCTCCACCTCGAGGATCATCTTGGCGGCGGCGGTGCGGGCCAGCAGGTCGCGGGCGATCTTCAGGTTCTCCTGCAGGGTCTCTGCGGAGCCGTCCCACATGTGGGAGTTGAACAGCGGGTTGCGGCCGGCCTTGACCTCAGCCTCTGAGGCTTCCAGCAGCGGCAGGACGAAACCGTCCAGCTTGTCCTTGGGGCAGTGGTCGGTGTGCAGTGCGATGTTCACGCCGTAGTTCTTGGCAACTTCGCGGGCGAAGGCAGCGAAGCCCAGGGAACCGGCAACCATGTCCTTGGTGGAGGCGCCGGACCAGTAGGCCGCACCGCCGGTGGAGACCTGCACGATGCCGTCGGACTCTGCCTCCGCGAAGCCACGCAGTGCCGCGTTCAGCGTCTGCGAGGACGTGACGTTCACGGCGGGGAAGGCGAATCCGCCCGCCTTCGCACGGTCGATCATCTCGGCGTAGATCTCTGGGGTTGCAATGGGCATGCTGGCTCCTCTGCTGAAGTTCGTCTGTGGGTGGATGACCCTCAAATAGACCGCTTACGGCTTGGCACCATCCTAGCCATTAGCGGGCCCGGAGTGCTCCGGGTTACGCCCGGCCCCTCCCGCGATATGGCACTTGGCGGCAGTGCTGCGGCCAGGGATTGCCCTCACCTGCCATATCGCGACCAGCCGCGGCTCTGCAGAGCCTCCCGGACTTTGCGTACGACGGCGGGCCGGTCACCTTCAAGGTGCTGCCTGCCGACGCGTACCTCCAGCCAGCCCAAGGCCAGACTCCGGTCGTATCGTTCCATGTCCCGCAGATGCTGTTCGGGCTCTGCGTGGTGCCGGCCGTCGTACTGGAGTGCAATGCGCCACTGCGGGTAAGCCGCGTCCGGCCAGAGGACCGGGACGCCGCGGACATCCAGGACCACGTGGTTGAGAACCGGCTCCGGCAGTCCGGCGTCGACGAGGGCCAGGCGCATATGTGTCTCCGGTGCCGAGTCGGCACCCACCCGGATGAGTTCGAGGGCGGCCCGGGCAATTTTCACACCACGCATCCCCACGTGGCTCGCAGCCATCCTTTTCAGATCCTCCAGGCCGCACAACGCCTCCCGCGGATGGGGAAACTCCGGCCCGTGGGTGCAGACGAAATGGTCCCCGACGGCAACGAGTTCTGCCAGATCCAGCACCGAGGCAAGGTCCAGCCAGGTCCGCGCAGGCGAGGTGAGCCGGACGCCGTCGTACTCCACTACCTCGTCCGGCAGGAAGGTCAGCAAATGGCCCACCACGTTGGCCCGGCGCGGAAAGCTGAAACCACGCCGGCGTGCAAGGTGGACCCGCCAGTCGCTCGCGGGCCCGGCCGGCAACGGCGCTCCCCACACCCGAGCAGCGGACAAAGAGGCCAGGATGGAGGTGTCATCAAGGTCGGTGTACGCGCGCAACGCGGCTGCTCCGGCAGCACCTGAGTGGACTCGCACCCGGATTCCCCGGGATACGGTCACCAGGTCCTTCGCCGTGGTGCGCGTGCGGGAGATTCCGGCTTTGTCGGAGGCCCGGAGTGAGAAGGAACCTGTGGTCAGGTGATCGGGAAGGGATGCCCTGCGCATGCCCCATTCTGGCGTGCGGGAGAGGCAGCGGTGAGGTTATCCACAGGCTGAGCCCTCGCTGCACCCGCGAGATGGCACTTGGCGCTAGTCAGACCCGCCGCGACTGCGGTTAAATGCCATCTCGCGGGGTCAGACGTGCTGGTTGAAGACGTGGCGGCGGATCCAGGCGTGCATTGCGATGGCGGCGGCGGAGGCGGCATTGATGGAGCGGGTGGAGCCGAACTGTTCTATCGACAAGGTGTCGACGGCGGCCTGGTGGACTTCCGGGGTCAGGCCCGGCCCCTCCTGTCCGAAGACCAGCACGCAGTCGCGCGGCAGTTCGTACGTTTCCAGGGGGACGGAGTCCGGGAAGATGTCGATCCCGATGATGGCCAGCCCCTCCCCCTGCGCCCACTGGACGAAGTCCTCGACGGTGGGGTGGTGGCGGACGTGCTGGTAGCGGTCGGTGACCATGGCTCCGCGCCGGTTCCACCGCCGTCGGCCGATGATGTGCACCTCCTTGGCGAGGAAGGCGTTGGCGGTGCGCACCACGGTGCCGATGTTCAGGTCGTGCTGCCAGTTCTCGATGGCCACGTGGAAGTTGTGCCGCCGAGAGTCCAGGTCCGCCACGATCGCCTCGTGCTTCCAGTACCGGTACTTGTCCAGGACGTTGCGGCGGTCGCCGTCTGCCAGCAGGTCGGGGTCCCAGTGGTCACCTTCCGGCGACTCCCCTTCCCAGGGCCCGACGCCGATCTCCGCCTTTGCGGGTTCGGTTCCGGCCGGTTCGTCTTCCCCGGGAGCGTGGTTGGGTTCGTCTGTCATGCCGGGCGTTTGGTTCACCCTTCAACACTAGACTGGACTCTTCAGGCAACCATCACAGGCGGAGGCAGGCATGGCAGAAGCAGACGAGGTAACGGGCAACCCGTCGGTATACCGAAGCGGCCAGGAAATCGAGTGCTGGCTGACGGACATGGACGGCGTCCTGGTCCATGAGAACCAGCCCATCCCGGGAGCCGCGGAGCTGATCCAGCGCTGGGTGGATACGTCCAAACGGTTCCTGGTGCTGACCAACAACTCCATCTTCACCCCGCGCGACCTTGCCGCCCGCCTCCGTGCATCGGGCCTGGAGATCCCGGAAGAGAACATCTGGACCTCCGCCCTTGCCACGGCCCAGTTCCTGAAGGACCAGGTGTCCGCCGGGGGTGCGGAGTCGGGCAACCGCGCCTACACCATCGGTGAAGCAGGGCTTACGACGGCGCTGCACGAGGCCGGCTTCATCCTCACCGACCAGAACCCGGACTTCGTGGTGCTCGGCGAGACGCGTACGTACTCTTTCGAGGCGATCACCACCGCGATCCGCCTGATCCTGGCCGGTGCCCGGTTCATTGCCACCAACCCGGACGCCACCGGCCCGTCGAAGGACGGCCCGATGCCGGCCACCGGCGCCATCGCAGCCCTGATCTCCAAGGCCACCGGCCGTGAACCGTACATTGTGGGCAAGCCCAACCCCATGATGTTCCGTTCAGCAATGAACCAGATCGATGCCCATTCCGAGACCACCGCCATGATCGGGGACCGGATGGATACTGACATCATCGCGGGCATGGAGGCAGGCCTGCACACCGTCCTGGTCCTCAGCGGCATCACGCACAAGGACGACATCGCCGCCTACCCGTTCCGGCCAAACCAGGTCCTGAACTCGGTGGCGGACCTGAAAAACCAGATCTAGAAGATGCTGACCCGGGAACCTCCCCGGGGCAGGGGGAAGTATTCGTCCAGCAGTTCCGTCAGCAGCGGCCGGTAGATCTGCGGGTTCCAGCCGGGGCTGGCGTGGGCGGGGGCAGCCCCGATGGTCTGCAGGTTGCTTGACACCATGTTGTCCTTGAACACCACGGCCCACGTTTCCGCCGCGGTCTCGTAGTCCACAGTCTTGTCCCGGGGGTTGCCGAGGTAGGCCATTTTGGCTGTGCCAAGTTTCCCTGCGAACTGGTTTCCCTGGAAGTGGTAGATGTAGGCGGACTCGGTCTGGACCAGCACGTTGGACGGGGCGATCGGGGACAGCTGCTCCAGCGTCTGGTCCAGGATCTGCCGCCAGCTGCGTTCGTCCTTGTGGATGATCCGCTCCCCCAGTTCATAGCCGCCGCGCAGGGTGGACGGGAACCTGACGCCGCGCTCGTAGAGGAACACCACGCCGTCGAACCAGCTTTGGTCCAGGACGTCGTGGGCGCTGTAGGGGCTGGAGTCCAGGAGGATGAACTGGACCTGGACTCCCTGCAATGCCAGCAGCCGCGCAGCCACCTGGGTGGCCAGCATGCCGCCGAAGCTGTGCCCGTAGAAGAACAGCTTGGTGATCTTCTCCGAAGCAATATAGTCGGTGATCGCGTTGACCACCTCTGTGATGTTCAGCCCCAGGTTGGAGTATCCGACGGCGGCGAGCCGGGCCCGCTTGTTCAGGGAACCCCGGAGGGTGTTGAGGATCCATCGCGCCTCTTCCCAGCTGGTTTTGTATCCCGGGAACAGGAACCAGCTGGCATCGGGGTAATAGGCGTCGGCGAAGTCGTCCGCGACGGTCAGGATCCTGGTGCTGCGGCGCTGCGACTGCACTTCGCGGGTCACCAGCATGTCGGCGGCCAGCAGCCCGGATGCCCCGGCGCCTGCCAGGAAGGTGCGGCGCGAAAAGCGCTTCAGGGCAGCCGCTTCCGCCAGCAGGCGGACGTCTGAGACCCCGCGCCGGCCCTGCGGACTGACCTCCCCCTCATACGGCACACTCCTACCGTAAGCCAACCGAAAGTACCTGTTGCAACAGGTGCAGGTAAACCTTCGGCGACGGGTGGGTCAGCTGGCGGCCTGGCCTTCTGCGGCGGGGAATGGTGCCTGGGGTTCCTGCTGGCGGCGGAGGATTTCCAACCCAATGTCGTTGTAGCGGCCCAGCAGGTCCGCCCCGTCGGGTGCTTCCGGGGCGTCCAGCAGCGCGAAGGCCGAGTCGCTCGCCTGGAGCAGTTCCTCGTCCGTGTATTCGGTCAGCGGGCGGCCGTACAGTTCCTCGATCCACATGACCGGGAGTTGGGGGAAGTCGCCTGCGAACTTGCCGCCGGGGAACAGCTCGCGGACGTCGTCGTCCATCAGGAGCGGCTGGCGGCTGGACAGGGCGTCCGGGGACCAGCCGTGCGCGGCGGACGCGAGCTGAAGGGAAACCCCTGCTGGCGGAATGCCCGGCAAAGAGTTGATGTCCATGGCATTGAGGTCGCTGCGGAGACCTGCCAGCGCCGATGATTCAATAAGCTCAGCCTGCGAAAGGTCCACGCAGATGCGGCAACGGATCCCCATCCTGCGGACGCGGCGGATGATGTGGACCAACTCAGCACGGGAGTCGTGCTGAAGGGCCCCCCGGATTTCAATCCGGACGATGTCCGCCGGGACATCGAGGTTAACGAGTGCGTCTAATGCGCGGTCCATAGGTACTCCAAAAGAGGTCTATGGCCGACGGCTCAACCTCCGCAAGCGTAACGTGCACGGAAGCCCGCGCACAACCCGCGGCTCAGGAGCCTGGACCTGAACTGACCTTCCCCGGTTCCTGGTAGTAGGTGCGTGCTCCGGCCCCGCCCACGGAATTCACCAATGATTTGGCGATATCCCGAAGCTTGGTGTTGCTGTTGCTGGACGCCTCGGTGAGGATCTCGACGGCGGCCTCCTGGCTGCAGCGGTTCTGCGCCATGACGATGCCCACCGCGATATCGATGATGGTGCGTGACTCGAGAGTGGCCCGAAGGTTGGATGCGCTGTCAGTATGCAACGAGAAGCGGACGGCGAGGCGGAGGGCCTGCGAAATTTCCCGGGTGAAATCCCTGGCCCTTTCCGCAGCCCGCCCGTCGAACTTGTTCGGGAAGTCGGAGTAAAGGTTCAGGGCCGCCTTGGCTTCGCCCTGCAGGTTGAAAGGCAGGGAAAAGACCGAGCGCAGTCCATGGGAGGCAACGGCAGAAGCGTAGTCCGGGCCCCACCGGTCCTCCTGCAGCAGATCCGGAACGTAGACTTCGCGTTCTTCCTTCGCCGCAGTCAGGCACGGTCCCTGCGACAGGGAGTACTGGATTTCGTCCACTTCCCGGGCAGAGGGACTGCTCCAGCCAATGGTGGCCGCCTTGCGGTCACGCAGCAAAGTAATGCCGCACAGGGCATCGTCCCCGTCCCCTGCCATCTGGTGGGCAGAGAACCGGGCGAGTTCGTTGAGGAAATCCTCGAAGTCAGCGCTTTCCAGGATGAGGTTCTGTACCTGGTCCGTTGTACTCAAAGGCTGTTCTGGGGGGAGCAAGATGCGTGGTCTCCAAGCAAACTGAAAAGTGTTAACGCATATTCTAAAGCAGCGTCAACAAGGCAGCCAACCGCAGCAGGCCTGCCCCCCGCCCGCAGCTTTCGCTAGTCCAGTCCCAGTTCGTCCTTGCCGAACGCGAACAGGTAGGGCACGCCGGTTTCGGCTTCGATCTTTTCCTTGGCTCCGGTGTCCCGGTCCACGATCACGGCCACCGCCACCACGTTGCCGCCGGCTTTCCGGACGCCTTCCACCGCCGTCAGCGCGGAACCTCCCGTGGTGGAGGTGTCTTCCAGGACCAGCACCTTGCGGCCCTCGACGGAGGGGCCCTCAACCTGGCGGCCCATGCCGTAGGACTTCTGCGCCTTGCGGACCACGAACGCATCAACGGCCCGGCCGGCGTCAACGGCGGCGTGCATGACGGCGGTGCCCACGGGGTCGGCCCCCATGGTCAGCCCGCCGGCGCACTCAAAGTCGATCCCGGCGTCGTCCGCCAGTGCCAGCATGACCTGCCCCACCAGCTTGGAGGCCTCGTGGTGGAGAGTGATGCGGCGGAGGTCGATATAGTAATCGGCCTCTGCCCCGCTCGAGAGGATCACCTTGCCGCGGACCACGGCGAGTTCCTTGATCAATTCCAGCAGTCGGGCGCGGGCAGCTGCGGTGTCTACCGCAGTGTCAGTGGGCGAAGTCATGGCCCCAAGTTTAGTGGGTGGCCGGACCGTGAGTGGGCGCGCAAACCCCGGCGCGTGCTCGGGCCGCGGTCCGAATGCAATGACGCGTGGGAGGACGCGCTTCACCACGGGGTTGTGGCGCAGAATGAAGAAGACCGCCCGCTGGATGGCGAACCTGTTCCGGACACCGTTGCCGGCGAGCGTGTCGCCGGACAGGGTTCCCGCAAAAAGCGGAACGAAGACCACCCGGTGCATGATGCGCTGCACGGTTTGCACCACCACCGTGGGCATGCGGCGGCGGCGCTGGATTGCCGCAAGGGTTTTGCTGCGCACCTGTCCCCGGCGAAGGTCGGGGGCCAGGCGTTCCGCAGCCGCCACCGCGTCCTGGATGGCCAGGTTGATTCCCACTCCCCCGGCGGGGGACATCGCATGTGCAGCATCCCCGATGCACAGGAAGCCGTCCACGTACCAGCGCCACAGGCGGTTCAGTTTGACGTCCAGCCAGTGCAGGTCCTCGATGCTGCCGATGGCATCAACACGGTCTGCAAGGTCCGGGCGGAGCGCCGCCACCCGGTTCCGGAACCGCTCCACGCCGTTGGCCCGGATCAGCGCATCCGAGCCCTTGGGCGCGAGGTAACCCATCTGGTAGTAGTTGGTGCGGTTGAGGGCAATCATGGCATCCCGGTCCCCCAGCACCGGCACCACGCCAGCCACCTCGCCTTTTTCCGAGGCGCGGCGCGGGAGGGTGAACCACCAGGTGTCAAAAGGCACCGGATACTCCTTGGGCCGCATCCCGGCGGCTTCACGCAGCACTGAGTGGCGGCCATCGGCGGCCACCACCACATCGGCGTGCAGCACCCGTTCAGCACCCGCCGCCCCGTTGCCGGAGGCCCGGTAGCGCACCCCGGTGACCCGTCCGCCGTCGAACACCAGGCCTGTCGCTTCGCTTTCCATGAGCAGCGTGAACGTCGGTTCCGCAGCGGCGGCTGAGGCGAGGAAATCCAGGAAGTCCCACTGCGGCATCATGGCCACGTAGTTGTACGGCGGCTTCAGGGAGTCGAAAGCGGCAAGGGTGACCATGCCGGCGCCGGGGACAGGGACTGCGACGTTGCTCAGCCGGCTCTGCGGCAGGCTGCGGAATCCGGCCCCCAATCCCAGTTCGTCGATCAGCCGCACAGTGGAGGCGTGCACAGTGTCACCGCGGAAGTCCCGGAGGAAATCGCGGTGCTTCTCCAGGACCGCCACGTGCACCCCGGCCCGGGCCAACAGCAGGCCCAACATCATTCCCGCCGGGCCCCCGCCCACTACGGCACACCCCGTCCGCTCCATGCGATTACGCTACGCCGCGCAGGTCCTTCCGGGAACAGTTGAGGGTTGTTGACACCGCTGGCTAGGCTGGACCACATGCGCGAACTCCAGGCCAAGATCATTGAAGAAATGGGCGTTCAGCCCCGGATCGATCCAGCAGGGGAGGTGCGCAAGCGCGTCACATTCCTCAAGGATTACCTGAAGGCCACCCACACCAAGGGCTTTGTCCTGGGCATCTCGGGCGGCCTGGATTCATCCCTGGCAGGAAAGCTTGCCCAGCTGGCTGTTGATGAGCTTGAGGCCGAAGGCGTAGAAGCCAACTTCGTGGCAGTCCGCCTGCCTTACGGCATCCAGCACGATGAGGAAGACGCCCAGATAGCCCTGGACTTCATCAAGGCCAAAACGGAATGGACGTTCAACATCTCCGCCGCAGTGGACGGTTTCGAGGAAGAGTTCGAAAAAACTGCGGGCTCGGAGATCTCCGACTTCCACAAGGGCAACACCAAAGCCCGCACCCGCATGACCGCCCAGTACGCGCTGGCCGGGGAGTTCAACTACCTGGTGCTCGGCACGGACCACGGCGCCGAGTCCGTCACGGGGTTCTTCACCAAATACGGCGACGGGGGCGCGGACATCCTGCCCCTGTTCGGCCTGAACAAGCGGCAGAACCGCGCCCTCCTGGCCGAGCTGGGAGCGCCGGCCCGGGTCTGGGAGAAGGTCCCCACGGCCGACCTGCTCGATGACCGCCCCGGCCGCACGGACGAGGACGAACTGGGCCTCAGCTACGACCAGATCGACGATTACCTCGAGGGCCGGGAGGTTCCGGACGAGGTAGCCGAATCGATCGAGCAGAAGTACCTGCGGACCCGCCACAAGCGCACTGTTCCGGTCAGCATTTTCGATACGTGGTGGAAGGACCAGGGCCCGGTGGAGCCCCGCGCAGGACTGTAGGCACCTACTGGATTTCCCCACCTTTGGGGAGCACGACGGCGGGACCGCGCCGAAAAGACGCGGCCCGCCGTCGTCATTTGCAGCCAAGGCCGGGGAGGCTTAGCGGGGCCGCCGCCCGCCGTCGCCCAGCTGCTGCGTGATCCGGTGCGCCTCCGCCATCAGGAGGCCGCCCAGTTCCTCCTGCCGCTCGGACTTGAACCGCGGCTCGATGCCGGTCAGGGACAGCGCCCAGGCAGGCTTCCCCGAACGATCGAACACGGCGGCGCCCATCCCCCAACTTCCTTCCAGGACCAGCCCGGGATTGACGGAGTAGCCGGCCAGCCGGGTCCGGGCCAGGTTCTCCCGCACCAGCTGCGGGGTGTGGTTCGCGGCGAAGGCGCCCGCGTGTTCATCCCAGCGGCCCAGCAGCTCCTCCTGCTCGCTTTTCGGCAGGAAAGCCAGGATGGCGGTCCCGGCCGACGCGACCCCCAACGGGAATCGGACACCCTCGTGCAGGACAAAGGACCGGACGGGAAAGCTCCCTTCTTCACGCAGCAGGCAGACCGTCTCCGCGCCGCGCCGGATCGAGAAAAAAGCGCTCTCGCCCGTTGCCTGCGCCAGCCGGCGCAGGCTGGGCCGGGCAATGTCCTCCATGGGGAACCGGGCCGAAGCAACCGATCCCATCAGCAGGATTTCGGGGCCCAGCACCCAATTGCCCGTCATCGGATCGTGGTCCAGCAGGCCTTCCGCGGCAAGCGACGCCAGGAGCCGGTGGACCGTTGGCCGGGTGAGGCCCGATTCCCGGACCAGTCCTGCCAGCGGCATTCCCTCCGCGCTCCGGCCCACCAACCGCAGCAACCCGGAGATCCGGCCCACCACCTGGGCACCCTGTACCGGAGTCGCTGACATAGAGCCTCCTTGTCCACAATATGGACGCTTTTCCTTGGAGTGTCCATACTATAAGGCCCATAGTAGTGATTCTTGACACTCTGCGGCAGGCAGCCGTAGTCTCCAAGCTCAGATTCCCGGCGTCCACAAAGTGGACGATCCCGTGCTCAACGAGGAGACGTCATGAAGAAACTGCAGGTTTCTGCCGCCACCGCCCTGGAAGGGGCACTGCAGGACGGCATCACCCTCGCCGTCGGCGGATTTGGCTTGAGCGGCATTCCGGCCGACCTGATCGAAGCCGTCCGCGATTCCGGCGTACGTGACCTCACGGTGGTGTCCAACAACATGGGCGTGGACGGCAAGGGCCTGGGCGTCCTCATAGAGGCAGGCCAGGTCCGCAAGGTGATCGCCTCCTACGTGGGTGAAAACAAGCTGTTCGCCGAGCAGTACCTTGCCGGCAGGCTGGAGGTGGAGTTCACCCCGCAGGGAACCCTGGCCGAACGGCTTCGCGCCGGCGGTGCCGGTATCCCGGCCTTCTACACGAAAACCGGCGTGGGCACCCTGGTGGCCGAAGGCAAGCCGCACGAGGTGTTCGACGGCGAAACGTACGTCCAGGAGCGCGCCATCCGGGCCGACGTCGCACTCGTCCATGCCCACACGGCAGATACGGACGGCAACCTGATCTACCGCTTCACCGCCCGGAACTTCAACCCCGTGGTGGCTACGGCCGGGATCCTCACGGTGGCGGAGGCGGAAGTGATCGTGGAACCCGGCCAGCTGGACCCCAACCACATCGTCACCCCCGGCGTCTTCGTCCAGCGGCTGGTCCAGGCAACAGACCGGGTCAAGGACATCGAGCAGCGGACTGTCCGGCAGCGCGCCGGTTTTGTCCCCGCCTGACCCTGACCCGCACCGCCCCTGACCCGCCCGGCACCCACTACTCAAGGGAGAGAACCACCCTCATGACCACCGCGCAATTGAACCACCAGGATGTCCGCCAGACGGGCCTGGCCCGGATGGCTGAAAAACTGGCCGGCTGGACGCAGAAGTGGTTCCCGGACGCCTACATCTTTGCCCTGGCCGGCGTACTGCTGGTGGCCATCGCAGCACTGGCCATCGGGGCGTCCCCCAAGGCCGTGGTGGATTCGTTCGGCAACGGCTTCTGGGACCTCACCGCCTTCACCCTGCAGATGGCCATGGTGGTGCTCACCGGCTATGTGGTGGCAACGTCCCCGCCGGTGGCGCGGCTGATCGAGCGGCTGGCACAGGTTCCCGGCTCGGCGCGGTCCGCCGTCAGCTTCGTGGCCGTCCTGTCCATGTCGGTCTCATTCGTCAACTGGGGACTGAGCCTGATCTTCGGCGGCCTGCTGGCCAGGGCCGTGGCCCGGCGCGCGGACCTGCACGTCGATTACCGGGCCCTTGGCGCGGCGGCGTTCATGGGGCTCGGCGCGGTCTGGGCCCTGGGGATGTCCTCCTCCGCGGCCCAGCTCCAGGCGACAAAGGCCTCCATCCCGCCGGCGCTGCTGAAGATTACCGGCGTCCTGGACTTCGGAACCACCATTTTCACCTGGCAGTCGCTCCTGACCCTGGGCATCCTGATGCTGCTGACCACCGTCATTGCGCACTTCTCTGCCCCCACGGGAGCCGGCGTCAAGACGGCAGCCGATCTCGGCGTCGACCTCGATGACCAGCCCGAACCGCCGGCCGAAAAGTCCCGGCCCGGCGAGTGGCTCGAATACAGCAGGATCCTGCCCATCCTGGCCGGCGTGCTGACCCTGGGCTGGCTTGTCTCCCAGCTGCTGACCCTGCCCATCCTGAGCGTGGTCAGCTCGCTCAACGGCTACCTGCTGGTGTTCCTGATGCTGGGGCTGGTACTGCACGGAACACCGCGCAAGTTCCTCCAGTCGGTTACCAAGGCCGTCCCCGCCACCGCGGGGATCCTGGTGCAGTTTCCGTTGTACGCGGCGATGGCGGCCATCCTGACCAAGGCCACCGGCGCCGGCGGACTGTCCGTATCGGAGCATCTGGCCCACTTCTTCACCAGCATCGGCGGCAACGGGGCGTTTGCCGTCATCATCGCCATCTACACCGCCCTCCTGGGCATGTTCGTCCCGTCCGGCGGCGGAAAGTGGCTGGTGGAGGCGCCGTACGTCATGCAGTCCGCCACGGACGTGAACATGAACCTCGGCTGGACCGTGCAGATCTACAACATGGCCGAGGCGCTGCCCAACCTCATCAACCCGTTCTTCATGCTGCCGCTGCTGGCCGTCTTGGGCCTGCGCGCCCGGGACCTGGTGGGCTTCACCTTCCAGCAGTTCCTCTTCCACCTTCCAGTGGTCCTGCTCCTGGCCTGGCTGCTGGGGATGACGTTCGAGTTCGTGCCGCCGGTAATACCCAACTGAGTACAGCTAAAGAGACCAAGGAGAAACCCCATGGGATGGACCAGGGATGAAATGGCTGCCATCGCAGCCGAGGAACTGAACGACGGCGACTACGTGAACCTGGGGATCGGCATCCCCACAGTGGTGGCCAACAACCTGCCCGAGGGCGTGCGGGTGGTGCTGCAGAGCGAAAACGGCCTGCTGGGCATGGGCCCGTTCCCCTACGAGGGCGAAGAGGACGCGGACCTGATCAACGCCGGCAAGCAGACCGTCACGGTCCTGCCGGGCGGGAGCATCTTCGATTCCGCCACATCATTCGGCATGATCCGCGGCGGACACGTCAAGGTTGCCATCCTGGGCGCCATGCAGGTCTCCGGCAACGGCGACCTGGCCAACTGGACCATCCCCGGCAAAATGGTCAAGGGCATGGGCGGTGCCATGGACCTGGTGGCCGGGACCCCGCGCGTGGTGGTCCTCACCGAGCACAACGCCAAGGACGGCACCGCCAAGATTGTGCGTGAATGCACGCTGCCGCTGACCGGGCTCAGCTGCGTGGACCGGATCATCAGCGATTTGGCGGTCTTTGACCTGATGAAGGACGACGACGGCGGGCGGCAGCTCACGCTGACCCGGCTGGCACCGGGGGTCACGGTAGAGGAGATCCGGGAGAAGACGGACGCCGGCTTTGAGGTCCGGCTTGAGACGAAGGAAGTGGCGGCATGAGCCTGAAGGACCAATTCGGCAAGGACGTCCTGCTCACCGGCTGGGGACACAGCCGGTTCGGCAAGCTGACGGAGGAGACCCTGGAATCCCTGATCGTCCAGGTGGCCACCGAAGCGATCGGCAATGCCGGAATCGACCCCGGGCAGATCGACGAGGTCTACGTGGGCCAGTTCAATTCGGGCATGATGCCGCTGGCTTTCCCGTCCTCGCTGGCCCTGCAGGTCTCCCCGGCCCTGGCCAACGTGCCCTCCACACGGGTGGAAAACGCCTGCGCCTCCGGGTCGGCTGCTTTCCAGCAGGGCACCAAGTCGCTGCTGGCCGGCACCGCGAAGACCGTCCTGGTCATCGGCGCCGAGAAGATGACCCACGCCGGTGCAGACGTGGTGGGCGCCGCCCTGCTCGGCGCTGACTATGACATGGCCGGCAAGCCCTCCACTACCGGCTTCACGGGCCTCTTCGCCGAGGTGGCCAAGCACTACGCCAAGCGCTACGACGCGGACGGGAAGCTGGGCGATGTCCTGGGCACCATAGCGGCCAAGAACCACCGCAACGGCGTGGACAACCCGTACGCGCAGCTCCGGAAGGACCTCGGCGAGGAGTTCTGCCGCACCGTTTCGGACAAGAACCCCATGGTGGCAGATCCCCTGCGACGCACTGACTGCTCCCCTGTCTCGGACGGTGCTGCCGCCGTCGTCCTGTCCACCTCCGCCACCGGTGGAACCGCTTCCCCCGTACGGCTGGCCGGGTTCGGCCAGGCCAACGATTTCTTCCCCGCCACGCGCCGGGACCCCACCGCCTTCGAAGCCACCCGAGTCTCGTGGCAACGCGCCCTGGCGATGGCCGGCGTGGGGATCGATGACCTGGACCTCGCCGAAGTGCACGACTGCTTCACCATCGCCGAGCTGCTCATGTACGAGGCCATGGGGCTGACGGAACCGGGCCAGGGTGCCCGGGCGCTCGAAGAGGGCTGGGTCTACAAGGATGGAAAGCTGCCGGTCAACGTCTCCGGCGGCCTCAAGGCCAAAGGCCACCCTGTGGGGGCCACCGGTGTTTCGCAGCACGTCATCGCCGCCATGCAGCTCACGGGTACTGCGGGCGCCATGCAGCTCCCGGCGCCACGGCGGGCGGCCGTGCAGAACATGGGCGGCGTGGGCATCGCCAACTACGTCAGTGTGCTTGAGGCCGTCTGAGCTGAGGGACTGCTGAATTTCCCCGGCTTCCAAGCCCGACGGCGGCGCGTGGCACCGAAAGTGCGGGGCGCCGCCGTCGTTATCAGGCAAAGGTGGGCAGGCTCGGCGGCTCGGCACGCCGACGGGCTAACCCCGGCCCCGGATCGAAGCGGCAATCTCCGAAAAACCGAGCCGCTCAGCGTTTTGCAGCGCCGTCTGGCCTTCCGGGTCGCGGATTCCGGGGTCTGCGCCGGCCGCCAGCAGCAGCCGCACCACCTCCTGCTGGCGCGGCCCGCCGTTGTTGAGCAGGATGGCCTCCTGCATGGCGGTCCAGCCAAGGTTGTTGACATGGTTGACAGGAACTCCCGCCGCAATGAGGAGCTTCACCGTTTCCACGTGTCCGTGCTCGCTGGCCGGGATCAACGCCGTCCCGCCGTAGCGGTTGATGCTGGTGACGTCTGCGCCGGCGGCCAGCGTCAGCTGCAGTACCTCGTTGAGCCCCTCCGCCCCGGCGTACAGGAACGCAGAGTCCTGGATCGGGTCCTTGGCGTTGACGTTGCCACCCCGGCCGATGAGTTCGGCCACCAACGGGGCGTTGTTGGCTTTAGCGGCGGCAATAAGGTCCTGGTCCAGCCGTGCCTGGTCCGCTGAAGACAGCGCGGGTGGGGACGCAGTGGAAGGCGGCATGGGGGTCCCTGCACCGGTGCCGGGACTGACCGAGGCAACGGATGGTGGAGTATCCACTCCCTGTGGCTGGCCGGGACCGGCCTGGCACGCGGCAAGGAGCAACCCCAGGGCGGCCAGGGTCATGAGTGCTGCGGTGCTGCCAGGCCTCATGCGTCCAGCCTATTTCGCGGCGCCCGCGATGGCTTCCGCGCCGGCCGCCGCGCAGGCTTCGTCCAGGGCGCCGTCGGGGGCCCCGCCCACGCCGACGCCGGCCACGGAGACACCGTTGACCTTCAGTGGAACACCGCCTGCGAGGAACAGGGTGCCCGGCAGGTCCGCGATTGAGGGACCGTTGCCGTTGACGCGCTTGGCCAACTCGCTGGTGGGGGCACCGAACGCGGCTGCCGTATAGGCCTTCTGCTTTGCCGCTTCGATGGTGTGGGCCGCGGCGTTGTCACCCCGGAGCAAAGCCTGGACCGTACCAAAGCGGTCTACGAGGGCCACCGTGACGAACGGCAGCTTGTCGGCCTGGCACTTTGCGAGCGCAGCAGTGACGGCCTGGGCGGACGCGCCGGCTGCTATGCGGTTTTGCTGCACCACGGTTTCCGAGCCGGCTGGACATCAACGGCGGGTACGGCGACGGGTGCTTCCGTAGTGCCCGCGGTACCGGCGTTGGCGGCAGCCGTTGCTCCGGCAGTGATCAGGAGGGCTCCGGCTGCGGCAGCGGCGAGGGCTTTGGTGGACTGCTTCAAGATATTTCCTTAGGTCAGGGGGGATCGTGTTGCCGCTTTCCATGTTTCCGGGAAACACCGGCCCTGCCATCGGGCCTTCGTCTGGTCCCGGCTCCGACGAAAGGCCAGCCGTATCAACCAAAAGGCTGAGGCACCAGACGTCCGCTGAGCCCTAGCATGGAAGGCAGCACTTTCCGCCACCAGATCCGGATCCAGCATGCCCGCCAGAGACACCCCCCAACACACCGGGCCAGCCCAAGCCGTCGCCGGCCAGGACGCCACGTGCTCCCGCCGTCCCGTGCCTCCCAGCGCCAAAGGCCGGCCGGGCAGCATCGAGGCAGCCGTCCACCTGGGCTTCGCCGTCCTCCTGGTGGCCTCGGTGGTGCGGTACGTCATGCGGCATACCCCGGCCGACAATCTCCTGGTCCTGGGACTCGCCGCTGCCGCCTGCGTGCTCTACGCCGTCGTGGCCCTGCTCTCGGTGCAGGACCGCCCCGGAACCCCGTGGATGGTGGCCCTGGTGGCTGTCTGGGCGGTCCTGGTCGTGGCTGCGCCGAGTTTCGCGTGGTGTTCCTTCGCTCTTTTCTTCCTCTGCAGGAGCGCCCTGCGCGGTGCCGCGTCCTACATCCTGGCCGGGGCCATCACACTCGCCACTGCCACCGGCCTGTTCCGGCTGGGCAACGGCACCGACCTGGCCATGCTTTTGGGGCCCTTGGCCGTGGGCGCCATGCTGACACTGATTTACGACCGGATACAGCACGACGCCGAGGAGCAGCGCCGCCTGCATGCGGACATTTCCCTGGCCCAGGGCCAGCTGGCCGCCAGTGAGCGCCGGGCGGGCACCATTGCCGAACGGGAACGGGTGTCGCGGGAAATCCACGACACTGTCACCCAAGGCCTCGCCAGCAGCCTGCTCCTGCTCGAGGCCGCCGGCCGCGGATGGCCCAGTGCAGCAGCCCGTGACGGCCTTCTCCAGGCCACCAGCCTGCTCCGCGCGAACCTGGCGGAGACCCGGAGCCTGGTCCATGAGCTGGCCTCGCCCGGTTTGGAATCGGTCCCATTGCCGGAGGCACTGCTGGCCACCGCCCGCCAGTACGTTCCCGGGACCACGCTGCTGGTGACTGGCGACCTGCGGCCGGTCTCCGCTGACGTTCGCCACGCCTTGCTGCGCGTAGTGCAAAGCGCGGCGTCGAACATCCTGCTCCACGCTGCGGCGTCGGTGGCCACGGTAACCCTGGGCTTCCTGCCGGACGCCGTGACTTTGGACATTTACGACGACGGCGACGGCTTCGATCCGGCGGCGGCAGCTCCGCCGTCGCACGCGGGAGGCTATGGGCTGCGGGCCATGCGGCAGCGGGTGGAGCAGCTGGGCGGAACATTCTCCGTGCAGAGCGCCCCCGGCGACGGAACAATCGTGGCGGCGCAGCTGCCAATGGAGGCAGGCACATGAACAGCAACACCGTCCTGCTGGTGGACGACCACCTGGTGGTCAGGAGCGGACTTCGTGCGCTGCTCAGCACGGAGCCGGACATCGAGGTGGTGGCCGAAGCCGCGTCCGGCGAGGATGCCGTGCAACTGGCCCAGGCTCTCTCCCCCTCGGTGGTGGTGATGGACCTTGCCATGGGGCCGGGCATGGATGGGCTCGAAGCCATCAGGCGGATCAGGGACCTCAACGGCCGGCAGGCCATCCTGGTGTTCACCACGTACGACTCCGATGCCGATATCGTCCGCGCCGTGGATGCCGGCGCCATGGGCTACCTGTTGAAGGACGCTGCCCCGGAGGAGATTTTTGCGGCCATCAGGGGTGCGGCCGTGGGCAGGAGCGTGATGAGCCCGCCGGTTGCATCCCGGTTGTTCCAGCAGCTCCGCAATCCCGACGAAGTCCTGACGCCACGGGAAGCCGAGCTGCTGGGCCTCCTCACCGAGGGCCTCAGCAACCGCGAACTCGGCCGGCGGCTCTTTATCTCCGAGGCCACGGTCAAAACCCATTTGGCGCACATCTATGCCAAGCTCGGCGTGGACACCAGGGCGGCCGCCATCGCCACCGCGATCCGGCGCGAAGGCATGCGCTGACGGCACTTTATGGCGCCTACCCTTGCACCCAGAGCCTGAGCCCCGTACGTTGGGGTCTGTGGGGGACTAACTCCCGCACACTCCGGGACGTTCCCCGGGGAGAGAATCAGAGTCACATGAAGGAATGCAGCCATGGCAACAGGCACAGTTAAATGGTTCAACGCCGAAAAGGGTTTTGGCTTCATTGCCCCCGATGACGGGTCCGCTGACGTATTCGCCCACTACTCGGCAATCGCCAGCAGCGGCTACCGCTCACTGGACGAGAACCAGAAGGTCGAATTCGATGTGACCCAGGGTCCCAAGGGCCCGCAGGCAGAGAACATCCGCCCGCTCTAAGTCTTCGGCGGCCTCCGGTATACGCCGGGACCCCATCCAGCGGTTCCTCCAACCCAGGTTGGAGGAGCCGCTGTTTTTGTGCGCAGCGTCTCTGGGTTTCCGCATTTGGGATAATTGATTCATGACCGGACAGGACCAGGACAGGGATCCCTGGGAGGAGTTTGACTCCCTTGGCCCCGCAGCACCGGACCGCGTCCCCGGACAGCCCGGCGGGGAGCCGCACGGCTTCGGTTTCCGGACGGGGGTCCGCAGCGCCCGGGTCGCCGTCGGCTTCGCCGTCTACGCGCTGGCCTTGGGGACCATCCTGGCCCTGACCGGATGCATCGTCTTCATCAGCCGGCAGCAGTGGCTGCTGCTGGGCCTCATGCTGCTCATCGAGGCCATCTTTGTTTTCGCCTTCACGCGTTTGGTGGCCCAGGCCAGGCGCCGGAGGCCCCACGGCCGGCGGGTTGGGTGACGGTCCGCCGCCCTTGACCTTGACCTTGACGCAGCGTCAATGCCTAGGCTCGGAGCATGCAGGATTTACCCGACGCCGGCGGCAGGGACTGGTCCATCCAGGACGTGGCCAGGATCGCCGGCACCACCAGCCGCACGCTCCGGCACTATGACGAGATTGGCCTCCTGACGCCCAGCCGGGTGGGCCACAACGGCTACCGGTATTACGACGGCGCCGCCCTCCTCCAGCTCCAGCGCATCCTTTTGCTGCGGGAACTGGGCCTGGGCCTGCCGGCGATCGGGGAGCTCCTCCAGCGCCGGGCGGATCCCGTGGCGGCGCTCAGCCGCCATCTCGACTGGCTCGGCCGGGAGCAGGAGCGGCTGGCCCTGCAGGCCGAATCAGTCCGGCAAACAATCGAAACAGTAAAGGCAGGAGGCCAGCTGATGGCAGAAAACATGTTCCAGGGCTTCGACCACACCGAATACAAGGAAGAAGTCGAGGAGCGGTGGGGCAAGGAAGCCTACGCCACATCCGACTCATGGTGGCGCGGAATGGCGGCAGCGGAAAAGCGGGAGTGGAAGTCCGTAGCAGAGGGCCTTGCCCGGGACTGGACGGCGGCTGCGGAAGCCGGGCTTGCTGCCGACGGGCCGGAAGCCCGGGAGGTGGCAGGGCGGCACGTGGCTTGGCTGAAGTCCATCCCCGGAACACCTGCGGCCCAAAGCGGCGGGGATATCAGGGGATACGTCACCGGGCTGGCGGACATGTACGTGGAAGACCCCCGTTTCGCCGCCAACTACGGCGGGGCGGAGGGGGCACGCTTCGTCCGGGCCGCCCTGCACAGCTTCGCGGAGAAGTACCTCTAGGGCATCGGGAGGCTGCCTCAGCGGCGTACGTCCTCCCGGTGGGCCCTGGCCCGCTTGGTCCGCCGGAGGACGAGCAGCACCACCGCAACGGCCAATGCGCCATAGACCGCGTAGTTCAGGAACCTGGAGTACTCCTCTATGAGCCGGTACTGGGTGCCCAGGAGATAGCCCAGCCCAATGAGGGCACCGTTCCACAGCCCGCTGCCGGCAAGGGTGAAGAGGGTGAATGTTCCCAGCGGCATGGCCGCCGCGCCCGCCGGCAGGGAGATCAGGCTGCGGACCCCGGGCAGCAGGCGGCCGAAGAAAATGGACGACCTGCCGTGCCGCCGGAACCAGCCCGCCGCGTGCTCGAAGTCTTCCCGGTCCACCAGTGGCAGCTTGGACAACCCCCGGATGGACCGGTCCAGCCCTAACTTCGCCCCCAGCAGGTACAGCAACAACGCCCCCAAATACGCACCAAGGGTACTGGTGGCAAAGACGAGGAAGAGATTCAGGGAGCCCTGCTTGGCAAGATAGCCCGCAAGCGGGAGGATCACCTCGCTGGGGATGGGAGGCACCACAGTCTCAGCCAGCGTGAAGGCGCCAACGCCAAACTCCCCCAACGCATCGATGGCCCTCGCCGCAAAGCCCACGATTCCCGTAAGCCCCTCGGTGGGGCTGGCTGCACCGGTCATGATCGTCCACATACGCCTGTTCCGTCCCGCTGCATGCCATGGCCGCGTGCTGGCCCGTACTCTCTACCTTACGGGGACCGGCGGACGCGTGCCGTGCCGGCCGCGCCCGGCAGGGCATGCATGTGCCCGGACTAGCGGTGCTTGAACTCCGGCTGGCGCTTCTCCGTGAATGCCGCCATGCCTTCCTTCTGGTCTTCGGTGGCGAACAGCGAGTGGAAGAGCCGCCGTTCGAACACCACGCCCTGGGCCAGGCCGGTCTCGAAAGCGGCATTCACGGCTTCCTTCGCCGCCATTGCCGCAGGCTTCGACTTTACAGCGATAACCCCGGCCACCTTGAGCGCTTCGGACACCACATCTGCCGCCGGAACCACCCGGGACACCAGGCCGCACCGGTCCGCTTCCTCCGCGTCGATGAACCTGCCGGTGAGGATCATGTCCATGGCCTTGGCCTTGCCCACGGCCCGCGTGAGACGCTGCGATCCGCCCATGCCGGGGAGCACGGCAAGATTGATTTCCGGCTGCCCGAACTTGGCGTTGTCCCCCGCGATGATCAGGTCACACATCATGGCAAGCTCGCAGCCGCCGCCCAGGGCAAAGCCGGACACCGCGGCGATGGTGGGGACCCGCAGGCGGGTGAAGTCTTCCCAGCCCCGGAACCAGTCGGCCACGTACATGTCCATGTAGCCCTGGTCCGCCATCTCCTTGATGTCGGCTCCCGCGGCGAAGGCCTTGCCCGAGCCGGTGATCACCACCGCGCCCACGCCTGGATCGGAATCCATGGCGGTCACGGCGGCCACCAGCTCTTCCATGGTGGCCTTGTTCAGCGCATTCAGTGCCGAGGGCCTGTTGAGGGTCACCAGCCCTACCCTGCCCTGCTGCTCCACCAGGATGTTGGCGTACTCCGTCATTCGGGACTCCCGTCGTCGTGTGCTGTTGTGGCTCTGCGCCGGCCCGGCAGTTCCGTGCCGGCGCCCTGCCCTGCGGTCCCATCCCCGGCCTGCCGCTCCGATGCGCCGCGGATCTCGGTAATGATGGCGGAAAAGTCACGGCCCGCCCCGCCCTCCGCGGCAAACCTATCGTAGATGTGGGCAGCGAGCGCTCCCATCTCTCCCGCCACCCCCGTGCTGTTGAGCGCATTGACGGCGAGGTTGAGGTCCTTGGCCATGAGGGCTGAGGCAAAACCCGGTTGATAGTCCCTGTTGGCGGGGCTGGTGGGAACCGGTCCGGGCACGGGGCAATTGGTGGTCAGCGCCCAGCACTGCCCTGACGCGGCTGAGGCGACGTCGAACAGTGCCTGGTGTGTCAGGCCCAGCTTTTCCCCGAGGACGAACGCCTCGCTGACCGCAATCATGGAGACGCCCAGGATCATGTTGTTGCAAATTTTGGCCGCCTGGCCGGCGCCGTGGCCACCGCAGTGCACCACCCGTTTGCCCATCACCTCAAGCAGCGGCCGTACGGCCTCAAAGTCGGCGTCGTCTCCGCCGGCCATAAAGGTCAGGGTGCCGGCTTCAGCGCCAACCACCCCTCCTGAAACTGGGGCGTCAACGGAGCGGTGGCCTGCTTCGGTGGCCAGGCGGGCGGCTTCCCGGGCTTCGTCAACGTTGATGGTGGAGCAGTCCAGGAATATGGTTCCACGGGCCGCTGCTGCCAGCAGTCCTGGTTCCCCGCCAAGCCCCCGGTACGCGTCCAGGACCTGCCTGCCGCTGGGGAACATTGTCAGCACCACGCCGGCGCCGGCCAGGGCGCCATGGGCGGAAGCTGCTACGGGAACACCTTGTGCCCGCACCGCTTCGAGAGCCGCCGGCACCACGTCGAAACCGGCCACCCGGTAACCGGCACGAACGAGGTTCAAGGCCATGGGTCCGCCCATATGCCCCAGGCCCAGGAAGGCGACACTGCTTGTGTCAGGCATGGTCCGCCTCCTTCGCCTGCAGGTCCAGTTCCCCGCCGTCCAGCGGCTCGAAAAACCGGTCCACCTGCGCGGGAAGCACTTCGGCGAGGGTTGCCGGTTTCCACTGCGGGTTCCTGTCCTTGTCCACTACCTGGGCGCGTATTCCTTCACGGAAATCAGGCCCCTGCAGGAACCGGAGTCCGGTCCGGTACTCCTGTGCCAAGGCTTCGTCCAGGGTCAGGGCCGCCGCGCGGCGCAGTGAAGCCAGGGTGACTTTGACCGAAGTGGGTGACTTGGCTTCGATGGTGTCTGCAGCCGCGGCCGCCGCGTCCTGCCCGGGACCGGTCCAGGTGCGGAGCCGGGTGACAATTTCGCCGGCGTCGTCCGAGTCATAGCAGGCATCAATCCATTCCCGCTGCGCGGCCAGCTCCGAGGCCGGGGGCTGCCCGGTGTAACGGGCGACGGCGTCTTCCGGGCGTTCGTTTTCCAGCGCCACCGCCAGGCTGCTCAGCGCGGATGACGGAACATAGTGGTCTGCCAGGCCCAGGAACAGGGCGTCCCCGGCGGCCAGGTGTGCGCCGGTAAGGGCGGCGTGGGTTCCGGTCTCGCCCGGTGCATGTGAGAGCAGGAAGGTCCCGCCGACGTCGGGCGCGAATCCGATGGTGGTCTCCGGCATCCCCATCCTGGTCCGCTCCGTGACTACACGGACGTTCCCGTGCGCCGAAATGCCTACCCCGCCGCCAAGGACCAGTCCGTCCATCAGCGCCACATACGGCTTGGGGTAGCGGGAGATCAATGAGTTCAGGCGGTATTCGGTTTTCCAGAAATCGGCCGTTCCGTTGCCGCCGTGCAGCATGTCCCGGTAGATCGCCACGATGTCTCCACCCGCGCACAGGCCCCGCTCCCCGGCGCCCTGCACCAGGACGGAGGCCACGCCGTCGTCCGCTGCCCATGCGGTGAGCTGCCGCAGCAGCAGGTCCACCATTCCCGCCGTAAGGGCGTTGACGGCCCGGGGCCGGTTGAGGGTGACCAGGCCCAGCCGGCCGCGGCGGTCAAAGAGCACCTCCGCGCCTCCGCTGCCTTCCGTGCTGTCCGTTGTGTTGCCCGTGGCTGCGGTCATCGGCTAAGTGCTCCTTCGCATGGTGGCCGGATGAGTGATCCAGGTCATTCTGTTTGCGAATATACCCGCCCGTTCCCGTCCGGGACCACCGCACGGCAAGCGTGGGGCGGGGCCGGTGAAGGCTTTACCCGGCGTGCGGCAGCCAAGGTAAGTTAGGAACCGTGAAGATAGCTACCTGGAATGTGAACTCGCTCCGAGCCCGCGCCGACCGCGTGGAAGCGTGGCTGCAGCGCAGCGACTGCGACGTCCTGGCCATCCAGGAGACCAAGTGCAAGGACGACAACTTTCCCTGGGAGCTCTTCGAACGGATGGGCTACGAGGTGGCCCATTTCGGGGTGAACCAGTGGAACGGCGTGGCCATCGCCTCCCGGGTAGGGCTTGAGGACGTCGAGCGGACGTTCCTGGACCAGCCGTCATTCGGCAAGGCCGGCAAGGACCCTGTCCAGGAAGCACGGGCCATCGCGGCCACCTGCGCAGGCGTGCGGATCTGGAGCCTGTACGTCCCCAACGGCCGCTCCCTTGACGATGAGCACATGCCGTACAAGCTCAAGTGGCTGGAAAGCCTCAAGACCCACGCCCAGGCCCTGGTCACGGACAATCCCCAGGCACAGGTGGCATTGATGGGCGACTGGAACATCGCACCGTTCGATGAGGACGTCTGGGACATCGACCTGTTCATCAACAACCGGTCCACGCACGTCAGCCCGCCGGAGCGGGAGGCCTTCCACGCGTTCGAGACCGCCGGCTACACGGACGTGGTGCGCCCCTACACCCCCGGCCCCGGCGTCTACACCTACTGGGACTACACGCAGCTGCGGTTCCCGAAGAAGGAGGGCATGCGCATCGACTTCGTCCTGGCCTCCCCCGCCCTTGCAGCGCGCGTCACCGGCGCCATGATTGACCGTGAGGAACGCAAGGGCAAGGGCGCCTCTGACCACGCGCCCGTGCTGGTGGAACTGGCGGACTGATGGCTGCGTCCTGGACCCACGCAAGGAGACCGCAATGACGGGAAACCTCTACCGGGGCCAGGCAGGCCTGCCTTTTTCCTCCACCCTGCGCGTCTATGAACCCCTGGAAGCCTTTCCGGAGGAACAACGCCCGGCCATCCAGGCCGCCGGGGCGCGGGCGGCCTCGCGTGCCGCCGTCGAGAACGCCGAACTGTTGGCCTCGCTGGGCCGCATCACCCGCTCCGGCGGCGACCCCTTCCCCACCGGCCGGACCGACCTGGTGCGGGTCACCACGGCGCACGCGCAGGAAACCGGCGCCCCGGACGGCGAAACGGCCGACGACGGTGCTGACGCCGGCACCGGGCCCGTCCTGCTATACTGCCCCAGCCAGCTCGTTTTGCGCGCCGGCCTGGCGGCGAACGCCCTGATGGAAGGCATCCACGGCCCCTTGGCCGAGCTGCTGATCCCCGAGGAACAGCGTGACCGGCACCAGGAGCGGATTGACCTGGTGAAGGCCCGCGACGGTTCCAGCCGGGTGCATACCAGGGCCTCCACGTGGGGCATCCCGTTCAGCTGGTTCTCGTTGTTCATGGAATCCGACCGCAAGGAAGTGGTGGAAGCTGCCGGGCGCATCCTGACCGTACGCGTCTGGGCGCCCATCACCGATGCGTTGGAGCGGGCCCGCTACGCGGTGGCCAATCTGGCCCTCGCAGCCCCCGACCTGGACATGCTCGATGACCTGGCGCAGCTGACGGAATGGCTTGAGCTCTTCCACGTGGACTCCATGGTGGAACTGGACTACGGCGCCGTCGCGGACAAGGTCTACCCGGATGAGTCCCCAATGGACATCAGGCTGGGCATAGAGTGCCTCGCTGAAGGTGACATGACCGGGGCTGCCGCGGCCTACCGTCGGCTTGCCTCGCGCTGGATACCTATCCGGCAGCTGGCGCGCGCATCCTAACGTCCATCAGTTCCCGGGCTTTTACAGGTTTTGGGGAGGCGCCGTGGTACTGCGCACAACCAGTTCATGGGGTGCGACGGCGGAGCGGACGGCGCCTTCCTGGCCGTCCAGTTCGTCCAAAAGCATCTTGGTGGCCATTTCGGCCTGCTCGTCCGGCCGCTGCCCCACAGTGGTGAGGCCCATGGCCTCTGCGAAGTCATGGTTGTCGATGCCCACGACCGACAGGTCGCCGGGGATGTTGATGCCCATGCGGTGGGCTTCGAAGATTACCCCCATGGCCATCTCGTCCGAGGCGCAGAAGATCGCGGTGGGCTTCTGTCCGGGCCGGGACCACAGCCGCCGTAAGGCCGCCTGGCCGCTGCGGACGGTGAAGTCCCCCCACTCATCCCATTCGGGCCGTGTCGGCAGGCCGGCCGCCGCCATGACGTCCTTGAATGCGAGGATGCGCACCCGGGGGACGTCGAAATTCAGGTCAGTCTCGTCGTCGCCATGCAGCAGGGCAATGTCCCGGTGGCCAAGATCAATCAAGTGCCGGACAGCGGTGGAGGCGGCGGCGTAGTCGTCGATGCCGATGTAGGGGCATTCCTCGACGTGCCCTCCCACGACAACCAGCGGAATGTCGATCTTCTGCAGGTGCTCGATCTCCTCGTGGCTGAGCGCCATACACAGGACCAGCAGGGCGTCGATCTGTTTGTAGACCATCGTTTTGCTGAAAAGCCGCTCACGGTTGCTGCCGTGCCCCCCGAGATTGAACAGTGAGAGGTTGTAGTGGCGGGCATGCAGTTCGCGGTCGGCACCCTCGATCGCTTTGGAGAAGAACCAGCGGCTGACGAAGGGGGCCAGGACGCCGATGGTTTTGGTCCGTCCGGTGGCAAGCCCGGAGGCCGAAGAAGAAGCTACGTAGCCCAGGTTCCCGGCCACTTCCAGGATCTTCTCCCTGGTGGCCGGCGAGACCCGGGGCAGTCCGCGGACTGCGCGGGAGACTGTGGCTGTTGAAACTCCGGCGGCCGCCGCCACGTCCTCGATGCTGACGCCGTTATGGCCGCCCCGCTGGGACCTTTCCGTTGTCCGTGCCACCGTGCCCCCTCTTTAACTCCTTTGGGGCCGGCCCGGCCCTACGTATACCCAGCCCCGCAATTTTTCGTCAGGCCACCGGGCATCGGAACCCAGGCTGCGGCTGCCTATGCAGTGGCAGCTGTAACCACGGGCCCGGTGTCGTCCGCGCCTACCTGCGGGCCGGCAGTTTCCTGCGCAGCCGCACCATGCCATACAACGCCAGCAGTGTTGCCAGCAGGCCCAGCGCCCAGCCAAGGGCGGGCTGGGCGGTAACTTCCATCCACACGGTGACCACCAGCAGGACCAGCGCCCAGAAGGCGAGGAAACCAATGATGATGTCGAAGTCCTCGCCCGAGCGGACCAACCGGCTGCGGTTTCCCGCCCCCGGCGTGCGGGGGCGGGAACCGTGGTCCGTCACTTGACTGCACCTGCCGTGAGGCCGGCGACAATCTTGCGCTGGAAGACCAGCACCAGGATCACCAGCGGGATGGTGACAATGGTGCCTGCGGCCATGATGGCCGTGTACGGGATCTGGTTGGGCTGTGCACCGGCGAAGTTGGCGATCGCCACGGTCACCGGCTGCGTTGCGTCACTGGACAGCTGGCTGGCAATCAGGAACTCATTCCACGAGGAGATGAATGCCAGGATCGCCGTGGTGAAGATAGCCGGTGCGGCCAGGGGCATGATGACCTTGCGGAAAGCCTGCCCCTGGGTGCAGCCGTCAACACGGGCCGATTCCTCCAGTTCCCACGGCATTTCCCGGAAGAACGACGTCATGGTGTAGACCGTCAGCGGGAGCACGAAGGAGATGTTGGGAATGATCAGTGCCTGGTACGTGCCCATCCAGCCGATGTTGGTGAACAGCTGGAAAAGCGGGGTGATGAGGGCAACGCCGGGGAACATGGAAGCGCCCAGGATGAAGCCGAGCACCAGGAACTTGCCCCGGAAGTTCAGGCGGGCCAGGGCGTAGGCAGCAAACACACCGATCAGCAGCGAGATGGCGGTGACCACCGCGCCGATAAACACACTGTTGAGCAGTGCCTGGCCGAACCTGTTGCCGAACGACGTGTCAAAGGCGGTCCGGAAGTTGTCCAGGGTCACGTGGCTGGGCAGGATCGACGTGTCATACGTAAAGCCCACATCGCGGAACGCGGTGACCACCATCCAGTACGCCGGCGCCAGGCACCAGAGCAGGATGATGGCGGCGCTGAGGTAAGTTCGCCCCTGCGCCCACTTCTCCCGGTTCTGCGCGGCCTTGCGGCCCTTGTCCTGTTGGGCACGAAGGGCCGAGGCATCCGCTGTTGCCGTGGTCATTTCTTCCCCTTTCCTGTGGCGCCGCTCTGCTCAACGACGTTCGCCCCAAGGAAGCGCACGAAGATGAAAGCGACGAGGAAGATGATGATGAACGTGATGGTGGACAGCGCCGCAGCCGAGTTGAACCCTTGCCTGATCTGGTTGATCACCAGGATGGACAAGGTGGTGGTGTTGTTTGCTCCACCGGTAAGGATGTAGGGCAGGTCGAACATGCGCAGCGCGTCGAGGGTACGGAAAAGGATGGCCACCATCAGCGCCGGCTTCACCAGCGGCAGGGTGATCAGCCGGAACCGCTGCCAGGCCGTGGCACCGTCCACCTTGGCTGCCTCGTAGACGTCCGCCGGAATCATTTGCAAACCGGCCAGGATCAACAGTGCCATGAACGGCGTGGTTTTCCAGACGTCGGCGATGATCACGGCCCATTTGGCCGGCCACTCGCTGCCCGTCCACAGGATGGTGGTGTTGAACAGCTTGTTGGCGATGCCTTCGAAGGCGAAGATGAAGAACCAGAGCTTGGCCGTCACGGCTGTGGGGATGGCCCAAGGCACCAGCACTGCGGCGCGGACCAGACTGCGTCCGCGGAACGTGCGTGCCATGATCATGGCCATCCAGAAGCCCAGGACAGTTTCCAGTGCCACCGTCACCACCGTGAAGAAGAACGTGGTGGCCGTGGCTGACCAGAACTGGCCGCCCAGGGTGCCCGGCGGGCAGGCGACGGTTCCGCCACCCGGCGCCGAACACTGCTGCGCCAGCCAGTTCACGTAGTTCTGGAGGCCGGCAGATCCACCTTGGGTGAAGAGTCCGGTGGCAGGATCAAGGCCGGCGTCCTTTTGGAAGGACATGACGATGGCGCTGATGATGGGGTAAACGATCACCACACCCAGGGCCACGATGGTCGGGGCGAGCAGCCAGGAGGCCCAGCGCCCCTGGCTCGCGATCCGGTTGTCCTCCCCTACGCCCTTGGGCGCGTGATGGCCGGGGGTACCACCCGACGCCGGTGCCTTGACCGGCGTCGGGCCTAGTTCGGTTGCCATGACAGAACTACGATCCCGCACCGGCGGATTCGATGGACTTCTGCATGTCTGTAAGTGCGCTTTCCACTGACTTTTCTCCCTTGATAGCGGGGTACGCGTTGTCTTGGATTGCCTTGGTGACCGCCGGGTAGAACGGCGTTACGGGACGCGGTACAGCGTTCTCGATGGACGTCTTCAGCACTGGCAGGTAGGGCAGCTTCGCGACCAGTTCCTTGTCCTCATAGAGCGAACCAAGCACCGGAGCCAGGGAGCCCTGCGTAGCGTAGAACTTCTCGGTTTCCTCGGAAGTCAGGAATTTTACAAAGTCCAGCGCAGTAGCCTTGTGCTTCGAGTAGACGCTTACTGCGGTGTTGTGGCCGCCCAGCGAGGATGCACCGGGACCGTCCTTGCCGGGCAGTGCGGTCATGCCGAACTTGTCTTTCACGGCGGAGGATCCTTCAGTGCTCATCAGGCTGTAAACGTACGGCCAGTTGCGCAGGAACAGGAGCTTGCCGCTTTGGAAGGCCTGCCGGCTGTCCTCTTCCTTGTAGGTGATCGCTTCCTTGGGGATGTTGCCGTCAGCGTAGGCCTTGGCCAGGTTGCCCAGGCCGGCCTTGGCCTCGGGGGTGTTCAGGTTTGGCTTGCCGTCCTTGTCCAGGACCGAGCCGCCGGCCGAGTTGATGGCCTCGGAAGCGTTGACCGTGAGGCCCTCGTACTTGCTGAACTGGCCGGCATAGCAGCCAATGTTGTTCTGCTTGGCGATGGAGCACATGCCCATCATCTCGTCCCAGGTCTTGGGCGGGTTGGGCACCAGGTCCTTGCGGTAGAAGAGGATGCCGCCGTCCGATGTCCGCGGGGCCGCGTACAGCGTGCCTTTATAGGTGGCGCTCTGCACCGTGGCCGGCAACATGGCACTGGTGTCGATGGCCATCTTGTCCTTCAGCGGCTGCAGCCAGCCCTTGGCTGCGAACTCTGCAGTCCAGACAACGTCGACATCAGCCACATCGTAGTCGGACTGCTTCGCCTGGAAGTGCTGGACCAGGTCATCGTGCTGCTGGTCTGCCTGGTCGGTCTGTTCCTTGAAGGTGACCTGCTCATCCTTGTGAGTCGCATTCCACTTGTCGATGAGAGGCCGAATGACGTTGTTGTTGTCTTTGCCTTGCACGAAGGTGATGGGGCCGCGGGCATCGAGGTTGGCGTCAGCGTCGCTGCCCCCACCGCCCGTGGTGCCCCCTCCACCTCCGCCGCCGCAGGCGGACAACGTAAGGGCCAGAATGCCGGCAGTGGCAGCCGGAAGCAGGAATCTCGGGGTTTTCATTAGCTTGAAGCTCCTCGCTGAGTGACAAGTAAGTCGACAGTGCGCTTGCTAGGTGAGGTTGATGTGGTGACCATCACACTAGTAAGGTAGCTGTCGGTAATGCAAGCGTTTACATCAAAAAGTTATCAGAGGGGAACCCAATGTCCGACTTATCCGTTCCCCCGCCCGGACCGCGCCCCTCCGCATGGTGGGCCGACGCTGTCGTCTACCAGATCTACCCCCGGTCCTTTGCGGACGGCAACGGTGACGGAATGGGCGATTTGCGGGGTGTCACCGAACGCCTCCCCTACTTGGAGCGGCTGGGAGTGGATGCCATCTGGTTGTCCCCGTTCTACCAATCGCCGCAGGCCGACGGCGGCTACGACGTGGCGGACTACCGCCAGGTGGACCCGCTCTTCGGCACCCTGGCGGACTTCGACGCAATGCTGCAGGAAGCCCACCGGCGTTGCATGAAAGTCATCGTTGACCTGGTTCCCAACCACACGTCGGACGAGCATGCATGGTTCCGCGAGGCGCTGTCCGCCGCCCCGGGCAGCAGGGAACGGGACAGGTACATCTTCAGGGACGGCCAGGACGAAGTGCCCGGTTCCGGGGACGGCAGGCTGGCGCCCAACAACTGGAAATCGGTGTTCGGCGGGCCGGCCTGGAGCCGGGTGACCGACGCGGACGGAACGCCCGGACAGTGGTACCTCCACCTGTTCGACACCAAGCAGCCGGACCTGAACTGGGATAACCCCGAGGTGCATGAGGAGATGCGTGCGGTGCTGCGGTTCTGGCTGGACCGGGGCGCGGACGGTTTCAGGGTGGACGTTGCCCACGGCCTGGTGAAGGAGGCGGGGCTACCGGACTGGGACGGCGTTGCCGCGATGGTGGAAGGAACCTCCGGTCCGCCGCGGGAGAGCCATCAGCCAGGGGATGCTCCGCGTGCCCACACTGACGCGGAGGAACCCCACCGGGCCGTCTCCCCGATGTACCCGCCGTCGCCTTTCTTCGACCAGGACGGAGTGCATGCGATCTACCGCGACTGGAACCGGGTCCTGGCTGAATACGGCGGCGACCGGATGATGGTTGCCGAGGCCTGGGTGGAACCGGCTGAGCGCCTGGCACGGTATATACGGCCCGATGAGATGCAGCAGGCCTTCAACTTCGATTTCCTGTTGGCCGGTTGGGATGCCGAACGCATGGCTGAGGCCATTGATGCGTCGCTGGCAGCGGCAGCATCAGTGGGCGCTCCCTGCACCTGGGTCCTCAGCAATCACGACACGGTGCGGCACGCCACCCGGTTCGGGCTCAAGGACCCCACCACCTTTCCAAAGGGCATTGGCCCTGACGACGAACAGCCGGACGCAGCCCTCGGCCAGGCCCGCGCCCGCGCCGCCACGCTTGTCGCTCTGGCGCTGCCAGGCTCCGCCTACCTTTACCAAGGTGAGGAGTTGGGACTCCCGGAGCACACCACCCTCCCGTCCGGGGCAAGGCAGGACCCAACGTTTTTCCGGACCCGCGGTGCCGAGATCGGGCGCGACGGCTGCCGGGTCCCCCTGCCGTGGGCCATGGACCAGCCGGGATACGGTTTTTCCGGGACGCTTTCCGCAGAAGCGCCCGCGCCCTGGCTCCCCCAGCCGGACAGCTTCGGCCCTCTGGCCGCCGACCAGCAGGACGGCGAGGAGGGCTCGACGCTGGAGCTCTACCGCGCCGCGTTGACATTCAGGGCAGCCCAGCGCCTAGGCAGCGGCACCGTTGAGTGGACCGACGAGCACGCGCCGGACAGCGGACTGCTGGCTTTCCGTAACGGTGACGCAGTGGTGGTGGCCAACATGGGCTTCGCCTCGGCCCCCGTGCCTGAGGGCTATGCCGTGGTGCTGTCCAGCGGTCCCGAGCCGGTGGAAGATTGGGCCGCCATGAAGGAGGTCCCCGTGGACTGCACCGTCTATCTTCAGAGCGAGCGGTAACTTCCGGGCGGCAGCCGGAAAGGCACAGTGCGGCAGCGGTGCCAGCCAGAGCAAGCTTCAGTTCAGCGGACGCGCTCAGCCCGGCTGAAGCGGGTGCGTGCCCCGGCTCCGATGTGGATGAGGACAGGTATCTCCTTGCCCACAACGGACTCCAAGGCGTGCAGAAGTCCGGACACCTCGGCCGCGAGCAGGTGCGGGGCCACACCCTGGCGGGGCAGGAGGCGGACCTTCAACGCGGGCGAACCCTTCACGTTGTAAGTGGTGACGGTAGCGCCGGCCAGGTCCGGCCTTCCCTCGAGAGCCTGCTTGAGCGCCTGCTCCGCTACTCCGCCACCGATGCGGACGTCGCCGGGCGTATCGCCGGGATCGTATTCCTCGGCCAGCAGGTTCGAACGGCCTTTTCCCTGCTGCGCGATCCAAGCGACCATGAGCCCCATCAGCGCCAGCAAAGACAGTGCCACGATGATCCACAACCAGCTCTCGGGCCGGCCGGGGAACCGGGTGGAGTCGAAAAGCCGGCTGATGCCAGCCCAGACTCCGCCGGACCAGGCATGCCACGATGTGGCAACCGGAGGAACGGCCGCCAGCAGGACCAGCAGGATCCCTGTCCCCAGCAGGACCAGGCCAAGCACAGTGAGAAGGATGCGGTTGAGCAGTGCCGGCGTACTGTTCATGCCCCGATCACCCCGGAAGGAGTGACATTGACGCGGGGCACGGGCGCCGGTTCCAGCAGCATCTGCTCCAGCTCATCCCTGACGGCTTCCAACACGCTGCCCTGGTCCACGGGAATTCCTGATGTGGGCCGCACATTTACCAGTACCTGCCGCTGGGAAACCACCACCATGACCTGTTCAGGCGTGACGTTGGCGGCCAAGCGCGTGCGGCGGGCGAGGGAGGATGCGATGACCTCGTCATCCACCACCACGGCCGGAAGGCCCTCTCCACGTGCCCCGGCCAGCAGATGGCGGGCGCGTTTCCCGGGGAGGACCCCGTTGAGGAAGAAGATCAAGCCCAGCATGGCGAGCACGGCGCCGGTGACTGCAAGCAGCAGCGGGGGCATTCCGGCCGGGAGGTCCACGATGCGCTGGGCAGCCACCTGCGGCTCAATGAGCCAAGCGGGTTGGCCCACGGCATGCACCCCCGATTCGAGGACCCCGTAAGCGGCCAGCACCAGGATCAGGACGGCTGCGGCAACGGACACGGCCGCCCGGGAGGAGTGGGTTTCACGGTAAAGGATCCTGCGCATGTCAGGCCCGATGTTCCCCCGGGTTTCCCCGGCCACCTTGGGGTCTTCGACGCTACTGCTCACCGCACCCGTCCTCCTGTGCTTATCCGTGCCCCGCTGATGCGGATATCCACGCGGCTCAACCGGGAGCCGCTCAATTCGGAAACTGTGGCCAAGATACTTGCTTTGGCCTTGATGGTGCGGTCCCAGATGGACCCGCCTGCTGCCTCCGCCCGGCCACGGTCCATCACCACGGACTGCAATGGCGGGACGCCGATGGGGGCGACGAGGGATAGGGCCAGCAGGCCGTCGTCATCCGTCCAATCCGCCCGCACGTCCTGGGCGTCAACGCCCAATGCCTGGGCTGCCGCCACCCTGGCAACGCTGGTCAGTGCCTGGGTGCTGATCCGGTTATGGCCGCTGAGCACCCGCCCGCGCACTACGGGCGCGGGCGTGGTCATGAGGACGAACGGCGGCCGGTGATGGCGTCCAACACTCCGCGCAGGTCCAGTTTCCCTTCGGCGGCACGGCCCAGGAGCGCTCCAATGGCCATGAAGAGAAGGGAGACAAGGAAGCCCCACAGGCCGAACTGCAGGGACATGAAAGCCACGAAGGCACCAATTGCAACCCCTGCCACCGTGAGGCTCACAGCAGCGCCTCCCGTTCGGTGGTGGCGGACGGTGTGCTTTTGACGGGCGGAGGTACGTAGACGTCCGTTATTTCGACATTCACCTCGATGACCTGCAACCCCACCAGTTCCTCCACGGCACGGTAGACGGCAGCGCGGACGTCATTGGCCAGTGCGTGCAGGGGCGTTCCGTAGCTTGCCACCAGGGTAATGTCCACGGCCACCTGGGTTTCGCCCACTTCTGCATGGACGCCGGATGCGTGGTCCGAACTTCCCACGGCGTCGCGGATGGCGCCCAGGGCACGGGAGGGGCCCGAACCCAGGGAGTAGACGCCCGGAACTGACCGTGCGGCGATTCCGGCCACCTTTGCCACTGCAGTCTCGGAAATGACCGTCCGCCCGGGGCCCGGGGCCGGGCTTGCGGCGGGACGTCTTGGCACCACGGGCTGTTGGTTCTGGTATTCCATCAGGCACTCCCCCTTCTGTTGCTTCCACCCTATCCCCAGCCTGTGACACAGCGTTGGAAGAGTGGTCAAAAGGGTTAAAGCAGAAAAGCACCAGTTCCGAAGAACTGATGCTTCCCAGTGGTGGCTCCGACCGGCGTCGATCCGGTGACCTTTCGATTTTCAGTCGAACGCTCTACCAACTGAGCTACAGAGCCTAGGTGACTAGTCACCATGAGAGCCGGAATCTCTTCCAACAATCAGAGCGACCCTGACGGGACTTGAACCCGCGACCTCCGCCGTGACAGGGCGGCGCGCTAACCAACTGCGCTACAGGGCCTTGCGTTTCTTGCTTTGCGGTATCTCTACCGCTTTTTTCAAGGCCTCCAGCCTACCAGACTTTTTTAGCCTGCCTGACCAGTTCCTTGCGTACCCCCAACGGGATTCGAACCCGTGCCGCCGCCGTGAAAGGGCGGTGTCCTAGGCCGCTAGACGATGGGGGCCAGAACCCGTTCGGAACAAAATAAAAGGCGTCAAGCGGGGCTTTTCGTCTTTGTCCTTTGCGTTTCTCCGAACTGGACTCTAAAACTATAGGGGCTAACCGGGAATATTCCAAAATCGGCGAAAAAGCCCGCCGTTTGGCCCTTGGACGGGTCAAGATGGACGGATGGATGCCGTCGATGCGCTCAACGAGATCGCTTTTTGGCTGGAGCGCGGACGCGCGGCCACGTTCAAGGTCCAGGCCTTCCGAAAGGCGGCCGCTGCCATCAGTGCGCTCAGCCCGGAGGAGGTGGCCGCGCGCGCCCGTAACGGCCGACTCAAGTCCATGAAGGGGATTGGTGACCGGACCTTCGCGGTGATCCGGCAAGCCGTGGACGGACAGGTCCCCGACTATCTGGCGGACCTTCGGGAGAAGGGCGCCGAGCCGCTGGCCTCGGGCGGCACGGACATCCGGGCGGCGCTTCGCGGAGACCTTCACAGCCACAGCGAATGGTCCGACGGCGGCTCCCCCATTGAGCTGATGGTGGCGGCCGCTGAGGTGCTGGGCAGGGAGTACCTGGCCCTGACCGACCACTCGCCCAACCTCACCATTGCCAACGGGCTGTCGGCCGACCGCCTGCTGGACCAGCTGGACGTGGTGGCGGGCATCAACAACAGCAGCGGCGGAGCCACCAGGCTCCTGACCGGGATCGAAGTGGACATCCTGGAGTCCGGCGAGCTGGACCAGGAACCGGAACTGCTGGACCGCCTGGACATTGTGGTGGCCAGCGTCCACTCAAAGCTGCGCGCGGACCGGAAAACGATGACCACCCGGATGCTCGGCGGCATCCAGGATCCCCGGACCAACGTCCTGGGCCACTGCACCGGCCGGCTGGTGGAAGGCTCACGTGGAACCCGTCCGCCGTCGGAATTCGACGCCAAGGAAGTGTTCGCAGCGTGCGCCGAGCACAACGTAGCTGTGGAGATCAATTCCCGTCCGGAGCGGCAGGACCCGCCCGATGCCCTGATCCAGCTGGCACTGGAAGCGGGCTGCCTGTTCTCGATCGACAGCGATGCCCACGCACCGGGACAGTTGGATTTCCTGCAGTACGGTGCCGAGCGGGCCGCCCGCAATAACGTGCCGGCCGAGCGGATCATCACCACCTGGCCGGTGGAAGAGTTGCTCGCCTGGGCTGGCGGAAGGTAGGGGCAGGCGGAGATTTGGGTGACTGCTGGTTGGTGCCGGGACAGCTACTTGACGGCGTCGGCCAGCTTCTGCCGGAAGTCCGCTTTGGTGCTCAGTGTCAGCTTCTCGCCGTTGAGGAAGAAGGTGGGCGTGCCGCTGACACCAAGGGCATTGCCGTCGGCGATGTCGGCCAGGATGCGGTCTTCGGTTTTCTGGTCGGCGACGGCGGCATCGAACTGTGCCAGGTCCAGCCCCAACTCCCCGGCGTAGGTACGGAACAGCGGCGCCTGCGACTGCTGGCTGCCGGCCCACGCCGACTGGTTTTCGAAGAGCTTGGCAGCCATCTGCTGGTACTGGCCCTGTTGTGCAGCCGCTTCCGCCGCCAGGGCTGCCTGGCCTGAATTGGGGTGGGCGGACAGCGGAAAGTACCTGTTGACGAACGTGATCCTGTCCCCGAACTCCGCTTTAAGCTCCTCCACATAGGGATGCACGGCTCCGCAGGAGGGGCACTCGAAGTCCAGGAACTCCACCAGCTGCGCTTTTTCCTCGCCAGGTGCGGTGAGCCGGTGGCTGTCCGCGCGCACCAGTTGTTCCGGTCCGGCGGCAGGCGGCGCCGACTGCTGGGGTTTGTTGGCAGTGAAGAGGGCGTACCAGGCGACGCCGCCCAGGACGATGACAGCCAGTGCGATCCAGATGATTTTCCGGACAAGGCGCGGGGTATCACGGGCAGGAGCCTGAGGGGAGAGCATAGTCCGCATCCTAGCCGAGGGCAGCGACAAGGCCGATTTCCGCCAGTCCAGCACCCGTCCCCGCCGTACATTGGTCTCATGCCTTCCACCAGCCCCGCTCAGGAACCGCTGACCACCGCACAAGCAGCACTGAAGCCCGTGACGGCCCTTGGGGTGGCCGCCATGGTGGTCACGGTGGTTCTGTGGGCGTCGGCGTTCGTTGGAATCCGGGCCATTGGCCCCCACTTCTCCCCCGGTTCCCTGACCCTGGGCAGGCTGGCGATTGCCGCCGTCGTGCTGGCCTTCCTGGTGGTGCCGCAACTGCTCAAGAGCCGGGTACTGCCCCGGGGACGGGAATGGCTGCCCATTTTCGCCTATGGCGTCATGTGGTTCGGAGGCTACAACGTGGCCCTGAACGCCGCCGAGCACATCCTCGACGCCGGTACCAGTGCCCTGCTGATCAATGTCAACCCCATCCTGGTGGCCATCATGTCGGGCATCTTCCTCAAAGAAGGCTTCCCGCGGTGGCTGCTCATCGGCAGCACAGTGGCCTTTGCGGGCGTCGCGTTGATCGCGCTCGGTTCGGGGCAGCCGCGCACTCCCGGGGCGAGTTCGACGGCGGACCTGGCGGGCGTGGCGCTTTGCCTCCTTGCAGCGGTGCTCGCCGCGGTCAGCGTGATCATCCAGAAACCGGTGGTGCGGAAATTCCCTGCCGCGCAGGCAACCTGGTTCGGGATCATGGTGGGCGCCCTGTGCTGCCTGCCTTTCGCAGGGCAGTTGGCGTCCGAAGTCCAGGCTGCCCCGCCGCAGGCCACGCTGGGCCTGGTGTACCTGGGCGTTTTCCCGACGGCGATTGCCTTCACTACCTGGGCTTACGCGTTGTCGCTGGTGGATGCCGGCAAGCTGGCTGCGACGACGTATTTGGTCCCCGGCACCACGGTCCTGATCTCCTGGCTGCTGCTGGGCGAGATCCCCACCGCCTGGGGGCTGGTGGGCGGGCTCGTGTGCCTGGTGGGGGTCGGGCTGACCCGGCGCAGGACCCGGGCGGGCCGGGTTAGGCAACGGCGCTTTCAGCGCTAGAGTCTGGGCATGCCAGCCAACCTGCCACCGGGCCTGCCGATCATTCCCGACGGCCCGCACGAGCCCTCCGGTTTTACCATGTCGCCCGATGAGTTCGAGGCCGCCGTGCACGACGCCCTGGACAGCATTCCCGACCAGCTGGCCCGCGCCATGGACAACGTGGCGGTATTCATTGATGACGATTACGTGCCGGGGCCCGGGGAGGATCCCGGGACCGTGCTGCTGGGGCTGTACGAAGGGGTTCCGCTGACGGAACGCGATTCATGGTGGGACGCCGGTTCCCTTCCGGACCGGATCACCATTTTCCGCGAACCCATCCTGGCGATCTGCGCCTCCCGGGAGGACGTGATCCACGAAGTGGCCGTGACCGTGGTCCACGAAATCGCCCACCACTTCGGCATATCCGATGACCGGCTGCACGAGCTGGGCTGGGGCTAGCCTTGTAAGCATGGGACACGATCACAGCCACGGGATCACCGCCACGCGGCGGCACCGGAAACGCCTTGTGGCCGTCCTGGGGATCACCCTTGGGGTGGTGGTCATCCAGATCGTGGGGGCCGTGCTGTCCGGATCGCTCTCCCTGCTGGCGGACGCCGGGCACATGCTCTCCGATGCTGCCGGCGTCACCATCGCCCTGCTGGCCGCCTGGATCGCAGGCCGCCCCGCGAGCGAACAGCGGACCTACGGCTACCAGCGTGCGGAGGTTCTGGCGGCCCTTGCCAATGCGCTGATCCTGATCGTGATCTCCGTGGTCATCTTCACCGAGGCGGTCCGGCGGTTTGGGGCGCCCCCGGAAGTGCAGACGGACATCATGCTGTTTGCCGCCGTCGTGGGCGCCGTGGCCAACCTGGTGTCGCTGTTGGTCCTCCGCACGGCGCAGGACCAGAGCCTGAACATCCGCGGCGCGTACCTGGAAGTGCTGGGTGACCTCCTGGGCTCAGTGGCCGTCATCATTGCAGCCGTGGTGATCATGATGACCGGTTTCCAAGCGGCGGACACCATTGCCTCCGTCCTCATCGCGCTGATGATCCTCCCCCGGGCCTGGAGCCTGCTGCGTGACGTGGTGGACGTCCTGCTGGAGGCCAGCCCGAAAGGCGTGGAGGTGCAGATGATCCGCGAGCACATCCTTTCGGTGGCCGGCGTAACCGACGTCCACGACATCCACATCTGGACCATCACCTCAGGCGTCCCGGTGTTCTCCGCGCACGTGGTGGTGGAAGACGGAGTGCTCAATGCGCGGGGCGCCGACCAGCTGCTGGACAAGCTCATCACGTGCCTGGGCTCGCATTTCGATACGGACCATTGCACCTTCCAATTGGAGCCTGCCAGCCATTCCGAACACGAGGAACACCAACACGCCTGACGCGACACACCCGCGCTGATTCCGCCGCTAATGACATTGTTGTGGTTTATGTTATTGATGTGACTGCTGTTGCCAATGTGCAAACTGTCACGTAGCCTCGGACTGCTGGCGAGCAGCTGAGGGGCACCGTCGTGCCGCATCCAGAACCTCACTCCCAGCCTTACCGTTGCGAGGTCTCTGCAGATGGCTTTATCCGGATCCGGCCGCAGGACGGCTGTGCTGTGCGCCGCCGTCGTACTCTTTGCTTCCGTAGCGACGCCCGCAGCCGCAATCCCGCCACTGTCTTCTCCCCTGGCCGTTCCGGCGTCGCCCGAGATCCCTTCGCCCGAGGACATTGCCGCTGCCAAGGCCAGCGAGTCCGCGACGGCGGACCAGGTCACCGCCATCGAGCGCATCCTGGCGGACGCATCCACCGCCCAACAGGCGGCATTCGCGGTGGCCATGCAGGCCAACAATGCCTACAGCGAGGCGCTGGTGGAACTGCAGCAGCGGACCGAGGCCGCATCGGTAGCTTCCGCGAAGGCCGCCTCGGCCCGGGATCAGCAGGACAAAACCCGGAAGCAGGTGGGCCAGCTCGCCGGTGACCTCTACCGCAACGGGGGCCTGAACCCCACCCTCGGAACCTTTGCCAGCGGGGGTGAAAGCCTGCAACAGGCCGCCACGCTCGAGGCCCTCTCTGCCAGCCGCAGCCGGGCCTTTGAAGCTGCCGACGCCGCGGCCACCGCAAACCGCTCCCTCACCGCGGCCGCGGAGGATGCCACCAAGGCTGCTGATGATGCAGCGAAGACCGCAGAGCAACGGAAGTCCCAGGCGGAACAGGCCAACGCCGCACAGGTGAAGGCCGTAGCCGACGCGAAGGCGCAGCGGACCGTCCTGGTGGACCAGTTGGCACAGCTCCGCAACACCACGGTGGCGCTCGAATCAGCCCGCGTGGATGCCTTGGACCGGCAGCGTGAGGAGGCACGTCTGGCCGCTTTGTCCGCCGCTGCCGACAAGGCCGCCGCGGATAAGGCAGCCCAGGATCAGGCTGCCCGGACCCAGAATGACCAGAGCCGGAGTGACCGGAGCCAGGCATCCGGGCAGAACAACCGCGCGCAGGATGCACCCCCTGCGGCCCCTGCTCCGGCAGTACCTGCCCCCGCGGCGCCTGCACCCGCTCCTGCCCCGGCTCCCGCACCGGCGCCTGCACCCGCACCTGCCCCGGCTCCCGCACCGGCGCCTGCACCGGCGCCTGCACCCGTTCCTGCCCCGGCTCCCGCACCCGCTCCTGCCCCGGCTCCCGCACCGGCGCCTGCTCCCGCTCCAGCCCCCGCCCCTGCTCCCGCGCCTTCCACCGGTTCAGGTACCTATGAGGCCGCGATCTCCGTTGCGCTGGGGAAGGTGGGCGCACCGTACTACTACCAGTGGGGCGGTACCGGGGTCTATGGTTTCGACTGCTCAGGCCTGGTGCAGCACGCCTTCGCCGCAGCCGGGAAGTATCTGCCGCGCACGGCTTCACAGCAGTACGCCGCCGCCCCGGTCCACGTCCCCATTTCACAGGCCCGCCGCGGCGACCTGCTGGTCTGGGGCTCCGCGCCGAACTTCTACCACGTGGCCATTTACCTGGGGAACGGCCAGGTGGTGCAGGCCCTCAACCCGCAGGAAGGCATCACCGTTTCCAGCATCAGCTCGATGGTGGGCATGGAGCTCTACCCGTACGCAGCGCGCTACTAAGCTGCGCGGATGGCTGCCTGCCCCAGCCCGGCTGAGCCGCGGCGCTGAAGTTCCCAGCCGCCGTCGTCAGCTCAGGATGTCCTTGGTGACGAACCGGCCGTAGGCGAGCGCCCCGAAGACTGCCACGTAGCCGGCCTGGAGCAGTGCGTTGCTGCCGAAGGAATCCCAAGCCACGGGCTGGCGGAGCATGTCGCCGAACCCAAGCCAGTAGTGGCTGAAGAGCCACGGGTGCAGCCACTCCAGCTGCGGAAGCTGGTCCATGACCTGTGAGACCACCGAGACCACCACCGTGGCGGCCATCGCCCCGACCGGAACCACCGTCAGTGTGGACAGGAACAGCCCTATCGCGGACAGACCGGCCAGGGATACTGCAAGGTACGCGGCGATCAGCACGATGCGCAGGGGAGCTTCGGACGGTTGCACCACGCCTCCGGAGAGCAGTGTCACGGGGCCTACCGGGAAAAGCGCCGCTCCGATGGCCGCCCCGGCAAGGCCCACGGTCAACGGGGCCACGATGCAGAAGGCCAGGGCACCGGCGTATTTGACCAGGAGGAGCCGCACCCGTCCGGCCGGGGCCACCAGCAGGTACCGGAGGGTTCCCAGGTTCGCCTCCCCAGCGATCGTGTCCCCGGCCACCACACCCACGGCGAGCGGCATGAACAGCGGGACGGAGACCAGCATGGCGGTAAAGGCGACGAAGAGGCCGTTCTGGGTGATCCGGTCAAGGAACGCGGGACCCCGGCCGGGTGGTACGGCGGATGAGATCTTCACGGCGACGGCTATGAGGACCGGGATGGCGGCCAGGGACAGGAGCAGCGCCCACGTGCGCCGGCGCCCGAACAACACCTTGAGTTCGGACCCCAGCAGGGAGAATCCGGAGCTTCGGCTGGCTGACCTCGAAGCTCCGGCAATCCCGGGCATGTCCGCTGGCACATCGGAGGGCACACTACTGGGCAACGTCGAATCCTTCCCCGGTGAGGGCGACAAAGCGGTCTTCAAGGCTTTCACGCTCGACGGCGAAGCCCCTGACCCGGACGCCTGCCTGGACCAGGTGCGCCACGACGTCCTCGGGAAGCACCTCCGGCTGGTGGGCCCCGGTTTGAAGCACCGCCATCACAGTCTCCCCGTCGGGTTGTGCACGCAGGGGGTCAGTGTTCCCTGATTCGGATGCAAGCCCCAGCCGGGCCAGGACCCCGCGGGCCGTCCCGCCGTCCGGGGTCACCAGCCGGAGCCGGGTGGACCCCGCCTGCCGCAGCTCAGCCAAGGGCCCCTGGGCCACGAGCTTTCCGGCACTCATGACGGCTGCGTGAGTGCACATCTGGTCCACCTCGGCCAGCAGGTGGCTGGACACGAAAACGGTGGTGCCCTCATGCGCCAGGGACCGCACCAGGTTGCGGACCTCCCGGGTGCCCTGTGGATCCAGGCCGTTGGTGGGCTCGTCCAGCACCAGCAGGTCCCGCGGTGACAGCAAGGCATTGGCTATCCCCAGCCGCTGCTTCATTCCCAGCGAGTACGCGTGCACCCGTTTGCCTGCCGCGTGCTCCAGGCCCACACGTTCCAGCGCCTCCTGCACCCGGGCCTTGCGGGTTGCGGGGACAGTATGCGGGCTGGCCGAATCCAGCCGGTGGAGGTTGGCGGCGCCGGACAGAAAGGGGTAGAAGGCGGGCCCTTCAACCAGCGCGCCCACACGCGGCAGTACCTCGTGGAGTTTGTCCGGCATCCGCTGGCCAAGGAGGCTTACCGTCCCGGCGGACGCTCCTGCCAGGCCCAGCAGCATGCGGATGGTTGTGGTTTTGCCTGACCCGTTGGGTCCCAGGAAACCGAAGACCGTTCCGTGCGGGACGGCCAAGTCCACGCGGTCGACGGCGGCCTGCTGGCCAAAGCGCTTGCTCAGTCCCTGCGTCTCAATCGCCAGGGCGCCGCTCATCGGGCCAGCCTTCGGCAGGCCGGACTGAACTCTCCGGCCACCATTCCCCCTGCGGCCACCACTTACTGGGCCGCTGCTGCTGACTGCAGCCGTTCCGGCGGCACCATTCCTGCGAAGATGCGTCCGTCGTCTGTGATCAGGACGTTGAGCAGGGCGGTGGAGAGCAGCCGGCCACCGGGTACGGCGACCGCAGCCGGGGACAGCAGCGGATCCTGCAGCATCATGTCCGCCTCTGCAGCAGATCCACGCACGGTGCCCACCACGGCCTCCCAGCCGGTCCCGCTCACGGAGACGTGGCCCTTGCCCCCGTTGTGCATGGCGTCCTGGCGGGAGCCGTCGGCGGGGTCATCCGGCCTGTCAGGAACGGGGAGTTCCTTGAGCGTGCTGCCCGGCGGCGGGCTGAAGCTGAAGACCGACTGGTCCGGGGCAGCCAGGGAGAGGTTGGTGAAACCGGAACTGAAGGCAGGCCTGTCCGCTCCGCGCGCGGTCACCTGGACGGACAGGGGCAAGCCGTTTTGGCCGTCGACGGCGATGGCCACCTTGCCCACCAAGGTTGCGTCCGTGCGCGGCTCAATCAGCAGGTTGTACGCGGCCCGCCCGGCCACGGAAACGTCCGGTCCCACGGAAACGGCAGTGTTGGGGTCAATCTTCGAAAGGAACTGCTGGGCCATTTCGGCGGGTGTATACACGCCGCCTGGACCCTGGCGGTCCTTTGAAAGCGAGGGGGCGTGCGCGGGCATGGTGGCGTGTGCTGCCGTGTTGTCCTTCGACGAATAGAACCAGACGTCATTGCCGTGCCGGATAACATCCCGCTCGGCCAGTTGGTCCATCACCTGGACGCGGGCGTTGTCCTTGCCATCCACGTAGAGGCGCGCGGTGTGGGTGCCGGTCAGCATTTCAATGACCGAAGCGGCGCTGCCCGGAGACGCAGGCCCGGAAGGCTTGCCGGTGGTGGGCAACTCCGGCAGGCCCAGTTCGGCCGACTGCTCCACGGTCCCGGAGAATGCCTGCACCTGGTGGCTTGCCGCCAGTTCCAGGACCTGGGCGGGCGTCTTGGTGGGCAAGGGGTTGCTGGCCCCTGCCGGGAGGGACACTGTGAGGGCACCCGCGGCGATGACCACCGGAGCCGCCGCGGCGGGCATCCACCGCAGCCACGCGCGCCGGTTCAGGGGTGTGGTGTTAACTTGCAGCCGTCCGCTGGAATCCAGCCTGTTGGAGCCCATAGATAAAGACTACGCCCGTGCCGGCGGCTCCGCGCCCCTGGCCGCCCTGCCATCCTCCAGCGTGCCGGGTTCTTCCGGCACTACGGTTCCCGCACCGCCGTCGACCGTTATTTTTTGGCCGGTGGTTATCGCGCTGGTGGCGTCGGGCACTCCTACAACCGCCGGGATGCCGTACTCCCTGGCCACGACTGCGCCGTGGGAGTTTGCTCCGCCCATCTCCATCACCAGCCCTCCGGCCGTCAGGAACAGCGGAGTCCAGCCGGGGTCCGTAGACGGTGCAACCAGGATTTCACCCGGCTCAAGGCGGGCTCCGACCGGATCCAGGATGACCCGTGCTGCAGCAGTCACCGTTCCGGCCGAGGCAGGGCTGCCGGACAGGGTTCCGTCCCCTTCCATTCCGACGGCGGTCCGCACCGCCTCGGGTTCGGTACCGTCCGAGAGCAACACCCTGGGGATGTTCCGGCGACTGAGCTCCCGGTCATACTCCTGGCGCCGGGCCGACACAAGTTCCCGCAGGTCACGGGGCGGGTTTTCCATGTCCGGGCTATTGCCGGCCAACCCCCGGCGGACCTCCGCGAAGTCCAGGAAGAAAATGTCGTCCTGCCGCTCAATGGTGCCCGCTTCTTCCAACTCCCTGCCCACCACGAGCAACTGCCGCCGGACTTCCCCGAGCCCGAGCACCAGCTGGTACTTTGGCAGCTCCCGCCGCCCGGCAAACAACCGCGCCCTGCGCAGCGCGGCACGCACCAGCATGCCCCGAATCCTGCCCTGGGCGGCCGCGCGGGCAACGAGCCTGCCCACCTGTTCTTCCGCGTCCCTGGCGGCCTCGCTGAACTGCATGTCAGGTGCGAGCGCGGGGTCGTCCAGCCGAAGGTAGTTGGCGAGGATCCCGAGGATGTGGGCCGGTTCCTCCGACCACCGCGGCAGCCCGACGTCGATTTCGCCCACTGACCGCTGGCCGTACCTGTCCAGGAACCTGGCCAGACCGGTGTCCAGGCGGGCGGGCAGCTGCCCGGCCTGGAAACGGGCCGCCAGGACCGACGGATTCTCCGTCAACAGTGCGGTGCGTGAGTCAGAGTCTTCCTGGATGGCTGAGGCGAGGTGCCACAACTCCAGGTCCATTTCGGTGGTGACGTTGTGCGGCAGACCCCGGATCACCGCCTGCAGCTCCTCCCACGCATTTCCGCCCACCAGCTTTCCGGCAATGCCCAGCATGGCGAAGCCCACGGCAGGAAGGGGAAGAATGGCCGGCACAATCAGGAACAGGCGGGATCCGACGAGTGACTCGGCGTGGTCAAGGCGGGCCAGGGCACTGTCAGCACCGTTGGAAGCCAGTGACGCCTCGAAATCACGGGTGAACCGGTCAAGACGGCGCATGGCCGCACGGGGCCGGACCAGCGCACGGAGGAGTGTGGCAGGAACTCTGGCCTGGATCGCCACGGGGGCAACGTGGCGCAGCATCCCGAACGGCGTCCTCCAGGTGACCGAAAAGGCGGGGTCCTCCATCAGCCGGCGCATGACCGCGGCGGTCCGCGCTTCCATGATGTCGAAAACCCGTGGAACGATGCGCCGGCCTATGGCGCTGCGAATGGGAGTGGTGAAGTCGACGTAGATCCGTTGCCCGGCTTCAGCATAGGGGGACGGCCCACTGCGCGGATCAGGAACAGGGAAGCCGGCAGCCGTGGCCACTGAGGAGGCGATGAGGCGAACGGCCGCGAGCCCCATGGGGGTGAGCGGCCGGGTCAGCCCCTGGGCCAGGCTGAAGCAAAGGTAGGCCCTGGTGCCGCCAACAGCGGCCCTCCCCTGTGGGATCCTGCCGGCGGCACCATTGCTCCTCGGAACGGGGTACAGCGTGGTGATGGGCCTGGACTGCGTGAGCCACAGGGCCCCTGTGCGGCCGATGGCCCACTCGGTGTCCTGCGGAGAGCCGAAATGCTCCTCAGCCTGCAGCCCCAGGCGTGCGAGCGCACGCAACTGGCGCTCTGCCAGGCAGGCAGCGCCGTGGTCCTCGGGCAGTTCCCGGATCTGCGTACCGCCCCCGGGGACCGGGCGCACCTCAACGCCCTTGGCGCCCAGTTCCTGGTCCAGCACCCTGCCGGTCAAGGCATCCACCACGAAGTGGTCGGGATTGACGGCGCCGGAGACAACAGCCTCACCCAGGCCGGGACTGGCGTCGATGACCACTTGGCGGCGGCTGCCGGTAAGGGGGTTTGCCGTGAACATGACGCCTGCGGTCTCTGCGTCCACCATCCGCTGGACCACCACCGCGAGCGCCACGCCTGCCGGGTCCATCCCCAGACCCGCCCGGTAGGCAGTTGCCCGGTCGGTCCACAGCGACGCCCAGCACCGCCGGACGGCGTCCAGCACCGCAGGCACTCCGACCACGTTGAGGTACGTGTCCTGCTGCCCGGCGAAGCTGGCGAACGGCAGGTCTTCAGCAGTGGCGGAGGACCTGACCGCCACCGGAACGTCGGGACCCAGACCCGCGTAGGCCTGTTCCACGGCCGCGGAAACCGCCGCCGGAAGGGGCGCCGCCAGGATGGCTGCCCGTGCCGTCCCGGCCAGTTCATTGAGCCGGCCCGGCTCTATCGTGGCGGCGCCGGCTGAAAGGTCAGCGTAGACCCCGGCCAGCGCCGGAAGCACGGAGCCGCCGGCGGCGACGGCCTGCCGGTATGCGGCGGTGGTGAGGCAGAAGCCTTCCGGAACCGGCAACCCTGCGGACAGGAGCTCCCCAAGATTGGCTGCCTTGCCGCCCACCACCGCCAGCATCCGGGCGTTGAGATGACGCAGGTCCAGTACCAGCCCGGCGTCCGCGCTGGTGCCGGCTAACAGCGGCCCTTGCTGTTCCATGTTCCGGGTGCCGTATGCCTGAAGTGCGGTATTGCCTGGCGGTCCGGGCGGGAGCTAGGCGGCGTCGCCCATTATTGGGCCGAACCGTGCGCGGTCCGCCATGCGCGGGTCCTCGCGGTCCGGGACCACCATGACCGGTCCCTTCGCATGGTGGAGCACGCCGTCGGACGTTGAGCCCAGAAGCATCCCGGTGAAGCCGCCACGCCCGCGGGTACCCACTACCACCAGCTCCACATGCTTGCTTTCCTCGACAAGCACGTCAACCGGTGAGCCGTCCTTCAACTCGTACTCGGCCTGCAGGCGCGGATAGTGGCTGCGCAGCCAGGCCATGCCGGCTTCCAAGGTGGCGCGGATGTCGTCGAAAAGGGCCTTCCGGTCCATCGGTGCGGGAACCCAGGCCAAGGAACCGCTGTACTGGGGTACGGCGCAAACCACGCGCAGGGAGGCGCCAAGGCGTTCGGCCTGATCGGCCGCTTCGAGGACGGCGACGCGTGCCTGCTCGGAGCCGTCCACCCCGACCACCACCACATCCTCCACGGGCCGGTGCCCGGACTTCGCCTGCTCCGCCTTGACCCGGCGGTCCTCGGTGGTCTCGCCCAGCCGGTCCGAGCAGAACAGCGGGACCGTCACCGTGGGGCATTTGGCGTGGGCGGGCAGCGCGCTGCTGACCGAGCCCAGGAGCCGGCCAACAAAGCCGCCCCGGCCGCGGGTCCCCACCACCAGCAGTTCCGCGGTCTCGGAGATTTCCAGCAAAACTCCTGCAGCATCGCCGTTTTCCACCGAGGACGTCACGTCCACGTCGTACGGCGAAACTTTCTCCAGTGCCTGCCTGACGATCGCCTCGGCACCTTCGCGGATAACGGAATCGTCCACGGTGGCGTAACCGCCATCCAGGCCGGACGCGGCGAAGATCGGCACGGAATAGGCAGTGACGATATGAAGCGGACGACGGCGGCGCTGGGCCTCGCGTGCCGCCCACACCAGTGCGCACTGGCCGTGGTCCGACCCGTCTACCCCCACCACGATGCCGTGCGGAGCGGCAGTACCGCCCCCGTCCCGGGCCGGATCCGGATGCAACTCTCGTGAGCCCATGGGGGCCGCCTCCTCGCGATACGCCTGATGTTGCGGCTATTCTGCCAGAAAACGGCCAGTCCCCCGCGCATCCGGATTTCCGGCTGTACCGGCAGGAAAAGACTGTTTCCCGTTTTCCACTATTCTCCGTCCCCCAGTGCTTAGCAAGCCTGCTCAGGAGCCGGTTGCCCCTGTTATCCACAGGCTTTCCGGCAACGTCCGGAAAGCGCCTTCAGCCCGGCAGGAGATGTTTACATCCTTGGGCTATCCACGGCCGGATTTGTTCTGTAGTCTTCAGGACATTGTTGGTCCGGGACGCCAACCGATGCTTCCTGCCAGGACTGTCCCGGCCACGCGCTGCGGCCGTGCTTGGGGGTAACGGGACGCGGGCCGGCGAGGACGCCGGCGCCTGCTGAACGCTCTGAAGGAGGGAAACTGTAGTGTCAAGCCTGCCTGGGGATGCCGCGACCGAACAGACCACCACTGTCATCATCGGCACGGGCCTGTCCGGGTTGGCCGTGGCCGCCGAACTGCGCCGCCATGGCGTGGACTCCATTGTGGTGGACGGCCTGGACATCCTTGGCGCCAACCAACCTGCCAACACCTCTTCGCTTCAGCGCTGCGACGCAGCGGACAGCGACACCCTGCGGGAGCGGAACGAGATCCTGCGCCACCTCCGCAACTACGCGGCAAGCCACAGCGTCGACGTCCGGAACACCACACGTGCGGTTCAGCTGACCATGGTGGAAGGCACGGAGCACCACTCCGCCCCGCAGTGGCAGGTGCACACGCCCACCGGTGTCCTGGTGGCCGACCACATCGTCCTGACCCGGTGCGCGCACAGCCAGTTGCGGCGCATGCTCAACGACTTCGGCATTGCTGTCGGCCGCAACGTCGCCGCCGCCATGCGGGCAATCGGCATCTACCTGGTGGGCGTGGGCGAACTGATTACGCCCTCGCCCAAGGAAGTACTGCGCCAGGCCAAAACGGTGGGCCAGGCGATCTCCGCCAAGGTCAACCCGGGCAGCGCCCAACTCGCCAGCGGCGCCTTTCCGGCAACGGGGAGCTTCGCGGTGCTGGGCTGCTGACGGTCTTCCCCACTCCCGCCGTTACGGTGAAATCCTCCAGTCCCGCCCGTCTGGCCTATTCCCCGCCTTTTTCCCCCACATCCCCGTCGCCGGTGAGCCGGCGACGTGCCAGCACACCCAGGGCCACCAGCAGTCCCACTGCGACGACAGCAAAGATCACAATGCTCCACTGGAAGGGCTCCCCGGCGTTGGCAGGCTCGGACGGCTCTTCCGTCACCCCTGGCTGTGCTGTGCCCATGCCCGGCACCGTACCTGCCGCCGTCGTCGGACTTCCCGCCGTGGGAGGCCCGGAGGTTGCGGCACCTGGCTGGACAGCACCGGCGGCAACTGTGAAGGTGAAGGTTCCTTCGATGGGGTGGGAGTCAGAACTGACCACGCGCCACGCAACGGTGTATGCGCCGGCCGGACCGCCTGACCGGAGTTTCTGGGTGGCCACGTTGTCAACGATCTGGACGGATCCGTCAGCCCATTCAGTGCCGCCGGCATCCTTGACCGAGAAGGACGAACCGATACCCAGGGGCTTGTTGCTGAAGGTCACGGAGACCTCCGCCGGCGGCGCCGCGAGCGAGGCCCCCTGCGCCGGACTGGTGGACTCTGCAGCATCGTGGGCGGAGGCCGGGCCTGCCAGGCCCAGCATTGCGGCTGCGAGGATGAAGGAACCGAGCACAAGGCTCAGCAACTGGCGGCGGACTTGGCGCATGTTTGGGCTGCTCCTTGTGTTGGCTTCCTTACAGACTAGGCGAATTTGGCGACCCATCCCCTGCGGCCCCTTTAGGATGCAGGTATCCCCACACACTCCCCCGGAGGACTAATGCTTAAGCAAGGCTCTGCCCTGGACCGGTATTTCAGGGTCACCGAGCGCGGTTCCAATCTTTCCCGCGAGATCCGCGGCGGGTTCGCCACGTTCTTCGCCATGAGCTACATCGTGGTGCTGAACCCCCTAATCCTGTCGGGGCCGGACTCCAGCGGCACCACGCTGGGCTTCACCGCCGTGGCCGCGGTGACCGCGTTGGTCGCGGGCATCCTGACCATCCTCATGGGTGCGTGGGGACGGCACCCGTTTGCGCTTGCCACCGGCCTGGGCGTCAACGCCTTCGTGGCCGTCACCGTGGCCACCAACCCGGGGCTCACCTGGCCGGACATGATGGGGCTGGTGATGCTTTCCGGCATCACGATGCTGATCCTGGTCCTCACCGGTTTCCGCACCGCCGTCTTCAAGGCCGTGCCGGACGGGCTTAAGACGGCCATCGTGGTGGGCATCGGCCTCTTCATCGCCCTGATCGGGCTGGTCAATGCCGGGTTCGTGCGGCGCATCCCCGATGTTGCGGGCACCACCGTTCCGGTTGGCCTGGGTTTCGAAGGCAAGCTGCTGGGCTGGCCCACCGCCGTCTTCGTGTTCGGCCTGATCCTGACCATCGCCCTGGTAGTGCGCAAGGTCAAGGGCGCCATCCTGATCGGCATCATCACCTCCACGGTGCTGTCCGTCATCCTTGAGACCACCTTGCACATCGGACCCAGCTTCGACGGCAAGAACTTCAACCCGCAGGGCTGGTCCCTGGTGGCACCGGCGTTTTCCGGCTGGGCCGCCCCTGACCTCTCCCTGATCGGCAAGGCAAACCCGTTCGGCGCCTTCGGGCACCTTGGCTTCGTGGCCGCCACGCTGCTGGCCTTCGTCATCCTGCTCAGCATCTTCTTCGACGCCATGGGCACCATGGTGGGCCTGGCCAACGAAGCCGGCACCGTGGATGAGCACGGCAACATTCCCGACGTCGACCGCGTGCTCCAGGTGGACGCACTCGGCGCCATCATCGGCGGCGGCGCGTCCGTCTCCTCCAACCAGATCTACGTCGAAGCCGGTGCCGGCATCGGCGAAGGCGCGCGCACCGGCGTCGCCTCCATCGTCACCGGCCTGCTGTTCCTGGTGGCCATGTTCTTCACCCCTCTGATCAACCTAGTGCCGTTCGAGGCCGTGGCCCCGGCCCTGGTGGTGGTGGGCTTCATGATGGTGTCCCAGGTTGGCAAGATCGACTGGCAGGACTGGGGCATCGCCATCCCGGCGTTCCTGACCTTCACCCTGATGCCGTTTACGTACTCCATCGCCAATGGCCTGGGCGCAGGTTTCATCGCCTACGTGCTGATCCGCACGGTCCAGGGCCGGGTCAAGGACATCCACCCGCTGATGTGGGCCGTGGCTGCCGCCTTCGCGCTGTTCTTCGCCATCGGCCCCATCGAGGCCGCCCTGGGAATGTAGTCCCCTTGTTCTGGACCAAGGGCTGGTGCGGCATCTGCCGCACCAGCCCTTTTTTCTTCCCGAAAGCGCTGCCTACACCGGGGTGTTGGGGGCAAGTCCTTCGTCGCCGGACACGGCCAGGGCTTTGCGCTGCCGCAGCCGGTCCAGCCGGTTCATCAGCGGCGAGGTGGTGGCGCCGTGGATCACGATGGACAGGGCCACCACCAGCCCGATGAACGACCAGAGCCAATGCGCCTGCTCGGCGAAGTGGCCCTCACCCAGCGCGAAGGCCAGGTAGTACAGGGAACCGATTCCGCGGATGCCGAAGAAGGAGAGGGCAACGCGTTCGCGCGGGCCGGTTTTGCCGCCCAGCAGGCCCACCCAGCCCGCAAGTGGCCGGACCACCAGCAGGAAAGCCAGCGCCACCAGCAGCTCCGCCAGCCCGATGCCGGCGAGCAGCCCGCGGGCAATCGCGCCGCCCAGCAGGACCAGGATCACCACGGTCAGGAGCCGTTCCAGTTGCTCGACGTAGGAGTGCAGGACCCGGTGGTAGCCGTGGGTCCGTTCAGCTGCCCGGATGGTCACGGCACAGACAAACACAGCTATGAACCCGTAGCCCTCCACCATGTCCGTCAGCCCGTACGCCAGGAAGGTTGCCGCCAGGGCCACGAAGCCCTCGGAATGGTTGGACAGCCGCAGGCTGTCTGCTCGGGCTGAGAAGAAAAGCCTTGCCAGCAGCTTGCCGGTGAGGAAGCCCACGAGCAGCCCAACAGCCAGCCGCCACAGCACGTCCAGTCCGAACCATTCACCGAACCAGGCGGCCGGGTTTGCTCCAGCCACGCTGATGGCAATGGCGAGGTACACGAACGGGAACGCCAGGCCGTCGTTAAGCCCGGCCTCCGAGGTGAGCCCGAAGCGGACCTCGTCCTCCTTGTCCGTGTGGTCGTCCTGGTCCGCGGGCTCCCCCACTTGCACCTCCGACGCCAGCACAGGGTCCGTGGGCGCCAGGCTGGCGGCAACCAGCAGCGCTGCGCCCAGCCCCAGACCCAGGAACCACATGCCCAGCAGGGTGAGCGCCACGATGCACAGCGGCATCGCTATGCCCAGGAGCCGCCACGTGGTGGCCCAGCGTTTGCGTCCCACCGGCCGGTCCAGGGCCAGCCCGGCGCCCATCAGCGAGATGATCACGCAGACCTCCGCAAGGTGCATGACAAAGTCGCTGCGCTCCACCGGGTTGGGGTCCGGCAACGAAGGGATCAGCGCGAAGGCACCCATTCCGGCGCCGACGAAGACCATCGGCATGGATAAGGGCATGTTGCGCAGCAGCTTGGGCAGGACGGCCGCGGTGAAGACGGCCAGGCCGGCCGCGGCAAAAAGGATGTCGGGGGCTTCAAACATGGGCTCTCCAGCCTGGAATTGTTGCTTGGTCCGGTGCAGCGGGCGGTCACGCTGCCGCCGCCGGACCCGGTCTCACCCTATCGTTCGTACCCATCCGGCCGGCGGTTCCCCACAAAACCCCGTTCCCGTCCGACTCTTCTATGTCTGTCAAGCGGCATTCGAAGTGCAGGAGGCATTGAGCGTACGGTGTACGCGTCGGGCTAGGTAGCGCTTGATGCATCGACGGATTTCCCTATTTGTGTGGCCTTCTGCCCGCCGCTTCTCGACGTATTTCCGGGTCTCGGGATCGTGGGCCATTTTGGTGAGCGCAACCATGTGTAAGGCGCGGTTCAGGCTTCTGTCGCCCCCGCGGTTCAGGCGGTGGCGGACGGTGTTTCCCGAAGACGCAGGGATCGGGTTGACGCCCGCCAGGGAGGCGTAGGCGGCTTCGTTTCGAACCCGCCCGTGGTGGGACCAGGTGGCGAGGCAGGTCGCTGCAGCGACGGGCCCAAAGCCCGGTTCCTGAAGCAGGGGCGCGGCCTCGCTGATCTGCACCAGCTCGGTCAGCTGGTTCTCGTTGGATTTGAGCTGTTCATCGAGTTCGAGGACACGCCTGGCCAGGCGAACCGCCTCGGCGCGGGCAATGGACAGGGAGAGCTCCTCCTCGCGTGCACGCCACCGCGAGACGTCAGTGATCTGCCCGCCTGAAAGAGGCTTCCGGGCGTCCATTCCCAAAACGTGTGTGCGCAGCAGCGCGGTGAGCGCGTTGACCGAGCGGGTCCGCTCGGTGCTCATCGCATCGCGTGCCGTGATCAGGATCCGCAGGGCTTGACGGACCCCGTCGTTCACCCTGGGCCGGCGCAGCTTCTCCAGCGGCAGCGGCAGCACGGCCGCGCCGAGCCGGTGGGCGTCCAGGGCATCGGACTTCCCAACGCCGCGGCGCTTCCTGGCATCCATGCGTGGTGCCTCGGCGACAGGGAAGCCCTCGGCGGCAACAGTGCCGGCCAGGACAGCCCCGTAGGATGCGGCGCCTTCGATGACCCAGAGCGCGCCAGCGTCTGCCCCGGTACGGCGGGCGACCCAGGCGATGGCCCTGCTGATGCCGGCAGGCGTCGTGGGAAACTCCCGGGTATCCAGCAGCTCGCCGGTCCCGGCGGCGAGGACGGCGTAAACATGATTCCGGGCGTGGGTATCAACCCCCACGACAAACGGGTGGGAATGCGCAACGATAGACATGGCGGTGCAGCACCTTTCCTCAGCGATGGACAAGGTCCGGCCGCTAAAGGCCGGTACCGGTCCGGGTAGGAATCACATCGGAACAGCACTGTGACGAGTCACGCGCTCAACAACGCGGACAATCTTCTGATCAAGTCACCGAAGTGGGCCGGACAGGTACCGGCCGACCACCCCGACGGAAGGACAAGTCGGACGCAAGACACTAATGGTCATAGTTTCTTTGAGTCACAACCACCGAGGCGGACGGCCGATACCATCCTGCCAGCCAGTCCCAGACCAGCTGCTGATAAGACTCACAGGTTTCTTGGATTCCGGACAGTACGACGGCGGCGCTGCTGGTTTTCGTGCCGCGCATGCGGTGAGCTTGAGGCATGTCCCTCCAGCTCCCCGCCGTCGACGTCCCGCCCCAGCCCTGGACGGGAAGGTACGACGGCGACGGCCCCGGACACTGCCGCTGGTGGCAGGCCGTGAACGCACCGGATGGCCCACAGGATGCCGGGGCTGGCGGACGGCCTGCAGCGTTGCTGGGTTTCGCTAGCGATGAGGGGGTCCGCCGGAACAAGGGCCGCACCGGAGCCTCCGCCGCCCCCGCAGCCCTGCGGAAAGCGCTCGGCCCGCTGGCATTCCATCTGGACCGCGCGGTTGCTGACGTTGGTGACGTGGTGGTGTCCGGAGGGGACCTGGAGGCCGGGCAGGAACGGCTTGGCCAGGCGCTGGCGGCCCTGCTCGACGCCGGCCACCAGACTGTCGTGCTGGGCGGCGGCCATGAAACCGCCTACGCCAGTTACCTCGGCGTCAGCGCATCATCGGCAGTCCAAAGGGGGCAACGCCTCGGCGTCCTGAACCTTGACGCGCACTTCGACCTCCGCGACGAGCCCGTTCCCAGCTCAGGGACTCCATTCCTTCAGATGGCCCGGGCGGAATCGGACGCCGGACGCGACTTCCGCTACGCCGTCGTCGGGATCTCGGAGCCGAACAACACGCAGGTCCTGTTCGACACCGCGGACAAGCTGGGCGTCCGGTACCTGCTGGACGAGGACTGTGAAGCGGACCGGGTGCGGGACTTCGTGACGGCCTTCCTGGCGGAGATCGACGTCCTGTACCTGACCATTGACCTGGACGTGCTGCCCGCCGCCGTGGCGCCGGGGGTAAGCGCACCCGCAGCCTACGGCGTGCCGCTGCCCATCATTTCCGCGGTGTGCCGGCAGGTGGCGCGGAGCAGCAAGCTGCTGCACCTGGACGTGGCGGAGCTCAATCCTGCCTTCGATATCGACGGCCGGACCGCCCGGGCCGCGGCGAGGCTGGTGGACACGCTGCTGCGCTGAAAGCCCGCTGACTGTCAGCGCTCAGGCCTTCAGGACGTACCGCCGCTCCGGGCGTCCCACGCCGTACTTGAGCCGCACGTCCAGCGTTCCCTCGTCATGCAGGTATTCCAGGTAACGGCGGGCGCTGACCCTGGAGGTCCCAAGTTCCTCGGCCATCTCGGCCGCGGACACGTCTCCGGCGGCCGCATTCAGTGCCTCCTCCACCAGCTTCAGCGTCTCGATGCTGCAGCCTTTGGGCAGCGGCCGCTCGGCGCGGTCCAGGCCGAACACCCGGTTGACGTCCGACTGCTCAGCCACGTCCTTGGACGCATCCAGGCCTTGGTAGGCGTGACGGTAGTGTTCCAGCCGTTCCTGCAGGTCCGTCTGCGAAAAGGGCTTGATCAGGTAGTGGACTATGCCGCCGCGGAGCGCTTTCCGCACGGTTTCGACCTCACGGGCAGCGCTGATCACCAGCACATCCAGCTCCGGAGCGACAGTACGCAGGCGCTGCATCAGGTCCAGGCCGTTGATGTCCGGCAGGTGGATGTCCAGCAGCACCAGGTCCGGCTGGAGCCGTTCGGTCTCCGCGACGGCCTGGGCTCCCGTGTGGGCCGCGCCCACCACCGAGAAGCCGGGCGTGCGCTGGATGAAGCCGGCGTGCACCTTGGCCACCATGAAGTCATCATCGACGATCAGGACCTTGATCATGGCCGGGTGTTTCCTCGTTTCAGCACAGCAGTAAAGACAGCCCCATTATCGTTGGAAACCGTCAGGTTTCCGCCCGTGCGGCGGCAGACCACCCGGGACAGCGCCAGGCCGAAGCCGCGGCTGCCGGCCGGTCCCGGTTCCTTGGTGCTGAACCCCTGGCGGAAGATGTGGTCCGTGGCGCCGCCGGGAACGCCAGGTCCGTTGTCCCGCACGGTCACCACCACGTCTTTCCCTGCCTTGCCCTCCACCAATACCCTGACGGCTGCCTGTGGAAGCCCAGTGACGGCGTCGAACGCGTTGTCCACCAGGTTGCCCACCACCGTGGTGAGGTCGCGGGACAACCCGTCATCGACCTTCTCCAGCACCGAGTCCGGGTCCAACTGCAGGGCCGCACCACGCTCGGTGGCAAGGCTGGACTTGGCGATCAGCAGGGCCGCGAGCGCCGGGTCCTTGATCCGGCCGGTCACCTCATCATTGAGCCGGGTACGGTCCACGGTGGCACCGTTGACGAACTGGACCACGGAATCGTACTCGCCGATCTGGATCAGGCCGGAGATCACGTGCAGCTGGTTGGCGAACTCATGCGCCTGTGCACGGAGGGTGTCCGTGGCGGTGCGGGTGGTTCCCAGCTCGTGTTCCAGCTCGGAGAGCTCCGTGCGGTCACGAAGGGTGGTGACGGAGCCGATCACCCGGCCGCGGGACTCGAACGGCACCCGGTTCATCACCACCAGCCGGTCACCCACCAGCACCAGCCGGTCCGGTCCGGGCTGCTCGCGGGTGAGGACTTCCTTCAGGGCAGGTTCGACGGCGAGGGCAGCCACGCGCTTGCCCACACAGTCGGGCGGGAGGCCGAGCAGGGCGCGGGCGCTGTGGTTGGCCACCGTGATCCGCTCGTGCAGGTCCAGCGCCACGACGCCCTCTTTAAGACCGTGCACCATGGCCTCGCGGTTTTCCACCAGGCTGGTGATTTCCCTTGGCTCCATGCCCAGGGTCTGCCGCTTGACCCGCCGCGAGAGCAGCAACGAGCCGGCGATGCCCAGGACACTCGCCACCCCCAGGTAGGTCAGGAGGTTGGGCACGGCGTCGCCCAGCCGTTCGAGCACCGTTGGATAGTTGCGGCTGATGGAGGCGATCCCGATCATGCGCCCGGTGTCATCCAGGACGGGGACGTGAGCCGACAGGAGCGGGGCAGGGGTCCCGCCCACCACTCCCGTCCAGGCGCGGCCTTCCATCACCCTGCTGGCGCCGAGCTCCAGCGGTTCACCCAGCAGGCTGGGATCCGAGGACGCCACCACGGTCCGGTCGATTTTTGCCAGTGCCACGCGGGATGAACCCGAGACGATGCGGACGGACTCCGCCACCGCAGGCAATACTGCCCCGCCGCGCGGGTCTGTCTCCGGAAGGAGCTCACGCACTACGGGATTGCCGCCAAGGGCTTCCGCGGCCGACAGGGCCCGCCGGCCCTCGATCCGTTCGAACGCGGCAGCGGACTGGGCAACCGAGATGGCCACGACGCCCACCAGGACCGCCAGGACAATGAGCAACTGCAGCAGAAGGTACTGCCCCGCAAGGGACATTCCTCGTCGTCGAGTCACAATGGTCTTCCTGGTGGTGCGGTACGGGAGGTTCTCCGGCGCGGCCTGCCGGCGGGCGGAGTGCGCGCAGAAGCACGGGCGCAGGGCCTGGGGTGATACGGGGAACTATATCCCAAAGCCCACGGCAGGGCCGCTGTGGGGATCCGGAAACGTGAACGCAATGAACATAACTTTCTCTGCGTACACAAGAGTGATCACGGTCACGGCCGCCCCTAGCATCGAAACCACAAGGCATCGGTCTGCAAATGAACCGATGCTGATCAGATTTGTCTTGAGAGAAGAGGAACAACATGCGCCAGATCCGCGCATTGCGAGTTGCCGCCGTTGCTGCCGGCATCGCCCTGATGGCCACCGGTTGCGGGGCCACCGGCAAGAGCTCCACCGGTTCGGAAAGCTCCGGCGCCGCCGCCGGACCCATCACCGGTCTGCAGATCATGGTCCCCAACACGCCCGGCGGCGGCTATGACACCACCGCACGTGCCGCCGCAAAGGTCCTCGACGACGAGAAGATCTCCACCAACACCGAGGTCTTCAACCTGGCCGGCGCAGGCGGCACCGTGGGCCTGGCCCGGATCGTCAACGAAAAAGGCAACGGCGACCTAGCCATGCTGATGGGCCTGGGCGTGGTGGGTGCCAGCTACACCAACAAGTCCGAGTCCAAGCTGACGGACACCACCCCGCTGGCCCGCCTCATCGAAGAACCCGGCGCCATCATGGTCAGCAAGGATTCGCCCTACAAGACCATCGATGACCTGGTGAAGGCCTGGAAGGCCGATCCCGGCTCCATCTCCGTCGGCGGCGGCTCCTCCCCCGGCGGCCCGGACCACCTGCTGCCCATGCAGCTGGCAGGCGCTGTGGGCATCGACGCCACCAAGGTCAACTTCGTCTCCTACGACGGCGGCGGCGACCTCCTGCCCGCAATCCTTGGCAACAAGCTCGGCTTCGCCGCCTCCGGCGCCGGCGAGTACCTGAAGCAGATCGAATCCGGCGAGGTCCGCGTCCTGGCCACCAGCGGTGAAAAGCGCCTTGACGGTGTGGACGCACCCACGCTCAAGGAATCCAACATCGACCTGGTGTTCACCAACTGGCGCGGCGTCGTGGCCCCTCCGGGGATCAGCGACAAGGACAAGGCGGCACTGATCGCAGCCCTGGAGAAGATGCACGGCACTGAGGGCTGGAAGGAAGCGCTGAAGACCCACAGCTGGACCGATGCCTTCATCACAGGCGACCAGTTCAAGACCTTCCTCACCGAGCAGGACAAGCGGGTGGCGGACGTCCTCACCAAGCTTGGGTTGGCGTGACATCCCTGACCACAGGTCTCAAAGGCCGCTCCGAGCTGGGAGTCGCACTCCTGCTCGGGGCGGCCGGCGTCCTGGTCTTCCTTGACGCCAACGGCCTGGTAACCCCGTATTCGAAGTCTGATCCGGTTGGGCCCAAGACCGTCCCGTTCATCGTGGCCGGAATGCTGGTGGTCTGCGCCGTCCTGCTGGCCATCAACGTCCTGCGCGGGGGCAAGGGTGAGGCCGAGGGCGGCGAGGACGTCGACCTGGCGCACCCCGCCGACTGGAAGACCGTCCTGCCGCTGGCGGGTGCCTTCATCCTGAACATCCTGCTCATCGACTGGGCTGGCTGGGTGATCTCCGGAACGGTCCTGTTCTGGGGCAGCGTCCTGGCCCTGGGCAGCCGCCACTTTGTCCGGGATGGATTGATCTCCGTGGCCCTGTCCCTGTTGACCTTCTACGGCTTCTACCTCGGCCTGGGCATCGCACTGCCGGCCGGCCTCCTGGAAGGAATCCTCTAAATGGACGTCTGGTCCTCCCTGATGGACGGTTTCGCCACCGCCCTCACCCCCATGAATTTCCTGTACGCCGTGATCGGCGTCATCCTGGGCACCGCCGTCGGCGTCCTCCCCGGCCTGGGCCCGGCCATGACCGTCGCCCTGCTGCTTCCCGTCACATACGCGCTGGAACCCACCAGCGCCTTCATCATGTTCGCCGGCATCTACTACGGCGGAATGTACGGCGGCTCCACCACCTCGATCCTGCTCAACACCCCCGGTGAATCGTCCTCAGTGGTCACCGCCATCGAAGGCAACAAGATGGCCAAGGCGGGCCGGGCGGCGCAGGCGCTTGCGACGGCGGCAATCGGCTCGTTCGTTGCCGGCACCATTGGCACGGCGCTGCTGGCCGTCTGCGCACCGATCGTGGTGAAGTTTGCCGTCAGCCTGGGCGCACCCAGCTACTTCGCCATCATGGTGCTGGCACTGCTGGCCGTCACGGCCGTGCTCGGCTCGTCGCGGCTGCGCGGTTTCGCCTCCCTGGGCCTCGGCCTGGCCATCGGCCTGGTGGGGATGGATTCCGTCACCGGTCAGCGCCGCCTGACGTTCGGCCAGCCGCTCCTGGCGGACGGCCTGGACATCGTGGTGGTGGCCGTTGCCATCTTCGCCGTGGGCGAGGCACTCTGGGTGGCGGCACACCTGCGCCGCACTCCCCTGCACGCCATCCCGGTGGGCCAGCCCTGGATGGGCAAGTCCGACTGGAAGCGCTCCTGGAAGCCGTGGCTGCGCGGTACCGCCTTCGGCTTCCCGTTCGGTGCCCTGCCGGCCGGTGGCGCCGAGATCCCCACGTTCCTGTCCTACGTGACGGAAAAACGCCTCAGCAAGCACCCGGAAGAGTTCGGCAAGGGTGCCATCGAGGGCGTGGCCGGACCGGAAGCAGCCAACAACGCTGCGGCCGCCGGTACCCTGACCCCCATGCTGGCGCTGGGCCTGCCCACGAATGCCACCGCAGCCGTTATGCTCGCCGCTTTCACCAGCTACGGGATCCAGCCGGGTCCACAGCTCTTCGAAAGCCAGGGGCCCTTGGTGTGGGCCCTGATCGCCAGCTTGTTCATCGGCAACCTGCTGCTCCTGATCATCAACCTGCCGCTGGCACCGCTGTGGGCCAAGCTGCTGCAGCTGCCCCGCCCGTACCTGTACGCCGGCATCCTGTTCTTCGCCACCCTGGGCGCCTACTCGGTGAACCTGCAGGCGTTCGACCTGGTGATCCTGCTGATCCTGGGCGCACTCGGGTTCATGATGCGGCGCTTCGGGCTTCCCGTGCTGCCGCTGATCCTCGGCGTGATCCTGGGCCCGCGGATTGAAGGGCAGCTCCGCAAGACCCTGCAGCTGAGCGCGGGCGATCCGGCAGGGCTCCTGGGTGAGCCGATCGCCGTCGGCATCTATGTCATCATTGCCCTCATCCTTGTCTGGCCCTTTGCCTACAAGCTGATCCGCCGCAACCGGCCGGAGCGCCGGCCGCTGCTTCCCGCCAACTCTGGTGCAGCCGATTACAGTGACTAAGCAGCCGCACCAATGCCATCTACCCACTCTCAGCAGAACCAGGAGCAACCATGACCGTCGTTGTGGGATACGTCCCCACCCCTGAAGGCGAAGCTGCCTTGACGCAGGCCATCACCGAGGCCCGGAAGAACAACAGCACGCTGGTGCTGATCAACTCCTCCAAGGGCGAGGCAACGGTGGACAACCGCTTCGCCCCCGAAGGCGAGATCCAGGACATTGAGCAGCGGCTGGCCACCCAGGGCATCCAGTACCTGATCAAGCGGCCTGTGCGCGGTCACGATGCCGCGGCCGAGGTGCTGGACGCCGCCGAGGAGCACAAAGCCGACCTCATCGTGATCGGCCTGCGGCGCCGCACGCCGGTGGGCAAGCTGATCATGGGCAGCACGTCCCAGCGCATCCTGCTCGAGGCGGACTGCCCGGTCCTGGCCGTCAAGGCGGGCTAAACCGTAGCGGCCGCCGGCGTCCGGAACAACTCCTGGCGCTGGCGGCCCAGGCCCTCCACCTCTACCTCCACCACGTCGCCCGGCTGGAGGTAGGGGAAACGGCCGCTTAAGGCCACTCCCTGCGGCGTTCCGGTGAGGATCACATCACCCGGTTCCAGCCGCATGTACTGGCTGCAGTGGTGGACCAGGGTGGCGGCGTCGAAGATGAGTTCGGCGGACGTCGAATCCTGCCGGGGCTCACCGTTCACCCAGCTGCGCAGCCGCAGGTTGCCGCCGTCGGCCTCCTCTGCAGGGACCAGCCACGGACCCAGGGGCGTTGACCCGGGAAGGGATTTTCCCTTGGTCCACTGGACGGCAGCTCCGGGCAGCTGGTACTCCCGTTCGGAAAAGTCATTGGCGGTGACGTAGCCGGCAATGCAGGCAGCGGCGTCATCCGTGGAACCGAGATAGCTGGCCTCCTTGCCGATCACAACTCCCAGCTCCACCTCCCAGTCGTAGCGGGTGGAGCGCGGCGGCAGCGGGGCCGGGTCGCAGGGGCCGGTGACGGTGTTGCTCGGCTTGAGGAAGACCACGGGGATGGCGGGCGGCTCTGCCCCCGATTCCGCCGCGTGCGCGGCGTAGTTCATCCCGATGCCCACCACCGAGCCCGGGCGGGCGATGGGCGCACCAATGCGGAGCGAAACAGCACCATCCAGGACCGGCAGCTCCCCCGCCTCAAGGGCCTTCCGGGCCTTGTCCAGTCCACCGGCAGCAAGGAACGCCCCGTCCACCTCGCGGGTAAGGGGCAGCAGGCTAAAATAGCGGTCCGCCCCGTCCGCGGAGGGAACCAGCACGGCAGGCTGTTCGCTGCCGGATTCGCCCAGGCGCATGATCTTCATCCTGAATTCTCCTCAAGCTTTATCGACAGGTTTCGGGCCCTCTGGGCCCCGCCTCCATGGTCCTTGATTTCGCTGCGCGGCCGGGAACGAAACGCTTTGTGACCGCTTGATCGGGGCTTCCAAAGGACAGTCATCTGACATATAAGGGGAGCAGAAGGTAGAATGTTGGAGCCATCCTGGCACGAAACACAGAAAGTTCAGTACATGACTACAGCTACCTTGGAGCGCGTCCCCGCCGCCCAGACGCCCGAAGGACCCGCGCCGCGGTCCATCAGCCTGGAGTTCTCCAGCGCCAGCGAGGTCCACGCCGGACTGGAAGAGGCGGTAGCCGAACTGATTGAAGTAGCAGCACATGACGCCGCCTGCGGCATCCTGGTTACCAGGCTGCACCCGGGACGCTACACCGTGGCCCTGGACGAATCAGTGCCCTTCGGCGAGACCTACGAGTCCTTCGCCGCCTGACCATAACCGAAAAAATCCCCGCACACCGTCATGGCGTGCGGGGATTTTTTGTTGCTGGTCGCTGCCGGCCGGACTGCTAGGCGCGGCGAACCTCGACTCCATCGGACTTCAGGAAAAGCAGCTTCTCCGCCGGACCGGATGGGCCCGCCGGAACCAGCCAGATGACATTGCCGCTCTGGGACACCTCTTCCACTTCCCCCGCTGCCACCACATGCGCATGCTTGATGATCTCGACGCGGTCCCCGGCCTGGAGCGACTTCCAGTTGGACACCGCGGCGGACTGGGCATTGCGCCTCGACAGGACTGCCCCACGTGCTTTCATTTGAACTTCTACCCCTTTGTATTGTTCTGCTGCCACAGCCTCTTTGATGTGACTTTCGCTACACCTTCAGTTCTACTACACTCCGGCGCCACAATGGGCCGTGGCGCCGGATATTCCGCACTTCGGATCGGAAGCGCAGCAGGTCCTGAAGATCCTTCGGGTTCAGGCGAGGGGCCCGACGGCGAATTCGGCCGCGCGGAGCACCTCACCTGAGGCAACGAGCCGGTCAGCCGCTTCCAGTTCCGGAGACAGGAACCGGTCCGTTCCCGGACCCTCAACAACACTCCGCAGCGCCGTTACCACCGCGGCACCCGCAGGTCCGGGAGTCAGGACCCCGCCGGACAGCTGGGTCCGGATGTCCAGTGCCCGGGCTGACGTCACCAGTTCAATGGCCAGGACCCGGCGGAGGTTCTCCACTGCCTTGCGCAGCTTCCGGGCCGCGTGCCAGCCCATGGACACGTGGTCCTCCTGCATGGCGGAGCTCGGAATCGAGTCCACGGACGCCGGCACCGCCAGCCGCTTGTTGTCCGACACCAGGCCGGCCTGGGTGTACTGGGCGATCATCAGGCCGGAGTCGACGCCGGGGTCCGCGGCGAGGAAGGCGGGCAGCCCGTGCGACCGGGCGGGATCGAGCATCCGGTCGGTCCGGCGCTCGGCGATGGAGGACAGGTCGGCGACGGCGATAGCCAGGTAGTCCAGGACGTACGCCACGGGAGCGCCATGGAAGTTGCCGTTCGAGCTGACGCGACCGTCCGGAAGAACCACCGGGTTATCGATGGCTGCCGCCAGTTCCCGGGTGGCCACCAACTCGGCGTGGTCCACGGTGTCACGGACGGCACCGGCCACCTGCGGGGCGCAGCGCAGCGAGTAGGCGTCCTGGACGCGCGAGTCCCCCACCTTGTGCGAGGCGACGATCGGCGAATCGGAGAGCACGCGCAGCATATTGTCAGCGCTGGCCGCCTGGCCGGGGTGCGGGCGCAAGGCGGCGTGAAGCTCGGGCAGGAACACCTGGTCGGTGCCCAGCAGTGCCTCGACGCTGAGCGCGGCGGTGATGTCCGCCGTCGTGAGCAGCCGGCGAAGGTCCGCGATGGCCATGAGGAGCATGCCCAGCATGCCCTCGGTGCCGTTGACCAGCGCCAGTCCTTCCTTTTCGGCGAGGATGACCGGCTCGATGCCGTGTTCCGCCAGCAGCTCAGCGACAGGCCGCTCTCCGCGCCCGCCGTATGTGGCGCCGTCGGGCCCTTCTGCTTCGCCTTCGCCCATCAGCACCAGCGCGCAGTGCGAGAGGGGGGCCAGGTCACCGGAGCAGCCCAGCGAGCCGAATTCACGGACCACGGGGGTGATCCCGGCGTTGAGGACGTCCACCATGGTCTGCAGGACCACGGTGCGGACGCCGGTGCGGCCGGAGGCCAGGGTCTTGGCGCGCAGGAACATGATGCCGCGGACTACCTCGCGCTCCACGGCCGGGCCCATGCCTGCCGCATGGCTGCGGATCAGGGACTTCTGCAGCTGGGTGCGCAGCTCGTTGGGGATGTGCCGGTTGGCCAGCGCGCCGAAGCCGGTGGAGATGCCGTAGGCGGGGATGTCGCTGGCGGCGAGATTGTCGATGTGGGCGCGGACCTTGGCCACGGTTTCCAGGGTTTCGGGCGCGATGGCCACCTTATCGTCGTGGCGGGCGACGGCGAGCACATCCTCGGGCGTGACGCCCGCCGGGCCGAGGGTGACGGTGAGCGGTTGGTGCGTAATGGCTGTCATTGAAATTCCTAAAAGAGGTTCCATCGACTGCTCCGTAAGGGCCCTTTTGAGGGGTCATAACGGCACTTACGGAGCAATCGATGCGGGGTTTGGCCGGGTCAGCGATTTTCTGGGCCCACGCGGACAGGGTTCCCTGGCCGAGCTTGCGAGGTTAGGGAGTCCGTGGGGAGCATGGGGATGCGGACGCCGCGTTCCTTGGCGACGTCGAGGGCGCGCTCGTAGCCGGCGTCGGCATGGCGGATGACGCCCATGCCGGGGTCGTTGGTGAGGAGGCGTTGGAGCTTTTCAGCGGCGAGGTCGGTGCCGTCGGCGACGGAGACCTGGCCGGCGTGGATGGAGCGGCCGATGCCCACGCCGCCGCCGTGGTGCAGGGATACCCAAGTGGCGCCGGAAGCGGTGTTGAGGAGGGCGTTGAGCATGGGCCAGTCGGCGATGGCGTCCGAGCCGTCCTTCATGGCCTCGGTTTCGCGGTACGGGGAGGCCACCGAGCCGGAGTCCAGGTGGTCGCGGCCGATGACGATGGGGGCCTTGACCTTGCCTTCCTTGACGAGCTGGTTGAACAGAAGGCCGGCTTTGGCGCGTTCGCCGTAGCCCAGCCAGCAGATGCGGGCCGGCAGGCCTTCGAATTCCACCCTTTCCTGGGCTGCGTCGATCCAGCGGTGCAGGTGCTTGTTCTCGGGGAACAGCTCCTTGATGGCTTCGTCTGTGACGCGGATGTCCTCGGGGTCGCCGGAGAGGGCCACCCAGCGGAACGGGCCCAGGCCTTCGCAGAAGAGCGGGCGGATGTAGGCGGGGACGAAGCCGGGGAACTCGAAGGCGCGGTTGTAGCCGCCCTTGCGGGCTTCGTCACGGATGGAGTTGCCGTAGTCGAAGACTTCGGCGCCGGCGTCCTGGAATTCCACCATGGCCTGCACGTGCCGTGCCATGGAGGCCTGCGCTTTCTTGGTGAACCCTTCCGGATCCGCTTCAGCTTCGCGGTGCCACTCGTCGACGGAGATGCCCTCGGGAAGGTAGCTGAGCGGATCGTGTGCCGAGGTCTGGTCGGTGACGATGTCCACGGTGAGCTCGCCTGCCTTGTGCCGGCGCAGGATCTCCGGGAAGACCTCGGCGGCGTTGCCGACGTAGCCCACGGACCAGCCGCGGCGCTCTTCCTTGGCCTTGAGCACCTTGGCGATGGCGGCGTCGAGGTTGGTTTCCACTTCGTCCAGGTAGCGCTTGCCGGCGCGGCGCCGGAGGCGGGACTCGTCGACGTCGACGATCAGGCAGACGCCCTCGTTCAGGGTGACGGCGAGGGGCTGCGCGCCGCCCATGCCGCCGCAGCCGCCGGTGAGGGTCAGCGTGCCGGCAAGAGTGCCATTCTCATCGCCGGTCAGCTTCCGGGCGATCGCGGCGAAGGTCTCGAAGGTGCCCTGCAGGATGCCCTGGGTGCCGATGTAGATCCAGGAACCGGCAGTCATCTGGCCGTACATCATCAGGCCCTCGGCCTCCAGGCGGCGGAATTCCGGCCACGTGGCCCAGTCACCGACCAGGTTGGAGTTGGCCAGCAGCACGCGGGGCGCCCATTCGTTGGTGCGGAACACGCCCACCGGCTTGCCTGACTGGACAAGGAGGGTTTCGTCCTTTTCCATGGTCTCCAGCGTGCGGGTGATGGCATCGAACGCGGCCCAGGAGCGGACGGCCCGGCCGGTGCCACCGTAAACCACCAGGTCATCCGGGCGTTCGGCGACCTCCGGGTCCAGGTTGTTCATCAACATGCGCAGCGGCGCTTCGGTCTGCCAGGACTTGGCGGTGAGCTCGGTGCCGCGGGCTGCTTTGATCGGGCGGGCCCCTGTGGTGAAATCGGCGGGTGCCATGATGGGCTCCTTTTCTTGGTGTCTGAGATTTCGAAGAAGTTCTGTAACAACTAAAACGCCTGGAGAAGGGGCATCACAGGGCTTTCAAGAGGGTGCTGTCCGGAGTCCCAGACAAGCCGCCGGCATCTTTTCAGCCAGCCTTATTTGACCGGGCGGCCGTGGATTCGGAGAGAGAGTTCGTCGGCCACTTTCTGCACGCGGGCGGCCAGCACCGGCCACTGGTCATGGGGCAGTTTGTCCTCCAGGAAGGTGACTGCGACGGCGGCGGTGGGCCAGCCCAAATGGTCGGTGACCGCGGCGGCAATGGAGCCGAAACCGGGCGTCACCTCGCCGTGTTCGGTGGCATATCCACGCTGCCTTACCTGGTCGAGGTGCGAGGACAGCGCGGAATACTTCATGATGGCGCCCTCCACCTCGTGCCGGGCGGTGAAGGCCGCCGCGTTCGGGTACAGGGCGCGCACCTGCGATTTGGGCAATGCTGCCAGGATGGCCCGGCCGCTGGCGGTGAGGTGGCTGGGAAGCCGGACGCCGACGTCCGTCACCAGGGACGGCCGGTTCTTTGCCCGCTCCTCCACGATGTACAGGACGTCGCGGCCGTGCAGGACGGCAAGGTGCGCGCTCTCGCCGATGGTATCCACCAAACCGGCCAGGAGGGGGCGTCCCAGCCGTGACAGCGGCTCCTGCCGGGAGTACGCCGAACTGAGTTCGAACGCACTGATGCCCAGCCCGTACCGCTGCTCCTCGTGGAGATGGAGGACGAAGCCATTGGCCTCCATCACCCCCAGCAGGTGGTAGACACTGGACCTGGGCAGGTCAAGGCTGGACGCGATCTGGGATGCCGCCATGGGGCCACGCCGCGAAGCCAGCAGCTTGAGGATGCGCAGCGTGTTCTCGGCGGCAGGAACCTTTGACGACGCCTTGGCGGCGGCCCGCGGCGCCTGGCTGTCCGTGCTTAGTGCAGTGCTCATGGCATTGAAGGTTCTTTCTGGGTAGCTATGTCCGGTATCCCGTACTTAAGCTTGCGCCCTCCCCCGGCTTTCGAAGTTCCTACCAATGCGCCTGTTGTCTGCAATACCAGACGCCTACCACCATCCTGCCTGCGTGCCTCAGGGTGGATAACCTGGCCAAATTCAGATGGTGAGCACAACTTTGCCGCGTGCCCGCCCCTCATGGAGGTACCGGATGGCGGCCGGCGCTTCCGCAAGGGGAAAGACTTTATCCACCGCGGGCTTGACGCTGCCAGCTTCCATCAGCGATGCAAGAGCCTCCAGGTCCAGGTGCGTTTCCTTTGCCACAAGCCCCTTGAACTTCCGGCCGGAAAACAGGGAGACCACCGGGGCAGCAAGGGACCGCTCAAATCCGCCGGTCAACTTGCCGCCCCCTTCGCCGCCAATGATCACCAGGGTGCCCTTGCGTACGAGCAGGCGGCGCAGGAAAGACAGCGGGCGGTTGCCGGCCGCGTCCAGGATAAGGTCGTATACCTTTCCGGCGCCCGCGATATACGTCTTGGTGTAGTCAACAACGGCATCCGCCCCGAGGGATCGCACCAGTTCAACCTTGGCGGTGCTGCACACGCCTGTCACCTCTGCTCCGAAGGCCTTGGCCAGCTGGACTGCAAAGGAGCCCACACCCCCGCCCGCGCCAAGGATGAGTACCTTCTGGCCGACGGTGACCTGGCTGGCGTCGCGGACAGCCTGCAGGGCGGTGACGCCGGAAATTGGCGAAGCCGCCGCTTCTTCAAAGGAGAGGGCAGAGGGCTTGCGGGCCACCTTGTCCTCTTTGGCGCAGACATACTCGGCAAAGGATCCCTCGCAGGTCCCGAACACCTCGTCCCCAGGAGAAAAACGGGTCACCCCGGGCCCCACCGCTTCCACCACGCCGGCCACTTCCCGGCCGCGGACGGGAACTTTCGGCTTCCTCAGGCCGTAACCGAAAAGCCGGACCAGATACGGCAGCCCGGTCATCAGGTGCCAAACGCCCTTGTCCACGCCCGCTGCCCGCACCCGGATCAGCACCTCCCGGGCGCCGGGCTCCGGCCGGGCGATGTCCCGCAGCTCCAGCACGTCTGCCGATCCATAGACGTCCTGCACGATTGCTTTCACCATCGATCTCCTTCGGGCTTGCTGGTACGGGGGCACAACGTGAAGCAGTGCGTCCGCCCGGTTACCGGCGGCCCCTCACGGTATGGAATAGCCGGAGTCGAGTCAAGGGGTGTGCGGGGCGGTCGGGAAAGAAGCTGTTCGTCTGGAATGAAAGACACCAACCCGCCGTGAGCCTGATCACGGTGCGCCCGAAAATGGTCTGCTGGTTAGCGGCTCCCCTCCCAATGACGAGAAGGTATTTGCATGCAACCAGCTCCAACCCCAACCCGGAACGAAACCGCGGCGGAACAGCACAACCCAACGGCCGTCGTCGGACACGTCCTCAACAGGGGCCTGAACGTGCGGCACATCCGCTTCATGGCCCTGGGCTCGGCCATCGGCACGGGCCTCTTCTACGGCTCCGCCTCCGCGATCCAAAAGGCAGGACCCGCCGTCCTGCTGGCGTACATCATCGGCGGCGCCGCCGTGTTCATGGTGATGCGCGCGTTGGGCGAGATGGCGGTCCGCCATCCGGTGTCCGGCTCCTTCAGCCAGTACGCAAGCCGCTATCTCGGTCCCCTGGCCGGTTTCGTGACCGGCTGGACCTACGTCTTCGAGATGGCCATCGTAGCCATCGCCGACGTCACGGCATTCAGCATCTATATGGGCTTCTGGTTCCCACAGGTGGACCGCTGGATTTGGATCCTTGCCGTCATTTGCTTCCTGGCCGCCCTGAACCTGCTCAGCGTCAAAGTCTTCGGCGAGCTCGAGTTCTGGTTCTCGCTGATCAAGGTCGCGGCCATCATCGCGATGATCGCGGGCGGGGCGGCCCTTATTGTGTTCGGTTTCCAGGCCGCCGATTCCACCGTGGCGCCCGGACTGGGCAACCTGGTGGAGCACGGCGGCCTGTTCCCGAAAGGCTTCGAAGGCCTGCTGGCATCCTTTGCTGTGGTGATGTTCGCCTTCGGCGGGATCGAGACGCTGGGCATCACGGCCGGCGAGGCAGCAGATCCCAAGAAGGTCATCCCCAAGGCCGTCAACACCGTCCCTGTGCGCGTGCTGCTGTTCTACGTCCTCACCCTGGGCGTCCTGATGAGCCTCTTCCCATGGGACCAGGTTGGCACCAGCGGCAGCCCGTTCGTGCAGATCTTCAGCAGCCTGGGCATCCCGGCTGCACCGCACATCCTGAACGCAGTGGTCATCACGGCTGCACTTTCTGCCATCAACAGCGATATCTTCGGCGCGGGCCGCATCCTCTTCGGGCTTTCCAACCAGGGCCACGGGCCCGCCGTCTTCGGCAAGGTGTCCCGCCATGGCGTGCCCTGGATGACCGTGGTGATGATGGCGGGCATCCTCCTGGTCGGCGTGGTCCTGAACGCGGTCATTCCGGAGGACGTGTTCCTGGTGATTGCCTCGATTGCCACCTTCGCCACCGTCTGGGTGTGGGTCATGATCCTGGCCTCCCATGTGGCAATGAAGCGGGAAATCGCACGCGAGGGCCTGCCGGCGTCGGAATTCCCTTCACCGTGGTGGCCCGCCGCCTCTGTCCTCACCATCGCGTTCATGGTGCTGGTGATCGCCGTGCTGATGCCTTCGAGGACACCCGGATCGCGCTCTACGTTGGCGCGGCGTGGGTGGGGCTGCTGGTCCTGGCCTACAGGCTGTGCGTCAAAGGTGACGGACGACGCCGGGCCCACCTCGAGGACGAAACGTCACCGCTGCCGGTGGTCGGGACGGCCCGGAGCAGCGAATAAGCTGCGCCTCGCGTACAAGTTATAAGCGAAAAGGTGCCCGGTCCCCCAAAGGGGCCGGGCACCTTGCCGTTCTGCTGCCTACGCGGAAGCAGCGGCGGTCCGGACCGCCTGGCCGAGTGACGTCGTCGGGCGCCCGATCAGCCGGCGCAGGTCGCCGCTGCTGACCAGCAGATCGCCGCGTGCGATGCCCAGGTCCGAGTCCGCAAGGATCTGCGCAAAGGCCTCGGGCACGCCTACGCCCGTGAGCAGGCCAACGTAGTCCTGCGCGGGCAGGTCGTTGTAGGTGATGGTTTTGCCGGTGGCGGCACTGATCTCCGATGCCAGGTCAGCCATCGTGAAGGCGTCGTCGCCGCCCAGCTCGTAGACCTTGCCTGCCTGGCCATCGGCTACCAGCACCGCCGCAGCGGCATGGGCGTAATCGGCCCGCGCCGCTCCACTGACCTTGCCCTCCCCGGCGCTGCCCGCGACGGCGCCCTGGGCGAGGGTGCCGGGCAGCTGCTCGGTGTAGTTTTCCAAGTACCAGCCATTGCGCAGCAGCACGAAGGGAACGCCGGACTCGCGCAGCAGCGCCTCGGTGGCCTTGTGCTCGTCGGCCAGCAACATGGCTGTGGTGTCCGCGTTGGCGATGCTGGTGTAGGCCAGCAGCTCCACGCCTTCGGTCTTGGCGGCATCAATAACCGTGCGGTGCTGTTCCACACGCCGCCCCACTTCACTGCCGGAGATCAGCAGCACCCGGTTGGCACCCTTGAGCGCAGCTGCCACTGAGCCCGCATCCGCGTAGTCCATGGGCTGCACGCGCACCCCGCGTTCCGCGAAATCTGCCAGCTTCCCAATGGAACGTCCGGCTGCGACGATTTCGCCGGCAGGCACTCCCCGCTCCAGGAGGGCTTCAACAACGTGCCGCCCCAGCTGGCCGGTGGCGCCTGTAACAACGATGCTCACAATGATTCCTTTCGGGATTTCTGCTCTGTCAAAGGGCACAACCAACGCGCGGGGAGAGAACTTCCCTTCCCTGCCCCTTGCTTTTGCCGACGGCGTGTTCCCGGCAGGGCGCCCCAGCCGCACCGTACTGGACCACATCACCAGCACGTGGGGCGTCCTGATCCTGCTCGCGCTGTCCGAGGGCGAACAGCGGTGGAGTGACCTTCGACGGCGCGCCGAAGGCATCAGCGAGAAGGTGCTGGCACAGACGCTGAAGACCCTGGAACGCGACGGCCTGGTGAGCACGCGGGGCTGGGCCGGGTAAGTAGTACCCCTCCCAAAACTCGAGTACCTGTTACTGGTGTTACTGATGTGAATAGCGCTTAGCGTAGGCGTACGGTGGCGGCCGGAATGGGAGGACCATCCTCCGCTGGGAGCGTTCCGCCAACCAGCACCGTTAGCAGGCGGCAGGCCGCTGCCTGAAGGAGTTGGTCACGTGGCCGAGGACTACACACACGATCTTTCCGATATGGGCCGGCCCGTCAGCCTCGGCACTGTCTTTGCCGGGGCCTGGGGACGGACGGTGGCGGTCTTCAGCCCCCGCTGCCCTTACCGCGTGGGCGACACGGTCATAGGCGACGACCCCTTCAGCGGCAGGCGCGAAGGGGTCGTCGTGTGGCAGGACCGCCGATCCGTGGGGGTCAAGACGCCCCACGGCGTCTTCTTTTTCGACCACCGGCTGGTCAGGCCCCTGGACTGACGTGCTACCGGGCGGACCAGCCGCCGTCCATGGTGTAGCTGGCGCCGGTGACCATGCCGGCGTCGTCCGATGCCAACCAGGCCACCAGGGACGCCACCTCGTCCGGTTCCACCAGGCGCTTGATGGCCGATTCGGTGAGCATCACCTTAGCCAGCACCTCCGATTCGGGGATGCCGTGCACCTGGGCCTGGTCCGCAAGCTGCTTCTCCACCAGCGGCGTGCGCACGTACCCGGGGTTGATGCAGTTGGAGGTGACGCCGTGCGGTCCGCCCTCCAGCGCCGTCACCTTGCTCAGCCCTTCCAGGCCGTGCTTGGCAGACACATACGCGCTCTTGAACGGGGAAGCACGGAGACCGTGCACCGAGGAGACGTTGATGATGCGGCCGAACTTGTTGGCATACATGTGCGGCAGCGCAGCCCGGATCAGCAGGAACGGCGCCTCCAGCATCAGGGTAATGAGCCTGCGGAAGTCCGCGGGATCGAACTCCTGGATGGGGTTGATGCGCTGGATCCCGGCATTGTTGACCAGAATGTCGCAGTCCAGGCTCAGGGTGGCCAGGGAATCCACGTCCAGCAGGTCAACGCCCCATGCGCTGCCGCCCACCTCGTCGGCGAGAGCCTCCGCGGCGGCGGAGTCGACGTCGGCCACCACCACTTTCGCACCCCGGGCGGCGAGTGCCCGTGCGCAGGCCGCACCTATTCCGCTTGCACCGCCGGTGACCAGCGCCCTGCGTCCATTCAACGTGTTGTCCATTTCAGTTCTCCTTCGTGCGCCAAAAGATCCAACGGCTACATCAGCCCAACAGGCGGCTCAGCGGCGCCCTGCGGTCAACAGGCCCTCACGGGCAGCATCTTCCTTGTCCACGTCCTCCAGCGCAATGCCCTTGGTTTCCTTCAGACTCAGCACGGCCACGGCGGTAATTGCACACGCAACCACCAGGTAGATGGCGGTGGGCACCCAGGATCCGGTGTCCTTCAGCCACTGGGTGGCCAGCAGCGGCGCCAGCGAGCCCGCGAAGATGGACGTGACCTGCGAGCCGAGGGAGGCACCGGAGTACCGCATGCGGGTGGGGAACATCTCGGCCATGATGGCCGGCTGCCCTGCGTACATCAGGCCGTGCAGGCACAGGCCGATGGTCACGGCGAGGACGATGACGACTGCGTTCCGGGTATCAAACATCGGAAACGCGAAGAACGGCCAGGTGGCGCCCAGGACAGTGCCGGCCAGGTAGACGGGCTTGCGTCCGATCCGATCTGCCAGGCGGCCGTACTGCGGGATGATCGCGAAGTGGATGACGTGGGCGATCAGCAGCGCCAGCAGCAGCGAGGAGGTGTCGTACTTGTGCACGCTCTTCAGATAGACGATCGCGAAGCTGACCACCAGGTAGTACATGATGTTTTCCGCGAACCGCAGCCCCATGGCCTGGAAGATGCCCTTGGGGTACTTGCGCAGGACCTCGAAGACGCCGTAGCTGACGGCCTGTTCCTTCTCCACCAGTTCCTTGGCTTCGAGGAAGATCGGTGACTCACTGACGTTGGTGCGGATGTAGTAGCCCACGAACACGATCACGGCCGAGAGCCAGAACGCCACGCGCCAGCCCCAGCCCAGGAACGCCTCGCTGCTGAGGGTGGTGGACATGATGTACAGCACCAGGGTGGCCAGCAGGTTGCCCACCGGGACGGCGGCCTGGGGCCAGCTGGACCAGAAGGCGCGGGTCTTGTTGGGGCTGTGTTCGGCCACCAGGAGGACAGCACCGCCCCATTCGCCGCCCAGCGCGAAGCCCTGGATGAAGCGCAGGGCCACCAGCAGTGCCGGAGCCAGGTATCCGATGTCGGCGAAGCCGGGCAGGCAGCCCATCAGGAATGTGGAGATGCCGATGATCACGATGGTGAGCTGCAGGGTGGGCTTGCGGCCCAGCTTGTCACCGACCTGGCCGAACACGATGCCGCCCAGGGGACGGGCGATGAAGCCCACGGCGTAGGTGAGGAAGGCCTGGATGATTCCGTCCAGGTCATTGCCCGTGGACGGAAAGAAGTACTTGCCGAAGACCAGGGTGGCAGCGGTGGCGTAGAGGAAGAACTCGTACCATTCCACAACGGTGCCCACCATGGAGGCGGCAACAATCCTCTTCAGTCCTGATCCTTCGGGTGCATGCCCGGCGTCGTTGGCCGGGCGCTGCTCTACGCTCATTGTTTCTCCTAGTGTCCACATTGACACGCGCTGTGATCTCCAGCACAGGTGACCCAGCTGAGTATTCCTGCACAAGTGAGGCACTTCAATGGCCAAAGAGGCAGTCGGCATGTGCACAATTGCAGATATGAATGCGAACCCCGATGACCTGCTGGTCCTCCTCGCGGTGTCCCGCTCGGCAAAATTTACGACGGCGGCCCAGGCTTTGGGCCTGAACCACACCACAGTCTCGCGCAGGATCGCCGGGCTGGAGAAGGCGCTCGGCGGCCGGGTCCTGAGCCGCGCCGCCGGAGGCTGGGAGCTGACGGAACTTGGCGAACAGGCGGTGCGTGCGGCGGAACAGGTGGAGGCGGTGCTGGGCACGCTGGGGCCCGCCGGCCAGGCACCCGACCCCATCGCCGGCGTCGTACGCATGACCGCGACGGATGGCTTCAGCGCCTACATAGCCGCTCCTGCCGTGGCGCGGCTGCGCCGGGACCACCCGGGCCTGAGCGTGGAAGTGGTGACCATGACCCGCCGCGCGCTGCAGCAGCGGTCCGGGCTGGACATCGAGGTGGTGGTGGGTGAACCCCAGGTGCACCGCGCCCAGGCCGTCCGGCTGGGCGAATACCGCCTGGGCATGTACGCCTCCCGCGCCTACCTGGCCGAGCACGGGATGCCGGTTACCGTGGCCGAACTCAACCAGCACCCGCTGGTCTACTTCGTGGATTCGATGCTGCAGGTGGACGACCTCGACGCGCCCCGGCGGCTGGTTCCCGCCATGCGCGACGGCCTCACCTCAACCAACGTGTTCGTCCACGTCGAGGCCACCCGGGCCGGTGCCGGCGTGGGCTTCCTGCCCTGCTTCATGGCCGACCTCCACGACGACCTGGTCCGGCTGCTGCCCGACAAGATCGGAGAACTGCTCCCCTACTGGATGGTCCTGCGCCCTGACTCGATGCGCCGCCCCGCGGTGGCCGCCGTCGTGCACGCCCTCCAGGACCGTATGGCAGAGCACCGCGCGGCGCTCCTGGGCAAGGGTTAGTCCTCATCGACTGCTCCGTATCTGCCGTTTTGGAGGCCGAAAACGGCAGTTACGGAGCAATCGATGGCAAGTCGTGGCGGACCGGGGTGCCGGCGGCGAATGCCCGGACCTGGGCGTCATCCCAGAGGTGCGCCGGGACCGCACCACCGAGGAGCCGGCGGCGCAGCTGCGGGTCGTCACCGAAGGGCACGTCGCTGCCGGCCATGACCATGTTCCCGTAGCGCCTGCCCTTGAGCATGGCGGGGTCGGCGATGATGGCGGTGTGCTTGAAGGCCGCCGCGATGGTGGCGGCGTCCTCCCTTGCATTCTTGAGGTCCGGGGCGTCGCCCGAGTTGGCCACATACAGGCCGCCGGGCGCCAGGACACGCTTGGCGTGGGCGGTGAACTCCGCAGTGGTGAGCGGCCGCGGGGTGTGCGCGCCTGCGAAGACATCACGAATGATGAAGTCACGGGTGTGTGCGGTGAGCGTCTCCGTCACGGCGCGGGCCTCCCCCACGCGGATCCGCAGCAAGGGCGCCTTGGGAAGGTCGAACCAGCCGCGCACGTACTCGGCCAGCTTCCCGTCCAGTTCCACCACCACCTGCCGTGCGTCCGGGTATGCGGCGGCAAAGTACCGCGCCATGGAGCAGGCGCCGCCGCCCAGGTGCAGCCCGCGCAGCTTGTGCTCCTGCAAGCCGCGGAGCTTCTGGCCGCGTCCATCAGGGGAACCAGTGGAGGACGACGGCGGCCAGCGGGACTCAATGAGCGCCGCCATCCACCGCATGTACTCGAAGTCCAGGAACAGCGGGTCGGCAAGATCGATGTGGGAGCTCATCACGCCGTTGATCTTCAGGAGCCACCCGGTGGAGTTGTCCTGGTCCGCGATCAGCTCGCAGTCGCCGGTGTCAATGTAGTAGACGCCTTCCACGGGACCGCCCACCGCGGAACCATTCGCTACCTCCACCACGCCCGGCACGGGCCGGCTCCGGCCTCCTGACCTTCCGCGTTTGCCCATTACCCGTGCCCCGCTTCAGTCATGCCTCAACATTAGATGCACAGGCCCTAGTTGACCGGGCTCGGTGCCCCCTTGCCGTCCCGGATCCTGTTCACCACGGCCGTGGTGGACCGCTCGGCCACGTAGTCCAGGATCGCAATGCGGCCGCCGTACTCCTCCACGGCCGGCGTCTCCTCCAACATTTCGGGCGTGTAGTCCCCGCCCTTGGCATACACCTCTGGCCGGAGCCGCCGGATCAGCGGTGTGGCCGTGGGCGTATCAAACACCGTCACGTAGTCGACGCAGCTAAGCGCGGCCACCACCGCCGCGCGGTCCGCCATGTTGTTGATGGGCCGGCCGGCACCCTTCAGCCGGCGCACGGAGTCATCGCTGTTCAGAGCCACCACCAGGACGTCACCCAACTGCTTTGCCTGGTTCAGGTACCGGGTGTGGCCGCTGTGCAGCACATCGAAACAGCCGTTGGTCAGCACGATCCGCTGGCCCTGGGCCCGGTGCAGCTCCATCTGCCGTTCCAGCTCGTCCGCGCTGAGCGCCGTGTCGGCAAAGGCCTCCAGGTAGCGGCTTAGCTGCGCCGTGCTGCATACGGACGTCCCGGGCTGATGGACCACCACGTCGGCCGCCGACTGGGCCAGGTCCAGGCTGGCGGTCAGCGGCAGCCCGGCCGCCCGCGCCAGCGTCAGGGCCGCAACAAACGTGTCGCCCGCCCCTGATGCCTGTTTCTCCGCTGCGGGCCGTGCCCACGTCCGGTGCCGCACGCCGTCGGGCGTCAACAGCACGGTGCCGTCCCGGTCCAGGGTGACCACCACCGCCCGCGCGCCGGTGCCCTCCAGCAGGGCCGCGGACTCCGCGCCCACCACTTCAACCCGTTCCTGGCCTTCCGGCAGCTTCCGGTCCAGCAACCGCGCGGCTTCCAGCGCGTTCGGGGTGACCAGGTCGGGTTTCAGGGCGGCCCATAGCCGGGGGTCGTGCGCGTCAACAACCACCAGCGGGCGGTTGGTTCCGGCAGCCCCGCCGCCCACGGCATCGGCCAGTGCCGTGCGGACGGGGTCAGCCACCACACCGGTTCCGTAGTCACACACCAGGACGGCATCCTGGCGTTCGACGGCGGCGCGGACCGAGGCGGCGAGCGCAGCGAGGGCGTCTGCGGGGACAGCCTTGGCTGAGTCGTCGAGGCGCAGCATCACCTGCCCCCCGCTGCTGATCCGGATCTTGGTGGTGGTGACCATGTCCTGGTGCGTGTGCAGGTGCTGGACATCGATGCCTGCGGCGGCAAGCTGCCCACGGAGGTCCTCGCCCGCGTCGTCGGCGCCGATGATCCCCGCAACGGAAACCTTGGCTCCGAGCGCGGCCAGGTTCATGGCGGTGTTGGCCGCTCCGCCCGGAACGGATTCGCGGGATTGGATATCCACCACCGGCGCCGGGGCTTCCCGGCACAGACGCTCAATGCTGCCGCTCCACCAGCCATCGAGCATCACGTCACCGATCACCAGGATTGACGGCTGTTCCGCGGCCAGCCGGCCCGGCAGCCAGTCGGACAGCGCCCGCTGGGTGGAGAGATCGACAGGTTCCGGGGACCCACTCACGGCAGGTCCTGTTCATCGGGGCTGAAGCCCGGTCCGGAAGCCAAGGCCGCCGGAGGCGCTTCAATGTGCACCACCTTGACCTGGGTAAACTCGTCCAGCAGCTCGGGCCCGTAGCCGAACCCCGCACCGCTCTCGCCGCGGGGCTGCGCTGCACCTCCGGGGGCGCCGCCAAACACGGCATTGACCTTCACGGTTCCCACGGGCAGCGCGGCCACGGCCTGCTGGATGTGTCCGATGTTGCTGCTCAGGACGGTGGCGGCCAGCCCGTATTTGCCGCTGCAGGCCAGGCGCAGGCCGTCGTCGAATGTGTCCACCACCTGCACCGGGGCCACCGGGCCGAACGTTTCCTCGGTCACCACCTGCATTCCGTCGGTGCAACCGAGCAGGACGGTGGCGGGGTAGAACGAGCCCGGCCCATCCGGCACCGACCCGCCTTCAACCGCCCGGGCGCCCTGCGCCAGGGCGCCGGCAACATGTGCATGGACGGCATCGCGCATCCGCCGGTCCACCAGCGGCGCCACTGTGCCGTTGACGTTCCGGAGTGCTGCCTCGGCCTCCAAGGCATGGCAGAATTCTTCGGCGATATCGCGGTGGACATAGATCCGTTCCACGGAGGTGCAGATCTGCCCGCTGTTGCTGAACGCGCCGATCGCGGCCTGCTCAGCCGCCCAGACGGGATCCACATCGCGGTCCACCAGCAGCGGGTCGTTGCCGCCGTTTTCCCTGATGACATGTGCGCCGGTGAGGGCTCCCGCCTGGGCTATCCGGGCACCGGATGCGCTGGAACCGACGTGGGCGATTACGTCCACCTCGGCCTGGGACAGGGCCGCCCCAACTTCTGCACCTCCGGAGAGGGTCAGGAAGACGCCCGCTGGGAAGGCCGGCGCCAGGACCTCGCCCAGCGCCTCCCCCAGGCGGGGGCAGCGTTCGCTGGGCTTGTGGATCACAGCGTTGCCGGTGACCAGTGCGGCGCCGATCAGTCCGCAGGCCACGGCTACGGGGTCGTTCCACGGGGTCAGCAGGACCGCCACTCCGCGCGGTTCAGCGATGGTGTAGTCGGTGGCGAGCCGGCTGCCGCGGAGGCTGTGGCCGCGCTGGACCGGGCCCAGCTCGGCATATTGCTCCAGGGTGGAAACGCCGGCCGCAATGCCTGCCAGCGCCTCCGCTTCCGGCCGTCCCGTCTCGCTGGCGTTCAGTCCGGCGAGTTCCTGGGCGGCAGCCTCGAGCGCCTTGGCGGCGGCGCGGAGGGCGGTGCCACGTTCGGCGGGAGCGGTTGCTGCCCAGCCTGGCGCAGCCCGGCGGGCCACGTTCACGGCATCGTTTACTGCGTCCGGTCCCGCCGCGGGCACCGTCCAGAGCATCTCACCGGTTCGCGGGTCCTCGATGGTGATGCCGGCGCCCTCGACTGTTTCATTGCCTGCGGTTGTTTCGGTGGCTGTGGTGGGCATGGTGTTCCTCCCGCCTTTCGCTGCTGGTATGTCGGTGTTGGTGGTCCTGCCGTGCCGCCAAGGTGTGGTGGCCGGTCCCCGGCTTAGGGCCAGGAGCCTTCTTCTTCGTGGCAGATCAGCATTTCGCGGACCTCGCAGCCGGTGGGCTGGTTGAGGGCGAAGAGAATGGCCTGCGCGGTGTTGGCGGGGTCGTTGAGCCGGGAATCGTCCTGCGGCTTGTACTGTTCGGTGCGGTCATCGAAGAACCGGGTCTTCATGCCGCCGGGGATCATGGTGGTGACCCCGATCTGGCCGCCGGTTTCCGCGGCCAGTGCGTGGCTGAAGCCCACCACGCCAAACTTGGAAGCACAGTAGGCGGTGGCGTCGGCCACGGCGCGCTTGCCCAGGGTGGAGGCCACGGTCACCACGCGGCCGTGGGTTTCCTTCAGGTACGGCAGGGCCGCACGCACTGTGGAGACGGTGCCCATCAGGTTGACCCCGATGACCTTTTCCCACTCGGTGGCTTCGACGTCGGCGAGCTTGCCGCAACGATCGATCCCGGCCGCGGTAACCACGGCGTCCAGGCCCCCAAGCGTCTCTGCGGCTTCACGTACCGCCTGTTCCACGGCGGCGCGGTCCGCCACATCCACTTCGAACGCCTTCACGCCGGAGACGCTGCTGATGTCGCGGTCCAGGACCACCGGGGTGCCTCCTGAACGGAGGACGGCTTCGACGACGGCGGCCCCCAGTCCGGAGGCACCTCCCGTGACCAGGACGCGGCCGGGCGTGGTGGAGGCAGTTGCAGTTGGTTCTGCAGTCATGGTGTTCCTTTCAATGGGGAAAACAAGTCGATCAGTAAGCAGGTTCAGCTGACCTTGGCGAGGGCATCCGCCAGGCCGGTAGTGGAGCGGGCGGGATGGAAGGGGACAGTGAGGCAGCGTCCGCCCCAGCTTTCCACCAGGTCCGCCTCGGGCAGGCGGGCGCCCTTGTAGTCGCCGCCCTTCACCCAGATGTCGGGGCGGAGCCGGTCCAGCGCCGCTTCGGGAGTGTCCTCGTCAAAGACCATCACCGCGTCCACGCACTCCATGGCCAGGAGCAGTTCCGCCCTGTCGTGCTGGCCGATGATGGGCCGCTCCGGACCCTTGAGCCGCCGGACCGAGTCATCGGAGTTCAGGCACACGATGAGGCAATCGCCCAGTTCCCGGGCGGCGCTGAGGGAACGGATGTGGCCCGCGTGGATCAGGTCGAAACAGCCACCGGTGGCCACTACCCTTCCGCCGTTTTCACGCACCGAGCGGGCCAGCAACAGCGGTTCGGTGGTCCGCCGTGCCGGCACAGGCGCAGGGCGTGGAGTTCCAGCCGCGGCATCGGTCTCGCCGGTGTCCGGCAGCGCTGAAACTCCGCCCGCCGCCAGGAAGTCGGCGGCGTCATGGACTGCCAGGCCGGCTGCTTCCGGCAGGTCGCGGCCGGCCAGGAGGTGCACCGCAAGGCTGGCGGCCAGGCGGTCGCCGGCACCGCAGGGGTCGCCGGCCTCCACCCTTGGCGCGGGAACGGCGTGGGGGGTCTCCCCCTGCCGCAGCAGGACGGCCCCCTCCTCGCCCTTGGTCACCAGGACGGCTTGGCTGCGCCAGCGCTCCAGCAGGACCTCCCCGACGGCCGCGGCGGGGTCCGCGGACGTGGGAACGCTTCCGCCGCCGGACTGCGCTGCCCGGGTGGCTTCGGAGATGTTGGGGGTCACGACCGCGACGCCGGGGACAGGGTCAGGGCCGGCGGGGTGCGGATCCCAGATGATGGGCACGTCGGCGGCAAGCCGGGCGAGCAGGTTTCGCAGCTGAGGGTTGGCTGCCAGTCCCCTGCCGTAGTCGGCAACGATCACCACGCCGGCTTTCTCCACGGCACGGAGCATGGCCGGGGTGACGTCGGGGACGGGGGTCTTTTCGCAGCCCTGGTCGAAGCGGACCACCGGATGGGAACCTGCACGGACGCGGGTCTTGACCGGCGAGGGGTAGCCGCTGGTCCCCGCCACGAGCCGCACCCCGGCGAGGTGCCCACGCAGCTGGTTGCCGGCGTCGTCATCCCCCAGGACCGTCACCAAAGTGACCGGCCAGCCGTCCTGCGCCAGCATCCGCGATACCAGGCCCGCGCCGCCTGCGCGGCGGCGGACACCCGAAACGTCCACCACGGGAACGGGAGCGTCAGGGCTGAGCCGTGTTGCCTCACCGGAAAGATCGACGTCGAGCATCACGTCGCCCACTACGACGATCCTCATGGCCGGCGTCCTTGCACCGTGGCGGCCATGGACGGGGTGTGCCGGGCCACCTCAAGGTCGAAGGCGCGGCATACCGCATGCAGCGCAATCAGGTGGCCTTCCTGCGCGTTGGCGTTCAGGGCGTCGATCATGACCGCCTCGTCGCAGGCCTCCGACAGTGGATTGGGGCCGGAGCCGGTGAGGGCCCAGGTGGTCACGTTGAGGCGGGAGGCCGCTTCCGCAGCACGCAGCAGGTTGGGGCTCTTGCCGCTGGTGGACAGCAGCATCAGCACGTCGCCGGAGCGGCCATGCGCGCGCACCTGCCGGGCAAAGACGTCGTCAAACCCATAGTCGTTGGCGATCGCCGTGACGGCGGACGACTCCGCGTGCAGTGAGATTGCGGAGAAGGGTACCCGCTCCGTGTCGAACCGGCCCACCAGTTCGGCGGTCAGGTGCTGGGCTTCCGCGGCGGAACCGCCGTTTCCTGCCGCCAGCAGCCGCTGGCCGCGGAGCAGGCGCACGGCCAGCTCCACTCCCCAGGCGGCGAGCCGGCCGGACTGGCTGCGCAGGGATTCCAAGGCCGGGACCACGTTGTCCAGGTGGGCGCGGACGGCGTCGGCGCTGGCGGGGTCGACGAACGTGGCGCCGGGGAGCACTGCAGGCAGTGCCGGGGGCGTGATCAGGGTGCGCAGGTCCGCTTCACGCAGGTTTGATTCGCGCAGGGACGATTCGGCAGTCACAGTGCGGCTCCTTCCATCGGTATGATCCCGGCCTGTGCGCCCGCGGGGGCGCTTGTTTTCACACTGGCCACGGCGAGCTGGTAGGCCTTTTCCGTTTCCGCGGCCACTCGGTCCCAGGAGTACCTGGTGCGGGCGCGCCGTTCTCCCGCCTGCCCGAGTTGTGCCCTGAGGCTGGGGTTTTCCAGCAGCAGTGACAGTGCCGACGCAATGGCTTCGGGGTCCCGGGGCGGCACGTGCAGCCCAGTGGCGTGGTCCACCACGGTGTCCCGGAGCCCTCCCACGGCTGCGGCCACCACGGGCACTCCGCAGGCCATGGCCTCAAGCGGCACGATGCCGAAGGGCTCGTACCAGGGTGCGCACACCACGGCGTCAGCGCTGCGGAAGATGCCGGGCATTTCGGCCCGCGACACCTGGCCCTGCAGCGTCACCTGTTCGGACACGCCGAGGTCGGCGGCGAGGTCCAGCAGGCGGCGGATCTCAGGATCGGCGTGCATCAGGTTCGAGTCGCCGCCGCCGCCCACGATCAGGAGTTCGACGTCGTCGAAGCCCGCGGCCTTGAGGTACGGGAGGGCGCGAATCACAAGGTCCACGCCTTTCCGCGGAACCAGCCGCCCCACCGACAGGATCCGGTAGCGGCGCTTTCGTGCAGCAGCCGGCCCCTCCGGCGAGAAGAAGCCCAGGTCCACGCCGCAGGGCGCAATGGAGATCTTGCCAGTGGCGATGCCCATGGCCTTGAGCTCGAAAACCTCATCCGAGCAGGTGGCAATGATCCGGTCCGCTGAGCGCCCCACACCGGGTTCGAGCCAGCGGCGCGCCTCCGGGCTGGTGTCCTCAGCGCCCTGGTGCCTCCGTTTGACGGTTCCCAGCGCGTGGAATGTTTGCAGCATCGGCACCCGGTATCCGGTGTCCGGCCGGCGGGCTGCGTCGAGGGCAGCCAGACCGGACATCCAGAAGTGGCCGTGCACCACGTCCGGTGGCCGCTGACCCCAGTCATTGGCCACGCCGTCGGCGAGTTGGCCCATGTAGGGCAGCAGTTCGTCCTTGGGTACGTGCCGGGCGGGACCCGCATCCACGTGGACCACCTCAAGGCGGCGTCCCACCCGGACCCTTTCGGGGAGCTCCGTTGCGTCCCGGCGGGTGTAGACGGTGACATGGTGGCCCCGCTTGGCAAGGGCTTCTGACAGCGCGGCAACATGCACGTTCTGCCCGCCGGCATCCACCCCGCCCAGCGCCGCCAACGGACTGGCGTGCTCGGAAATCATGGCGATCTTCATGGGGTCTTCCTCTCCCGTGCCGGAACGAGGATCCGCTCGTCCGGACGTTCGTTGTCGGTGTGCCTGGGCCGGGTCCGCAGGTCCGCCAGCAGCTCATCCCAGCGGTCCTGGAACTTGCCCAGGCCGTAACGCTCCAGCGCCGCCTCCCGGGCGGCGACCCCCCGCCGTCGGGCCTCATCCGGATTGGCGACCAGCTTGGCCGCACAGCGGAGCAGTTCGTCAACGTCCGCCGAAACAATGCCGGCCTCCTGCGGCACGGCCCGGGGGGCCTCAGTGGCTGCGAGCACCACCACCGGCATGCCCAAGTGCATGGCTTCCAGAAGGGACAGCCCAAGCGATGTCCAGCGCATCGGGTGCACGTAGACCCGGCAGCGGGCGAGTTCGCGGTGCAGTTCCAGGGTTTTCAGATCGCCCCTGGCGCTTAGCTGCGCCGCGTCGATGCCGGTGGCTGCCGCCAGGCCGTCCGTTTTCATGCCGAACACCTGCAGCGGCGCCACGGAAGCGAAGGCGGGCAGCAGGTCGGTTCCCGTGACCCTGCCGCGCCGGACAGGCTCGTTGATCACGACGCCCAGTTCGGGCAGCTCCCCCGTGTAGAGCCGGCCGGGGTCGGGGATGCCGTGCTCGATCACGATCGTGGGAGCGGAGCCGTTGTCCCAGGCCAGCCGGTTGAAGTGGGTTACGTGCACAACGGGGATGCTGTTTTGGTCAGCGAGCGGATGGCTGATGTTCGGGAAGTTGCCCTTGGGCGTGTTGTGCTCCACGAACACTGCAGGCAGGTCCACGCCGGGCATCCGGCCCAAGGTCCGGGCCACTTCGTCGATCTCTTCGGGGCGCTGGAGTACGACGGCGTCCACGGCGTCGGCATCGAGCGTCGCCAGATCCACCTCCCGCACGGATTCCGGCCAGTCCCTGTCGGCGCGGCCGAGTCCCCAGGCTCCACCTTCGGGCAGGACGGGAAGCAGGTACTCATGCCGGCCGCGGACAAACGCGTCCGTCCAGGAACCGTGGACATGCCAGAGCAGGATTCTCATCTGTTGCGGGCCTTTCTACGGGTACTCACGTGGGTGCTGAAGGAGCTCACTCCGCTGATCAGGCGGTCCACGGCCCCCACCACTTCTTCCGGCGAGACCGAGTCGAGGCAGGGATGGCCGGGGACCGGGCAGACCCGGGCGCGGGACATGCGGCAGGGCGCGTTCTGGTCCCCCAGCAATTCCAGGGGCACACCGTAGGGCGCCCAGCGGATCGCCGGAACCACGGGGGAAAACAGGCAGGCCACCGGGGTGCCCACCGCTGCAGCCAGATGGGCCGGGCCGGTGTTGCCGCTGACCACGGCATCAGCGCCTGCCATGACGCCTGCCATGGTTGAAAGATCGGTGCGCCCGCCCAGGTCCAGGGCCGAGGGTCCAGCCACCGTGGCGGTCAGCGACTTTTCGTCGGGTCCGCCGGTCACCACCACCCGGTACCCGGCACCTTGGAGGAGTTCGACGGCGGCCGCGTGGTGCAACGGGGGCCATGCCCTGGCCGGGACGGCGGCTCCCGGGTGGACCACGACGTATGGCTCGTCACCTACCAGGTCCGACACATCGGGGACGGAGTTGACGTGCAGTTTCCCGTCGTCGCCCGGCGGGAGCCGGAAACCTGCCGCTTCGGCAATGCCCAGCGCCCGTTCCGCCTCTGGCTGGTCTTCGGGAAAGTCCTCGCCGGGCTTGAGCCGCACGTCCAGCAGGGAGCCTGCATAGTCGGTCGAGGCCCCTGTGATGCGCTCCACGCCGGCCAGCCGCAGCAAAAGCGCCAGCGGCAGCGGCGACTGGTGGAAGGACGTAAGGATGACGGCTTCGGTGATCCGGGAATTGCGGACGTACTCGATCAGCCTGTCAGCGTGCGGCCCCGTCATCCTGGGTGCCGGGTTCATGATCCAGGGGCTGTCCCAGCTGTAGACCTCCGCTGCCCCCGGGAGCATGGCGGCCGCAGCTTCACCCTGCCGGCCGCACAGCATCACCACATGGTTGGTGCTGCCCCCATACTGGGCCCGCCCGTTTGCCACTGCGCGGACGGCAGGACCGGCCAGCAGGACATCGCCCATGCTGTCCAGCCGGGCCACCAGGACGCGCCCCATCAGGCCGTCCCCTGCAGCAGACCGACGGCGGACGCAAGATCAGAGGCGACGAGCCGCGCGGCAGCCACCTCTTCTGCGCGCGTCACGGGGGTGGGAACCAGGACTCCCGTGGCTCCGGCCGCTTCGGCGGCCCCCACGTCCGCCCCTATGTCCCCGATCAGGGCTGCCTGGGATTCGGTGATCCCCAGTTTGCGGCAGGCACTGTGCACCATGCCGGGAGCAGGTTTGCGGCATTCGCAGCCGTCCTGCTCGCCGTGCGGACAAACCTCCCACACATCGAATGGTCCCAGCAGTTCTTCCACCCGTGCATTGACCTTTGCCACGTCTTCGGCCGTAATCAGGCCGCGGGCAATGCCCGACTGGTTGCTGATCACGCCGGTGGCGATGCCGTCCGCCCGCAGGCTGTCCAACACCGCCTTGGCACCGTCGATGGGCTGTACTTTGCCGGGGTCCCCGTTGTAGGGCACGTCGACCACCAGGGTCCCGTCCCGGTCGAACAGGACAGCCCGGAGCTTGGAGGATTCAGAGCTTTCCATAACCAATCTGTTCCCTCCTGCTGCTGCTCCTAAACAGGACCGCAGGCATTTTCGGCTGCAGAAGCCGGTTCTCAGGCGGGGTTGAACAGGCAAGATAGGAATTGGTTGCCGCTAGGGCTTCTTCCAGTTTTCCAGGCGGACCGTTCCGGTGCCTCCGGAGCCGCGTTCCGGCGTCGTCAGAAGCGGTCCAGCCGTGTGCGGGGACGGCAGCTACCTGGTCCTCGCGCCGCCAAGGCGACGGCCTGCTACCGTGCGGGCAATGCTCTGGTGCCTGGCGCTCCTGGACTGGCGGAACGACGCCACCGGGCTGCCCATACGGTCAGCCTCCCCCACGCTGGATGCTGTTGCCTTGCCGGCCGCATCCTCGGGCCGTCCAAACTGGGCGCTCGCCTCCAGGCGCCGCTGCAGTTCCACCAGCACCTTTGCCAGGCGGCGCGATACCTGCATCTGCGACATCCCCAGGGCGCTTCCCCAGCTGCACCTGCGTTTCCTCGCAGAAGTAGCGGCGGTACAAAAGCTCGCGGTCGGAATCGTCCAGGTCCTGCATGGCGTCCCGCAGGCAGGCGAGTTCCTCAAGCCGCTCCAGTGGGGTTTCCGGGCAGGCCAGCACCTCGCCGATGGAAGGAGCGTCCGAGTTCGGGTTCACGGCGTCAAGGGAATCAGGGTGCATGCTGCTCGACGCCGAAATTGCTTCCTGCACGTCGGCCGGATCAGTGTCCAGCTCACAGGCCAGTTCCGCCACACTGGGGCTCCGGCCCAACAACTGGGTCAATTCAGGCTCGGCCCTGAACAGCCGGGTCCGCAGGTCCTGAATATGGCGCGGCGGGCGGACAACCCATGTCCGGTCCCGAAGGTACCTCTTGAGTTCGCCGGTGATGGTGGGAGCGGCGTAGGCGGGGAAGCTCTCACCCTTGGCCTGGTCAAATCCCCGCGCTGCTTTCACGAGGCCCAGATACGCCACCTGGTTCAAGTCCGCCCGCTCCCTTCCCCGCGCTTCAAAACGGGCAGCAAGGGCTTCGGCGAGGTCCAGGTACCGGAGGACCAGGTCGTTTTCGAACGCCTCCCGCAACCGTCCGGAGGTGGCAGGAGGAGCTTGTTGTTGCGGCGGTTCCGGCTGTTGTTGGTGGACAGGCGCAGCATCCGCGACAAGTGCGGCAAAGGATTCGGGCATGAGTGTTGGTTTCCCTCGGTCTGGTTCCGAAAGCCTGCGGCAAGACTTAGAAGCAGCAAATCATAAGGTTGCTTATAAAACAATCCTTCTCCGCTGTAGGCTCGGCTTGTAGGCAAAGATCGGACCAACCCGCCAAGGAGTGTTTGCCATGCGCATCGCCATTACGGGAGCCAGCGGAAACGCCGGAACAGCACTGCTGCGCAAGCTGCAGGACCAGTTGGCACGGAAGCCCGGCAGCCTTGAGCTTGTGGGTATCAGCCGCAGGCTGCCCGACACTTCCGTGGCGCCCTATGTGGGTGTGCAGTGGCACACCTTGGACGTTGGCCTGGAACAGGACGGGCCGCGGCTGGAGAAGGCCCTCACAGGCGTCGATGCGGTAGTCCACCTGGCGTGGCAGATCCAGCCGAACCGTAATCTGGACCTCCTGCACCGCACGAATGTCACCGGCACGAAGAATGTGCTCCAAGCTGCCGCGGGGGTGGGCGTAAAGCAGGTTGTTTGCGCTTCTTCCGTAGGCGCCTACACCAAAGCGGACAAGGACCGGCGCAGGGATGAGACCTGGCCTGCAACCGGAATGGCCGGCTCCCACTACAGCCGGCACAAAGCAGAGCAGGAGAAGCTGCTTGATGAGTTCGCTGCCGCCCAGCCAGGCATTGCGGTGGCGAGGCTGCGGCCGGGGCTCATTTTCCAGGGCCACGCCGGAAGTGAGATCGGCCGGTACTTCCTGGGTCATGCCTTTCCGCGGCTCGTCCCCCGCAAACCGTGGATTCCGCTGCTGCCGGTTCCAGACAACCTCATCTTCCAGGCAGTCCACGCAGACGACGTTGCAGACGCGTATTGGCGGGTGGTGGACCAGCGCGCCAGCGGCGCCTTCAACATCGCCGCCGAGCCTGTACTGAATCCCCAGGAGCTGGCCCGCATTCTTGGCGCAAAAAGAATCCTGCCCATACCCATGCGGCTGCTCCACGCCGTAGTGGACCTGACCTGGAGGGCAAGAATCCAACCGACCGACTCCGGGTGGGTTGAGATGGCTGCCGGCGCGCCCATCATGGACACCGGCCGCGCCCGGCGGATCCTGGGATGGGAGCCAACCGTGTCCTCCGTGGACGCCGTCAAGGAACTCCTCGCAGGCATGGGAACGGGGGAAGGAGTCAACCCTTCCCCCGTCCTCAGGCCGCGCCGGCCCTAGAAGCCGGCGACTGATTCTCCGCAGGCCGCCCGGTTCAGATGCGCGGGTTTCCCTCGCCCCGTTCACCGTGCCCGGTGGAGCTGTCACCGCTGTCAGGTTGGCGCCTCCGCCCTGACCCGGCCTCAGGATCTACATCGGCGCCGGCGGCGGAAGCCTCGTGGTGCGCGCCATGGCCAATCCCGGCGCCAGGGTGCCCGGCGTCGGAATATCCGGCCTCGGAGTGCCCGGTGTCCGCACGGCCGGCATCCAGGCGCCCACCGTCCGCGTACCCTGCGTCGTGCCCGGAACGGGCGTCATGGCGCCGCTCCCCGTTCCGTCCGGCGTCGGGGTCGATCTCATCCGCCTTGCGTGCATGGCTGGCAACGTCGCCGCGCAGGGATTCTGCTTCCTGGTTGCGCTGTTCCGCTTCCTTTTGCAGCCGTGCTGCATCAACCTTGGCCTGCTCGGCATCTGCGCGCGCCCGGATGGCTTTGGCTTCCCGTTCGCGGGCGTCGATTTCCATGTTCTCGGCTTCACGCCGGATCTCGGCGGCCTTTTCCCGGTGTTCCTGGTCGCGCTTCTGCTGCATCGCTTTCCGGCGCCTTCCCCCGGCCAGAAGCAGCACCACGATCAGCACCACTACGACAACGGCAACTACCACCCACACCCATGGAGCTGTATCCATTTTTTCCCACCACTTTCCACTTCGTTGTGACCGGGCAGGCCCTCGCCATTCCGGCTGACATTTTTGGAACGGTTATAACTCGCTTAGCAAGGGTACTTACCTTTTATTAGTAACCATGCTTATCATTTTACGGCCAGTATTGCTGGTTCTTAATCAACAACCGGCCTTCTTGGAAAGAGAGAGCGAAGATGACAGAGAACCAATGGTCCGAGGATCCCGCTTACACGGCTCCTCCGGCCAGTACAGGAATTCCGGGCGAGCGGGAGCCCGCCACCTTCCCATCCACCGCCGCTCCCCTCGCCGGTGACAGCCAGTCCGGCTATGCCCAGGCCGGTGACTCCTCTGGTTCATCACGCAAGGATGCGGCCAAGGAAGAGGCCGCGGACGTAGCCCGCACTGCGAAAGGATCGGCGCAGAATGTGACCGAGACTGCCAAGAGCGAGGCCGCGAATGTGGCGCATGAGGCGAAGGCCAACGCGCAGGACCTGCTGCACCAGGCAAAGTCCGGCCTTACCAGCCAGGCAGGCACCCAGCAGCAGAAGGCCGCGGAAGGCATCCGCAACATCTCCACCCAGCTGCACAGCATGGCCAGCGCCCCGGACCAGCAGGGCATGGCCGGCGACTTGGTCCGCCAGGCGGCAGAACGCACTTCCTCGATGGCCACCTGGCTGGAAAACCGGGAGCCGGGTGACCTCCTGAACGAGGTCCAGCGGTTCGCCCGCAACCGGCCCGGAACATTCCTCCTCCTCGCCGCAGGCGCCGGCGTCCTCGCAGGACGCCTCACCCGCGGCCTCACCGCAGGCGCACCCGAAACATCCACTGCCGGCACCGGTGCAGCGGGCGTGTCCGGCCAGTACTCCGGCGCCGCCTACGGCGACCAGTACAACCAGTCGTACCCCGTTGCGGGCGGGACGGTTCCGCCCCCGCCGGTCCAGCTGCCCCGCCCCGGCCACCACAACGGCCGGCTACGACGGCGGCGCACCGGGCAGCAGCTATCCGGAGGCAGTAGGTCCGGCCAGCGGCCTGGACAGCCCTGAGCTCGTGGAAGAGCCCTGGTCAGGAAACCATCTCTCGGACGACCCGCTCCGTGACCGCGCCCTCGCCGACGATCCCATGGCAAACGATCCCCTCACCCAGGACCGCACCCGGGGCGGCCAGACGGGTGGTCTGTGATGAGTAGCCAGATTCCGGAGTCGCCGCCCAGCGCGGCGCATGTGAAAGCGGACAACGCGTCCCTGGGCGAGCTGCTCGGGGACGTGACCCGGGACCTGTCCACCCTGATGCGCCAGGAAGTGGAGCTGGCCAAGGCCGAACTCAAGCAGTCCACCTCCCGGGCAGGCAAGGGCGCCGGCATGCTCGCCGGCGCCGGGGTGGGCGGACACTTCGTCCTGCTCTTCCTGTCCCTGGCCCTGATGTGGGCCCTGGGCGCCATCATGCCGCTGGGCTGGTCCGCGCTGATCGTCGCCGTGATCTGGGCGATCATCGCCGCCGTCCTGGCCTCCATCGGCCGCAAGGAACTCAAGCAGATCAAGGGCCTGCCCCAAACCGGGGAAACCCTCTCAGAAATACCCCCAACCCTAAAACCAGGTGAGGTAAACCGATGAGCGACAACCCTGACGTCATCCGCGCAGACATAGAAGCCACCCGGGCACGCCTGGGCACCAACGTGGACGCCGTGGCCGACAAGGTCACCCCGTCCAACATCGTCCACCGCCAAACCGACAAAGTCACCGGCACCGTCAAGAACGCCGTGACCGGGGTGAAGGAGAAAATCATGGGAGCAGCAGACACCGCCACCACCAAAGTCCACGACACCACCTCCACCGGCGCCGGGCACACCACCAACGCCATGAACACCGCCGGGGACAGCCTGCACCAGGCATCAGACACCGTCTCCGCGAAACTCTCCGACGCCGGCCAGGCCGTCTCCCACGCCCCGGACCAGGTCAAAGCCAAGACCGCCGGCAACCCGCTGGCCGCAGGGCTAATCGCCTTCGGCGCCGGCATGCTGATCTCCTCCCTGATCCCGGCCAGCGACAAAGAACGCGAAGCCGCGGACCAACTCAAAACCGCCGCCCAGCCCCTGGCAACCCAGGTCACCGATGCCGCCAAAACCATGGCCCAGGACCTCAAGGAACCCGCCCAGGAAGCCGTGGAAAACGTCAAGGCCACCGCCACCGACGCCGCCCAAAACGTCAAGACCGAAGGCCAACAAGCCGCCACCGACGTCAAAGACCGCGCCACCGACGCCAAAGACAACGTCCAAAACACCTAGTCCGGCCGGTCAGAGAACCGCAAAGGCAACAGCCCTGTCCAACAGGCCGGCACCGCTCCCGCGGTCCGGCCTGTTGGCTTCGCCCCCTGATTGAGAGGACCCCCATGGCCACTCACGACGATTCCGAGACCAGCACCGCCAAGGCGGGCCAGGCTCCGGATCCGAACGACACACGGAAACCTGACAGCCCCAGGGACTTGGAGAAACCGTCCTGGAAATACATCGCCAAGAAGACCCTCCGGGAGTTCAGCAAGGACCAGTGCCCGGACCTGGCAGCAGGCCTGACCTATTACGCGGTTCTCTCGCTGTTCCCCGCCCTGCTGGCCCTGGTTTCACTGCTTGGGCTTTTTGGTGATCCGCAAAAGACCACCAATGCCTTGCTGGAGATCGTGCGTGGCTTCGCTCCCGCAGAAACTGTTAACACCATCAGCGGCCCCATATCGGAACTGACCAGCGCGCCGGCGGCCGGGTTCACCCTGGTCATCGGTCTCCTCACCGCCCTGTGGTCAGCGTCAGGTTATGTGGGCGGTTTCGGCCGGGCTATGAACCGGATCTATGAGGTGGATGAGGGCCGTGCCTTCGTGAAGTTGCGCAGCACCATGCTCGCCATCACCCTCCTTGCCGTGGTTATCGTGGCACTGCTGGCCGGCATGCTGGTCCTCAGCGGGCCGGTGTCCGAGGCAGTGGGAGGCCTTATCGGGCTGAGCGGTCCCTTCCTCATGGTCTGGAACATCGCCAAATGGCCGGTCATGGTCATCCTGATCATCGCCATCATCGCCGTCCTTTACTACGGCACCCCCAACGTCAAGCAGCCCAAGTTCCGCTGGATGAGCATGGGTTCCGCGATCGCCTTGGTCGTGTTCCTGATCGCTTCACTGGGCTTCGGCTTCTACGTGGGTAACTTCGGCAACTACAACAAGACCTACGGCGCGCTGGGCAGTGTGATCATCATGCTGCTGTGGCTCTGGATCCTGAACATGTCGCTTCTTTTCGGCGCCGAGTTCGACGCTGAGGTGGAGCGTGCGCGTGAACTCCAGGCCGGCATCAAGGCCGAGGAAACCATCCAGCTGCCGCCGCGGGACACCAAGAAGAGCGAAAAACTGCAGAAGCAGATCGACGAAGATATCAAGCACGGCCGGGAACTCCGGGAGAAGTACAGTTCGGAAGGCGGCCAGGACGGTTCCGGTGACAACCAGGACGGTCAGCACAGCGGCGACGGGCAGAACGGACCCCGCCCCGGGGAAAGCCACCGCGACCGGATCCGTGAAAAAGTGCAGCACCGCGCCGGCAACGGAGAACCCGATGACGGGAACCGGAGCCGCGGGAGCGCTTAACCAGGCAGGCACACCCGCCGCGCAGGGGGACTAGGCAGGACCTTCGAGATGGAGGAAAATTCATCTTGTAGGTCCTGTTTGGTTTCCCGGGTGCATGGAATCCGGGGCAATGCGGGGTCGGCGGTGAGATGGCCTCTTCTGAGACCGAGGCCAGTCCCCCCAGTCGCCGTCGGCCCCCTCAAACTTTCCGCGTCCAGGCTGTAACTGGACAAAGCGCGCTGAACTGCAATAATTTTTGAATACCTCGCCCGGATCCTTCCGGGACCGGCGGGGCCGCTGAAGCAGACGGCGGGATCAAGGTCGAACCCTTATGAGTGGACATGCCCGCTACCCATTTTGAAAATTTTCTTGCCGAAGCAGTTGTCGCGGACAGGGAGCCCGGACTGGGCCTCGGACGCGACGAGCTGTATGGCCTTTACACGAGTTGGTGCCTCCTGCACAAGGCAAAGCTTCAGCCGCCGGCCGCCCTGTGGGAGGCCATGCAGGATGCTGGAATCGATCCGGACAACAACAACCTTTCAATGACCGGACCGGCTGCGGCGGATTACATAGTGGCCAGCGCACCGGACTTGGTCTAAAGACCGCTTAGCCAGCCGGCAGGCACCAAGCCTGCTAGGGAGTCAAAAACCCGTAAGGCCGAAGGGCTGTTGGAAAGAAGCATCCCTCCAGCAAGAAGGGCTGCTGCCGCAGGCAGCAGCCCTTCCTGCATCCTCGTCCTGCCCGGCCGTGCCCGGCGCCTATGGCCTGGCCAGCGCCAGGAGGTATGCGGCGAAGCCCCGCGGCGCCCGCCCCACAGTCCGTCCTGATGTGAGGACCCGTGTGGTGTCGGTGGCCGCAATGCCCGCGCCGCTGCTTCGAAGCCTGTTGACCAGCGCCTGGTCTTCATCGAAATCGACGCCGGGGAAGCCACCTGCAGCGAGGTAGGAAGAGGCACGGACTCCAAGGTTGGCGCCGTACACATGGGAGTGATCCTCGGTGCCGGCGTGCCGCGCATGCCAGCGGGCCAACAGCTCGTGGTGCATGCCATGGGGGTCCGGCTGCACCGTGCCAAGGACAACATCGAAACCGAGTGCAGCCAGTTCCAGTTGCCGCACCAGCCAGTGTGGAGGCACGCAGGAATCGGCATCTGTGTTGGCGAGCCAAACCCCGCGCAGGGACATGCCCGCCAACCCGTCGCCGGTGGAAGAACTTCTTACGTTCCCCAAGGCCGTACCGACCCCGGCCTGCCTGCTCTTTCCCACACTTCGGAAGCTCGCCGGCAGGACCACAAACCGCACGTCCTCCCCGGCGACTGCCGCAGCTATCGCCGCGGACCGGTCGGTGCAGCTATCCAGGACCACCACCACCTGCACCGCCACACCGGGAAGTTCCCGCTCCGCCCGGTCGGCCGCACTTTGGACTGCGGTGAGCGCACGTTCCAGGTGCTGCTCCTCGTTGTATACGGGAATGACAACGGCAATCTGCTGGATTCTGTTGTTGCCGTGGGTTGCCGGGTGCCTCGGAGCCTCTCCCCCAACAGCGGTCGGCGTCATATCGTCACCGCATTGTCGGGGGCAATGAGGACTTCCAGCACGAAGTCGCGTTCCTGGTACAGCCCTGCGGTCCGCCACCCCAGTCGTTGTCTGGCGAGCGCGTGGACAGTGTCCCCATCCAGCTCCCACCCGTTGATGGGATGCCGCCAATGGCACAGGAGAAGGATTCCGCCGGGTTCCAGGGACGTTTCCACCCGGTCCCATAACTGCGCCAGCTCCTTAACCGCGAAATAGTAGCCCACTTCGGAAACCACCAGCAGGTCAAAGGTTCCCTGGGGCCAGGCTCCCGGCAGGACGCGCTGCTCCACCTGGACCCCGGCCCTGTTCTCCAGCCGTTGGCTGGCCCGCCGCACGGCGGTTCCGCTCGCGTCCACCGCCAGAAGGTTGCGGCACCGCGTAGCCAGTTCCGCCGTCAACGTCCCGATGGAGCAGCCCACTTCCAGGCCGCGTTCATAGGATTCCGCCGGCAGGGCTGCAAGGGTGAGTGCGCGTTTGCGCCGCTCGTACCAGCTTCTGCTGTAATTCCAGGGATCCTCGGAACCGTCATGGACGCCGTCAAAGACCAGTTCGGCGTCACTGCTGGAGTGCGGCCGCCCGGATGAAATGGGCGCGGCTGTCCAGGCGAACATCTCATAGCCGCGTGAGAAGTGTTGCAGGAACAGCCCGCTCAGCAGTGCTTCGTCGCCGGGAAGAGCAGACAATGGCTGCACCTGTGTTGCGTGCTCCGCCATGGCCTGCTTCTTGGCTCCGCGGGCAGGTTCATCCAAATGGAAACGGAGCCACCGCTGCCATTCCCGGTTCCGGGGCGTGGCCCAGTGCCAAAACCAGATGGGGTATTCCAGCAGTGCATGGCCGTCCTGCCGCGCCACGTCGGCTGCTGCTGCGCCAAGCGCGTCATGGTCACCGTGCCCGTCACCGCGGTACGGTGCCACGATGGCAAGCCGCGCCGGATCGCCGGGAAGCCGCCGGGCGGCCTCGCGGACAGCCCGGGCGATGGCTTCGGTGTGCCTTCCGAGTCCGCGGTCCGGCAGCCCGATGAACGTCCAGCGGCCCTCCAGTCCCAAGGCGGCCAGGGCGGCTGCGAACTCAGTGAGTCGGGTATGGGCCAACTGTTCCGGCTTGGTGGTGGGCGAATCCGGGTGCGACCCTTCCCCCGCTGTGCAGAGCACGACTTCGACCGCCGCTCCCAGCGCCGCAAGTGAGGCCATGAGCCCGCCGGCCCCCAGCGTTTCGTCGTCAGGATGCGCTGCCAGGACCACGAAGCGCATGCCCGCCAGTTCGGCCGGATCCAGCGGCAGTTCCGGCGCCGCAGCCAGTCCGCTTGCGGCCCACGCTTCCTCGGCGGTCCCCTGATCTGTATGCGAAAAGGTCACCATGGGCAGTCCCCCTTGAGCGCAAGCCGGCCCAGTTGGGCATCATCGCGTGCGCCATGATGCTGCCGGACGTAAAGTGCCAGGTCAGCCGTCCTCTTGGCGTACGGTTCGTCGAAGGCGAGCGGCCCCGGACCGCGGTTGGAGGCCACCAGATGAAGGACGCGTTCGACGGCGGCTGCAACAGTTCCGCGGACGCGCTTGGCCTCGCTCCAGGTACTTTGGCCTGCCCCGCCACCGAGGGTGCCGTCGTCAATGCCCGCCGCGGTGCGTGCCAGGAATTGCAGGGCTGCCGTAAGGGTCCGGTCCACCTCTCCGAGCGCGGCGAGTGCCACCTGGTCCGGCTCCCGTCCTCCCTCCGCTCCCGCAAGCAACCCGGCGCGGAAATCCCTGGCCACACCCACGGCGCCGCCCAGCCAGCACGCCGCCACGGCCATGCCGCCCCAGGCAAAGCCCTGCCGCCTGTGGTACCAACCGGTCCCGCCCACGGGAGTGGCCGGAACCTGGTCGAAACGGACACTTCCACTGGGAATCTCCCGGAGCCCGCGCGCGATCCACTCTGGTTCCTCACATGCCACGCCTGCCTGGCGAAGGCTGACCGCGAAAGCCGCCCTGCCGCCGTCGTCCGTGTGCGCGGTGACGATGGCGAAGTCCAGGCGGCCGGCAAGGGAACACCATGGCTTGGACCCGTCGAGTACAGCGCCCGCATCCCCGGATCGCGCTTCAAGCCGGGCGCCCGGCGCCTCTGCGGCGAATACGCCCCACGTACCTTGCGTGGCGTCGTCAGGTATGGACCGGTCATCCGGAAATGCGTGCCGGGACTGGGCAAGAATGGCGACGGCGTCGAGGTGCGGCTCCAGCACCCGGGCTGCGGCCACATCAGTGGCCGCCACAGAGGCCAGAAGCTCCCACAGCACAGCGGTGCTTCCTTCACCGGGCCGAGGCCAGGTCTGTCCTGCCTCGACAGCAAGCGCCAGCAGGGCAGGAACGTCACCGATTGAAGCAGCCACCGAATCGAGGAGCGGAACATATCGGGAGAGGTCTGCAGGGGTGGAGCCCATGAACACAGGAGTAGGTGCCGCGTGCAAGTACGTCCTCCATCGAAGATGTCCGGTGGGGCACCGGACGCATCTCCACAGCTTACTTACTGTTCTGCGGAAGGATGCGCGCCAGGGCGAACCCGTCCCAGCCTTTGGAGCCGACGGTCTGGATGACGGTGGCATCAAGTCGTGGATGGGCACCAAGCAGCTTGAGGGCATCGATGATTCCGGGCGCGTTAACGGGGTCGATGTCCGGGTCCAGGACAGCTCCTTCCCAGATGGTGTTGTCCAGGACGACGACGGCACCGGGCTTGCCAAGTCTTACCGCCCAATCAAGGTAACGGCTGTTGTTCTGCTTGTCCGCGTCGATGAAGATGAAGTCGAACGGCTCCCTCTCCTCTTCCTCGAGGGCAGCAAGGGTATCCAGCGCAGGGCCGAGCCGGATTTCCACCCTTTCACCAAGCCCGGCGGCATCAATGTTCGCCCACGCCACCTCCGCATGCTGGGGCAGGTACTCGCAAGTGACCAATGTGCCGCTGCGCGGAAGTCCCCGACCCATCCAAATGGTGCTGTAGCCCGCGAGCGTCCCGATCTCCAGGATCCGGTGCGCACCGGACAGCTGGACCAGGAGCTTCAGGAGCTTCCCGGAGTTCGGCGCCACTTCGATGGGCGGCATTCCAGCTTCCGCGGCAGCGCTGATGGCCTGCTGCACCGCAGCGTCCGGATGCACCACCGTATTGGACAGGAACTCCTCAGTGGCAATCCATTCCGGCCGGGGTTTGTGCTCGAACATTGCCACATTTTGGCACGCACCGTCCCGGGGGTCCAGATACTTTGGCCCCTCCGGACAGTCTTAAGGTTTCTGTGCCAGGGCGTGCTCCAGGCGGTCCACCTTCGCCGTCAACTCACCGCTGTATCCGGGCCTGATGTCTGCCTTGATCACCAGCGAGACGCGGCTTCCGTAGCGTGCCACTGCCTCGGTGGCACGTTTTACGACGTCGAACACTTCGTCCCACTCGCCCTCAATGGTGGTGAACATGGAATCCGTCTGGTTGGGGAGCCCGGACTCCCGGACAATCTTCACCGCGGCGGCGACGGCGTCGTGCACTGAGGCATCGCCAGGCCGGGAGCCTTCACTGGGAATGCCTGAAGGAGCAACAGAAAATGCAAGCAACATGCCCCCAGTCTCCCACGCTGTTTTGGGCAGCAGCGCGGGAGACTGGGGACATGTTCCCCGTCACATAAGCGCCTACCCCGGAGTAACCGTGTTGGCCGCAGGCTCCGTTGCTACCCTTTTGGGCATGAGCCTCGCAGTCGCCCGCAAGCCCCTCCGCGCAGACGCAGCGCGGAATGTGGACAAGATCATCACGGCGGCGCGCCGGTGCTTTCGTGAGTTTGGCCCGGAAGTGCCGCTCCAGACCATCGCCACCACGGCCGGTGTTGGCCCGGCTACCCTGTTCCGCAACTTCGCGGACAAGGAGGAGCTGGTGCTTGCGGCGCTCAACCGGCAACTCCGCCTCACCGTAGACCCGGTCATGGACGGAGCCCTGGCCGACATTGATGCAGCCGCCGGGTTGCTCCGCGTCCTCGAAGCACTCATGGCAGCCGCCAGTGACGATGCGAACCTGTTGTGCGCTGTGGCAGGGCGGCGTGAGCTACTCACCGGAATCACGGGTTCACTCATGGAGTCCATGAGCGTCCTGCTGGTGCGCGGACAGGGTCAGGGCAGCCTGCGCACGGATATCTCCATGACGGACATGTTCCGGCTGCTCGCCATGCTGATCGGGGTGGTAGACACCATGGAGCCCGGCTCGGACGCCTGGCGCCGGCCGCTGGCGCTTGTCGAAGACGCCATCCGCACGGCCCGCCCGTCGCGCCCGCTTCCCGTGCTGGTGCCGGTCCCGGCCGCCGCGCCCGCTTCCTAGCGCCCACTTCCTAGCGCGCCCACTCCGCTGTGGGCAGGGTCCGCGGTGGCCCAATCCCTGGCATGCACTTCCCCAGGCAGGCACGGCCCCGCTGTTGCCGATTTCATTGTTAGCAGGGAGAAGGTGCAATAGAATTCCAGTTGGGGTTAGGCAGCCAGCCTCAGGTACTTCCAGCGGGAGCGACCCATGCACTTCGTGCCTATTGGCCGTACGACGGCTGTGCTGCAATGAACCGTTCAGAGCTTCTCCACTACCTCACTGATCCCCGCGGCCCGGAGGAAGTCCTCCCTGAGCTGACAACCGGGGAACTGGTCGAACTGCTCGACGCCTTGTACCAGAACCTTGACACCCGTGATCCTGACTTTGGCGCACAGGTTTGGTACGAGATGGGCGTGGAGGAAAGCAGCCGCCGGGCCGTCTCGCCTGACGGCGCCGCACACGGGGTGGCCTAGGGAACTGCTGCATCCGCACCTGCCCACGGGCGTGCGTCGACCCGCACAGCCGAACCCCGGCCCGCCCCGCTGGTCTTCAGTGCTGGCCGCCACCCCGCAGCGCCCTTGCCGCAGTGCCCGCCCCGCAGCGCCCTTGCCGCAGTGCCCGGCCCGCAGCGCCCTTGGGGCTATCCCCTGCCCTCGTCCCCTTCCACGGTCCTGCCGTCTTCGGGCTGGCCGGCGCCCTGGCGATGCATCCGAGTGTGCTCCTGACCGCCGCGTTCCTGGCCAGCGGGTTCCTGGCCGCCGCGCTCCTGGCCAGCGCGCTCCTGATCTGGATGTTCATGTCCGGCGTGTTCATGCCCGGGGTGCTCGTGGAACTCGTTGGGAACGTGGTCCTTCGCTTCCATGAGGTGCTGTTGGAGCTTTTCTTCGGCATCCCGGCGCCGCCTTGCGGTGTCCCGCAACTCCCGGGTCGACTCCGATCCATGGGGATCAAGGTAGGCGGCGCGGTGCTTTCCTGTCTGCTCTGCCGCGCCGGAACCCCTGCACCAGGATCTTCCCTGGCGCTCCTGTCTTCCCTGGCGTTCCTGCTGGTGTCCTCGGTGCCCTGGCCGTCCTGCGGCTCAACCGGCCGTGACTGTTCGTCCATCTCGATTCCTCCTTGGTGGCCGCCTGGATGTGGGCTGCCTCTCTTCCAGTGCACCACACATGGCACCAGGAATGCGTCGGCGCTAGGCGCTGCCCGCCTCTTCCCGCCTGCGGATTTCCTGATGCACCAGGCCCCGCAGCGCCGGAACGGACGACGCCGGATCCAGGTCGAATGCGTCGCGCAGGCTTAGGGCGAGCAGTTCCAGGTCCTCTTCCGGCACGTCCGAAAGGCTGGAAAAGCGCCTAAAGAAGCGTCTGGCAGGCAGGCCGGCCCGCCGTCGGGCATTCTTGTGCCGGGGTCTGCCCGCTATGCCGCCTGCAGGATGCAGCTGATTTTCCATGGTCGCCGTTCATTGGAATGCCATGGCCAACTGCATAAGCCGATCCCATAGTACAACCGGCACCCCGCCACGGAAGTGATCTGCATCACCATCATGTGCGGTTGGCGCCCCGCTAACTCCAGCCCAGGACCCGCAGAAGGGCGGCGGTCCCGGCTCCGGCGATGACCACCACCAGGAACGGCGCCCGGAGCACCAGGGCGATCGCGGCTACGGCAAGCGCACCCAGCCTCGCGTCGGCGGCGAGGCCCTGGCCCGACACCACCGCGTTCACCACGGTAAGTGACGCGAGCAGTCCGATGGTCATGGTGCCTGCTATGCGTGATGTACGTGGATCCTCGAGGAATTTCGCGGGGACGAAGTACCCTACGATTTTCCAGGCGTAGGCAAGCAGGCAGGCAATAAGGAGCCAAATCCACAAGCTCATGCGCCCGCCTCCGGATCCGTGCGTTCCGGAGGCGGCATTCCCGGGCCGGCGCCGGCCGCGTCGTTATGAGTGCTGGCTGCCTCGTGGTGAGCGCCGGGGTGGTGGGTTCCGTAGGGCTCGACGTCGGGCTCCAGGCCTTCGTCACGGCGGCCATGGCTGAACCACCCCACGAGCGCCGCCACCACGGCCGCGACGAGGATGGGTACGCCCGGCGGCACAAAGGGAACGGCCACCACTGTAGCGACGGCGCACACGGCCGCGATGGCGATCGGCTCCCGGCCCTTGAGCCGTGGCCAGAGCAACGCAAGGAAGGCTGCGACGGCAGCACCATCAAGCCCCCACTGTTTCGGATCGCCCAACGCGCTGCCGGCGAGCGCACCAACAGCGGTGAAGAGGTTCCACAGCACGTAGACGCCGATTCCTGCTGTCCAGAAACCGCGGCGCTGCTCGGCAGGGTCCGTCTGGCCGGTACTGGTGGCTGTGGATTCATCGATGGTCAGCTGCGCCCCGACGTACTTTCGCCAGCCGGTGGGCCGCAGCAGCGCGTTCAACTGCATCCCGTAGATGCCGTTGCGCATGCCCAGGAGGGTCGCGGCGCCCATGGCCGCGATGCCCGAACCGCCACCGGCCACAACTCCGATGAAGGCAAACTGCGAGCCGCCGCTGAAAAGGAGCAGGCTCAGGGCCATGGCCTGCCAGAAGTTGAGCCCTGACGTCACCGCGAGCGCTCCGAAGGAGATCCCGTACAGGCCGGTGGCGATGCTGATGGAAATACCCACCCTGACCGCCGGAGAGGCCAGCAGCTTCACGCCCGCCCTCCGCGTCGATTCGCAGGCAGGGCGGGTTTCCGCAGGCTCCAGGCCCACAGGATGAGGGGCACCTGAAGCGGCAACCGCACGGTGTGGATCTTTCTGCGGCGGGATGAGCCGGCCGGGCCGTACGCGCGCACCAGGGCGTCCACATGTCCTGCCAGGAACGCGGTGAACATGGCAGTCAGGGCGGTGGCCGTCAGCTTCCGGGTGGGCGGGAGCAGGATTCCGACGGCGGCAGCCAACTCCAGCAGGCCGCTCACCGCAATCCACTCGTCCCGGGACAGGACGGCCAGCGGGTGCTGGGCCGCGGCGCCTTGGTCCACACTGCTACGGTCCATACCGCTACGGTCCACGTTGCCCTGATCGGTGCCGCGTTGGTCGGTGTTGGGCTGGTCCCGGTTACTTTGATCGGTGCCCGGCGAAGGATCCTGGCGGCACAGATAGCCCGGAACTACGTCCCGGTAGAAGCCGGGATCCCGGAAATGCTTGCCTGCACTTATCAGCAGGAGGGCTCCCATGGCAGCGGCGGACAGGCTCCGGATGGCTGGAGGCTGAACGCACAGGCGATGGACGGACGGGCGCTGGATGGCCAGGCCCTGCAGAGACAGGCCCTGAACAGCGGGTCCGGGCCAGGGAAAAGACATGGAACCCACTCAACCACAGCCAATGCGGCGGCCAGAAACCGGCGCCTGCCGCGGGGCTGTGACTACCAAAAACCCACCATGCAGCTGTCACGCCCAGACGAGCGGCGAGCCTCCGTACGGCGGTGGCGGGGAGAGGTAGTCCAAAGGCTGGCCCGCATTCATCAGCGGAGGGCCAACGTAGCGGAGCAGGCCGTACGCGCTGTCCATGAACCGGTAGCCGGGGCCGGGCAGCTCTGAAGGACTCGCCGTGTCCTTGCCCCTCTCCGTGTCTCTGCTGTTCTCGGTGTTATTACCCTTTTCCGTGTTATTGACCAGTTCCGTGTTATTGCCCAGCGAGAAGAGTTCCTCGGCGGTTCGGGCGAGGGACAGGTACGCCGCGCCCCCGGTCCCCGTCTCACGGCGTCGGGCCAGAATCCGGATGGCAGCGGCAGCGACGCCGTAGCCTGTGGCGTGGTCCAGCGCTTGGACAGGCAGGGCACCCGGGCGCCATTCGCCGTCGTCGTTCTCCTTGCCGTAAAGGTCCGCGATTCCGCATGCCGCCTGGACGATGCTGTCGAACCCGCGCAGAGCGCTCCACGGCCCCAAGCGTCCCCAACTGTTGAGGGTGACCACTGCCAGTCCGGGGTGCGTGGCCAGCAGTTCCCGGGGGTTGAGCCCAAAGCGATCCAGGGCCCCGTGACGGTAACCAGTGACCACCACGTCGGCGGCCGCCAGGAGCCGCCGCAACTCCTGCTGGCTGCCTGGGAGCGCGAGGTCCGCTTCGGCACTTCGCTTGCCGAATGCCGTGTCCACGAATTGGTCTTCGATTTCGGGGAAGGCGGGCGGGTCAATTCGCAGGACGTCTGCGCCAAGCGCCGCGAGCAAGCGGGTGGCAACGGGGCCTGCAATCACCCGGGTCAGGTCCAGCATGCGCAGTCCGCCGAGGGGCAGGTGATCCAGGGGCAAGCCTTCCCTGACTCCCGTCCCATATGCCGTAGCTGTTGCCACCGCAGACTCCTCCAACCCCAAACCGGCCGTGGCACCGTCGGCAAAGTCGAAGGCGATCCAGGGACCGGATTCCGCCGCCCGTCCCATGTCCGAATCGAGCCACTGGCTGCGTGTCCTGACTGCCGCGGCGATGCCTCCCAGGCTTTGGATGGCGGTCTCGGCCTCCAGAGCAGCCATAGAGCGGAGTTGCCGCTCCGCCCCTTCCGCGGAGGTGGCATCCAGGGCCTGCAGCAGCCGCTGCTCATGGTGGGGGTAGTTCGCGTGGAGCCGGATCCAGCCGTCGCGGGTGCGGCGGAAGCCCGAGAGGGCCGCGAAGCCCTCCGGCTTGCGGCCCGCAATGCGCAGGTGGCCGAAGGAGTCGAAGGCGGCCGCGGTGAGGGCAGCCGTGGTGGTGAAACGGCCAGGCGTGCCGGCATACAGGTTCAGGGCAGCTGCCACGGCTTCCACCGAATGCAGCGCGAGCCCCTCGACGTCGAGCGGTCCTGCCCACCAGCGGCGCGGGGAATAGGTGCCCGCGGCGTCCACGTCAGGCCCTACTTTCCCTGCGGCGAGGCAAGCCGGAGCTGGTCAAGGACACGGGCCGGCACGTTGGTGGTGATCTCATGGATGCCCAGGTCCTGGCAGAGCGCCACGTCCTCGGGTGAGTCCACTGTCCACACCCGGAAGCGGCGGCCCGAGTCCAGCCAGCGGCGGACGGTGCCCGGACGTTCACGGACGTAGTCGATGCCGGGACCGGCCATCCCCACATCCCGGTCGTCCAGGATCCGTTCGCCCTCCAGCTGCGTTGCCTTCATCAGGTTGGCGATGGCGCCGCCGGCGAGCGGTCCAACCCCCAGTCCACCCCGGATCTCGTGGATGGTGAGGTCGTCCACCAGCTGGCAGATGTACTGCGGCGGGATGGAAAGAAGCAGGTGGCGGATCGAATCCGGGCTGAAACTCATGAAGGTCACGGCCACGTTGTCCACGGTGGAACTTTGCGGGTCCCAGCCCTCGTTGCGGAGCGCCTCCAGCACCCGGTCCTCGAGTTTGAGCTGGTAGGGGCTTGGATGCTTGAGCTCGATGGCGAGTTTCACGGGGCGCCCAGCTCCGCGGAGGATGTCCAGCAGTTCCGGAAGGGTGAGGAGCTGTTCCGAGCGCGCCCCGTACGTTTCGGGGATGCGGACTCCCTTCCAGGACGAGAAGTCCAGCTGGCGCAGCTCCTCCAGGGTGCGTTCCGCCACCGGCCCTGTCCCGTCCGACGTGCGGTCCAGGTTGGCGTCGTGGAGCAGGACCAGGTGCTGGTCCCGGGTCAGGTGGACGTCGCACTCCACCCCGTCGGCCCCGTCGGCCAAGGCCTGCAGGTAGGCGGCGCGGGTGTGTTCGGCAAAGGCGCCGCTTGAACCGCGGTGGGCAAAGACCAGCGGCCGCTGCGGCACGGACTCGTCAGTTGTCATGGTCACACGGTAGCCGACCCGCCCCCGCCTTCGGGGCTAGGCTTGGCACATGCAGGTGAACTCTGAGGCAACTACCGGGCCAACCACGCAGGAAGCACCCGCCGAAGCAGCGCCGAAGGTGGGGCCCGGCACTCCGGCGGCAGGCGCCGTCGTACGCAGCCAGCTTGATGCCGGGGACGCCGAAAAAGCGGCAGCGCTGCGGAAGATGAAGCTGCTGGCACTGAGTCTGCTCATTGCCATGGCGGTGATTTTTGTCTTCGCGTTCGCCCTGCAGAAGGACTATCCGTGGCTGCAGTACGTGCGTGCGGCAGCCGAAGGCGGAATGGTGGGTGCGCTGGCGGACTGGTTCGCGGTGACGGCCCTGTTCAAGTACCCCATGGGCATCAAGATCCCGCACACCGCCATCATTCCCCGGCGAAAGGACCAGATCGGCGCCTCCCTGGGCGAGTTCGTTGAAACCAACTTCCTGTCCGAACAGGTGGTCCAGGACAAGCTGGCCAGCGTCAACATCGCCCGCCGGGCGGGGCAGTGGCTTTCTGCGCCCGGCGGTGCCGACCGGGTGGCGAAGGAGGGCGCAGCAGCGATCCGCGGCGCGTTCAGGGTTTTGAACGACGACGACGTCCAGGCCGTCATCGAGGGCATGGTGCGCAAGCACCTGCTGGCTCCGCCGTGGGGACCTCCCGTCGGCCGGCTCGCAGAGCGGATCTTCCATGACGGGCACCACCACACCCTGGTGGACCTGCTGGTGGACCGCGCGGCGGACTGGGTGGACGAGAACCACGACACCGTGACCCACCTGGTGTCCGACCGTTCCCCCACCTGGGTTCCGCAGTTCGTGGACGGGCTGGTGGGCGACAAGGTGTATCTCGAGATCCTGAAGTTTGTCCGGGCCGTGCAGGCCGACCCCCGGCACCAGGTGCGGCAGTCGATCGACAAGTACCTCAACGACCTGGCGCAGGACCTGCAGCATGACCCCGCGATGATTGCACGCGCAGAGGACATCAAGGCGCAGGTCCTGGGCGATCCCGAGGTGCGCGAACTCGCGTCCCGGACCTGGGGCACCGTGAAGAACGCGCTGCTGGGCGCTGTGGACGATCCTGACAGCGAGCTCACCATCAAGTTCAAGGCTGCGGTGCGTGACTTCGGGTCGCGCCTGGTGGACGACCCCGAACTGGCGGGGAAGGTCAACGCCTGGATTGGTGACGCGGCGGGTTACCTGGTGCGGACGTACCGCTCGGACATCGCCGGGGTCATTACGGACACGGTGGCTCGCTGGGATGCCGAGGAAACCTCACAGAAGATCGAACTCCAGGTGGGCAAGGACCTGCAGTTCATCCGCATCAACGGCACGGTGGTGGGGTCCCTGGCCGGCCTTGCAATCTTCACGGTGGCGCAGCTGCTGTTCGGCTAGTCCTGCCGCGGCTGTCTTTCTCGCGGGCGGATGCGGTCCGGGCGCTGCGCAAGTTCCTTTTCGCACCGGACATTAGGGGTGCGAAAGGGAACCTCCGCAGCGACAATGCGTACGACGGCGGCATCTTGGCTGGGCGTGCTGCCTCCGTTCGCGGGCGGCTAGGGCTGCGAACCCGGTCTGCTACGCCTGGCGCCGGGGTTCCTGGTATCCCTGGCGCCAGTCAGGCTTTGATTGTCAGACCCCCGTTGGATGATTCTCTTATGGAAATCGGCAGCGGTGTTGGGGTGGTGGCTTCGGAGGGTGTTCACGCCTGCGTTGCTGTCCTTGATGCCCTTGCTGTCCTTGACTCGCTGGACCGTGAGGACTCCTTCCTCGTTGCAGGGGCAGGTGTTGGTTCCGGTGTTGATGTGCTGGAGCGGCGGTACGAGATCCGGCTGGAACGGCTGGAGGTTATCTCCCGATTAGAGGCACAGCTCGCGGCGGTGAAGGCACGGGACGTCACCGAAGCCTTGCAGTTCCAGCAGGCCATGACCCCGCCGGACGCCTCGGTGCAGGACCGCACCTACACCGAAATGTCCGTCGTTGAGGAGGTCGCCGGGGTCCTGACCATCAGCTCCGCCGCGGCCGGGGCTTTCGTGGACCAGTCCCGGCGGGTCTGCTCCCTGCCGCGGGTGTTCGAGGCCCTGTCCGCCGGGGCGATGTCGTGGCAGCACGCCCGCGTTGTTGCGGACGAGTCCGAGGGCCTTGACCCTGCGGGGGCGGCCGGGTTGGTGGCGCATTTCTTCGACCCCGACGCCCCCAGCCCGGCCCGGGGTGCGGCACCCGGTGAGCTGGTGCCGTCCCGGTTCCGGGCCAAGGTCCGTGCCTGGCGGGAACGCCACCACCCGGAAACCCTGGAGAAGCGGCATGCCAAGGGCGTGGCGGACCGGCGGATGGAATACACCCCGGACAAGGACGGCATGGCCTGGGTCTCGCTCTACCTTCCCGGCGATACCGCGTGCGCCATCTGGAACCGCGCCACCGCCCGCGGGCTGCAGGGACCCGATGAGCCCCGCACCCTCACCCAACTCCGCCCCGACATCGCAGCATCCCTGCTCCTCGGCGCCGGCAGCTCCACTGAACTCGGCGAAGTCCCCACCCCGCGGGCCGACGTCCTGGTGATGGTTCCCGTGTTCGCCCTCTTCGGCGTCACCGACGAGCCCGCGATCCTGGATGGTTTCGGACCGATCCCGGCGGCCATGGCCCGGAAACTCGTCGCGGACGGGGCGGACTCGTTCTACCGGGTGCTTGTTGATCCCCGGGACGGGGCGCCACTGGAAATCGGGCGGAAGAACTACCGGCTCACCGAAACCATCAAACGCTGGATCAGGATGCGTGACGGCAAATGCACCTTCCCCGGCTGCACCAACAAGACCCCTGACAACGAAACCGACCACCTCACCGCCTGGGAACACGGAGGAACCACAGGGATCAGCAACCTGGCGCAACTGTGCCCCAAGCACCACAGACTCAAACACCACAACCAATGGACACCAGACCCAGCCACCCAGAAAGACCCGCCCGGCTGGACCTCACCAACCGGCCGCCACTACAAACCCGAACAACCCGACCCGGAACCAACCCACTGGCCACCACGCATCCTTCCAGTGGGTCCTGTTGCGGGTGCCAATGAGGCGGCGGCTTCACCGGGTACTACTGCCCCTGACGCCAGCGTGCCACCAAACGCAGCCGGCCCATCCGGTACCGCGGCCCGCCTAAGGGCCACGGAATCGGAGGATGAGGACGGGCAGTGGCAGCAACTGCTCGCAGACATGCCAGCCTGGCCCGACCCACCACCGGAAGAACCCACCAGCGAGTACGTGATCGACCCGACGGGACCATGCGCGTCAGATCCACGCTGGGTAGAACTGCTAGCAATGCCGGCCATACCCGTACCATCCGGATGACGTAGGCACTGCGCAGCCGTCGAACGGCGCTGGCCAACGGGAGGGTTTCGCCGAACGAAAAGGGCACGCCCACCGACCGGACTACCGCTTAATTCTTGGGACTCCCGACCGACGGAGGGTTCGGACAGGCGGGGCAGTTCCGCAACAAGCCCTTTATGCGAAGGCCGCCAACCCCACGCCGGCTATGCGAAGGCCGCCAACTCCACGCCGGCGGCCTCAAGGCCTGCACGCACCCGGGCCGCCAGCTCCACTGCGCCGGGGCTGCCGCCCTGCAGACGCAGGGAGTCTGCCCGGACAGGAACCACGGTTCCATCCACCGCCACCACTTCGCTTTGAGTAGCCAGGCGGACGGCGCGTTCAACCACTGCGTCCATGTCCTGCAAAAACGCATTCTCGTCGGTGAGCGGCACGAGGCTGCCATCACGGAAATAGGCACGATCGGGAAAGCCCTCGATGAACACCGGGTGCCCGGCCTCCTTGGCCTGCTTCAAGAGCTCAGAGCCGGGGAAGCCGAGGATGGGAAGGCCCGGATCGTATGCATTGACTGCCGCGACAACGGCCGAGGCCTGCTCGGCGTCGTGAATGAGCGCGTCGTACAGCGCACCATGGGGCCTCACGTAGTCCACCGAGGCACCCACCGCATGGGCAACCCCGTCGAGGGCCCCCAGCTGGTACAGCACGTCACCGAACAGCTCATCGAAGCTCATCCCAAGCGCGCGCTGTCCGTAACCGGCCAGATCGCGGTAGCCGATGTGCGCCCCCACCGTGACATCGAGCTCGTAGGCTGCGCGGCAGCTGTCGAGCATGGTGACGGGATCGCCCGCATGCAGGCCGCAGGCCACGTTGGCGCTGGTGATCAGCTGGAGCATGGCCGGGTCGCCTCCTGGCGTCCAGGAGCCGAATGATTGGCCTACGTCAGCGTTGAGATCCAAGTATGTTGCCTTCCAGCGTCAGGTTATCCGGCCCGGCAGCTGCGGTCAGCTCCCCGGGAATGGTCTCCGGCATCGGCCCGAACGCCTCCCGGGCGTTCTTGGCCACCGCACGGCCCATCACGAGGTTACCGGCTCCACCCACCACGGCCCCTATGCCGAACGGGAGGGCCCTGCCGAACAGGGCGGTACCCTGACGCTTGAGCAGGTTCTTGAGGAAGGCATGCTGGATCCGCTTGCGGACACTGCCGAAGCCCGGCCCCACCATCGATTTGGAGAGGACGTTGCCCCACGTGTTGGCGGGGCTGTTGCCGCTGCCGGACGCCTGTCCGCTGAGCGTTCCCAGCAGCGAGGTGCCCTCCTCGCCGAGCATGATCGCCATGACCATGGTGCCGGCCTTTTCCGGGTTGGTCAGGCGGATGCCGTGAAGTTCAGCCAGCGATGTCGCGTAGAGCGCCGTTGCTTCCAGGAAGCCCACGGTGGCGGCGGCGGACAGCCCCAGCGACGCCACAGTTCCAACACCAGGGACGACGGCGGTAGCGCCCACCAGGGCGCCCCCACCGGCAACAGCACGCAGATAGTCCCGCTCTGCGATATCCGCCAGCTGCGCGGCGGTGGCGCGCGGGTGCTTCTTTTGAAGCCGCCGAATGTAGGCAACCACCAAGGGCCGCTGGATCTGCACCGCCTTCAGGAGCATGTTGTGGACGCCTGGCTTGGGCTTGCCGTCGGCGTCGAACATTGCGTTGTGGGCGGTTTCCTGTGCGATGCGTACTGCGGGGTTGCTGCGCCGGGCCATGGTCACCTTCATTCAAATCGACCTGCAGCGGGTAGGCTGCCGTGCTCCCTCCATCCTATGCGGGTAAACACTAAGCATGCTTAACTTCCGGCGCGGCAGTGGTTGATCCAATCCCGGATCCTCTTCTGCTGTGGCAGGACCGCACCGGTTCCGCCACAGCAGAAGAGAAGCGTTCAGCGCAGGACCACGGTGCGGCTGCCGGACAGGATGACCCTGCCTTCGGCGTGCCAGCGCACAGCATTGGTGAGGGCCCGGCACTCGGCGTCCTTGCCAACCCGCACCAGGTCCGCCGGCTCGTAGGTGTGGTCCACCTCGATAACCTGCTGGGAAATGATCGGCCCCTCGTCCAGTTCTGCGTTGACGTAGTGCGCGGTGGCGCCCACGGTCTTCACGCCGCGGGCATAGGCCTGGTGGTACGGCTTGGCACCCTTGAAGCTGGGCAGGAACGAGTGGTGGATGTTGATGGCCCGGCCGTCCAGCTTCCGGGTCAGGTCGTCGCTGAGCACCTGGATGTAGCGGGCCAGCACCACCAGCTCCACACCGTAACCGTCCACCAGGTCCATCAGCCGGGCCTCGGCTTCGGCCTTTGTTTCCGGCGTGACCGGGATCCGGTGGAACGGAACACCGTGCCATGCGGCGAGCCCGGCTGCGTCCGGATGGTTGGAGACAACGGCGGCGATTTCCACGGGAAGGTCGCCGTCACGGGCGCGGAGCAGGAGATCATTCAGGCAGTGGTCGAACTTGGACACCATCACCAGGATCCGCTGCCGGCGGCCGTGCGGCTCAAGCCGCCACTGCATCCCCCACTCCCCTGCGACGGAACCGAACCGCTCACGCAGCAACCCGGCGTCGTACTCTTCCTGCGAGGTGAAATGCACCCGCATGAAGAACTCGCCCGATGCCTTGTCGCCGAACTGCTTGATGTCCACGATGTAGCACTCCTGCGCCAGCAGGAACGCCGCCACCGCCTGGACAATGCCCAGCGAGTCCCGGCACTTGAACGTGAGGATGAACTCCGTGGCGAGGGCATCATCCCCACGGGTGCGCTGCCCGGCAGCCAGGCCGGCCGGTGCGACCGCTGCGGACCCGCCGGCCGTCATTTCCTGGCCTGCACTACCTCTTCGGCGGACACCTCCGCAGTGCTTCGCCCGGCGGCCACCGCGTCATTGCGGAGCTCGGCACGGAAGACCTCGAAGCGGGCAAGGTGTGCGGGCCGGCGCCGCAGGAAGGCCCACGCCACGCCCAGGACGACGAACCAGAGGGGCGTCACCAGCAAAGCGATCAACGTGTCCGGCTGGGTGGTCAGGGCCCAGAGAACGAACGCGAAGAACGCGTACACCACCCACACCACGGGGATGCCGCCGGGCATCTTGAACTTCGACGCCTCGTGCAACTGCGGGCGGCGGCGCCGGAAGGAGATGTAGCTGGCAAGGATTATCGACCAGACGAAGATGAAGCAGACGGCGGACACGGTGGTCACCATTTCAAAGGCCTTGCCAACGTCCTGGCCGGCGTACATGAGGACGACGCCGGAGAGCAGCAGGACGCAGGACAGGAACAGTGCGTTGCTGGGCACCTTCCTCGTGGACAGGCGGCTGAAGATACCCGGGGCATCGCCCTCCTGGGCCAGGCCGAACACCATGCGCGAGGTGGAGTAGATGCCGGAGTTGGCGGAGGACATGGCCGAGGTGAGTACCACCAGGTTGACCACGGTGGCCGCAGCGCCGAGGCCGGCCAGGGAGAACATGCCGATGAAGGGGCTGTGGCCTGCCGCGAACTGGGTCCACGGAGTGACTGCCATCAGGATGACCAGCGCACCGACGTAGAAGAGCAGCACGCGGACGGGAATGGCGTTGATGGCCTTGGGCAGGGTCCGCTCGGGGTTCTTGGCTTCGGCGGCGGTGGTGCCCACCAGTTCGATGCCCACGAAGGCGAACACGGCAATCTGGAATCCAGCCACAAAGCCCATGAATTCATTGGGGAAGAACCCGCCGTGGCTCCACAGGTTGGTGAAGCTGGCCGTACCGGCGTCGGACTGGAAGCCGGTGAAGATCATGAAGAGGCCCACGATGATCAGCGCAGCGATGGCGACGATCTTGATGAGGGCAAACCAGAATTCGGTCTCACCGAAGGCCTTGACGGTGGCGAGGTTCAGCAGGAGCAGGATGGCCACGGTGGCAAGCCCGGGGATCCAGAGCGGCAGTCCCGGCCAGAGTTCCTTGGAGTAGCCGGCGATGGCAATGACATCCGCAATGCCGGTGATCACCCAGCAGAACCAATAGGTCCAGCCGGTGAAGAAGCCCGCCCACGGACCCAGGAGGTCGGCGGCGAAATCGCTGAAGGATTTGTAGTTCAGGTTGCTCAACAGCAACTCGCCCATGGCGCGCATGACGAAGAAGAGCATGAACCCGATGATCATGTACACGAAGATCACTGACGGGCCGGCCGCGGAAATGGTCTTGCCGGAGCCCATGAAGAGGCCGGTGCCAATCGCACCGCCGATGGCAATGAGCTGGATGTGGCGGTTGGTGAGCTGCCGCTCCAGGTGGGGAGGCTCGCTGCGTACTGCCGCGCTCGCACCGTTGCGCGCGGGTTCGCCGTTGGACGTGGGGGGATGAATCGCCATGAGGAACTCCATCGATAAAGCGGCATTTTTGGGTGCCGCAAAAGATTTGGTTCCTCCCCGCTCTGTAAGGGACCTGAGAGTTTCCGCAGCCCAAGCCGCTTGCACCGTCGGTGAGCCAGGACGTGCCTGACTGCTTTCCAGAGTTGCCTGTCCGCGGCGGTACGTGGGCCTGAGAGTTTCCTGGGGAGGGTTTGCTCCTACGGCGCCTGCTAAATGTACCGGCAGGGCTCTCCCGCCGCAGGTCGAAGGCATGTTCAGTTGGAAGCCGCAGCCCCTGAGGGCCACAGCGGTCTTGCAATGGGAAGGGCGCCGGCAGTCGAACCGCTCCGGATACGCTGAGCCAGCCACTGGGAGCGCCGATCCCGGGGTTCAGTGTGGTGTCCGTCACGATCCAATGTCAAACCCTTCCTGACACAAGCGGGGCAGGACGGCGTCATCTTCCGCAATTCGGGCGCAGGCAGGAGGCCCCCGATTTGCCACCCGCCGTTTATCCCGATACCTTGTGAGCCGAATCACCCACATTTGAATAAGCCTTTCGAGCTGTGACGGGAGAGTCCTCCCGGCGAAACACCGGGCAGGCGCCGTAGGAGCAAATCCTCCCCAGGAATCTCTCAGGCCCATGTACCGTCACGGCGAGGCGACTCTGGAAAGCAACCGGGCAGGCGCTTGGTTCACCGACGGTGCAAGCGGCACCTGCAAGAGCAGGCAACGCGGAATCTCTCAGGTCCAATACAGAGCGGGGAGGAACCCATCCCACGCCGTGCCACTCTTGGCCGGCCAGAACTGGAGTTCCTCATGACGATTCAATCGCTACCAACATCGTTTGTTGACCGCCATATCGGCGCCCGCCGCCAAGCCGACGTCGACACCATGCTCAAGGCCGTGGGCTACGACAGCGTGGACGGCCTGGTGGACGTGGCCGTCCCGGCCTCCATCCGGCAGGAAACCGCACTGAAATTGACCGACGCCCTGAGCGAGGTTGAAGTCCTCGCCGAGCTGCGCCGCATCGCAGGCCGGAACAAGACTGCTGTCCAGATGATCGGCCAGGGCTACTACGACACCGTGACTCCGCCGGTGATCCGCCGCAACATCCTGGAGTCCCCCGCCTGGTACACCGCCTACACGCCGTACCAGCCGGAGATCTCGCAGGGCCGGCTCGAGGCGCTGCTGAACTTCCAGACCATGGTGCAGGACCTCACGGCACTTCCTGTGGTCAATGCTTCACTGCTGGACGAGGCCACCGCTGTGGCCGAGGCCGTGCTGCTGATGCGCCGCGCGAACAAGAACGCAGGTGCCAAGGACGGCAGGACTGTCCTCGACGCCGACTGCCTTCCCCAGACCATCGCCATCGTCAAGGGCCGCGCCGAGGCCCTGGGCTTCGAGGTGGAAGTCGCCGACCTCTCCAAGGGACTCCCGGAGGGTGCGATCAACGGTGTTGTCCTGCAGCAGCCAGGTGTTTCCGGCCGGGTCTGGGACCAGTCCGGCGTCATTGCCGCAGCCAAGGAGCGCGGCGCGCTGGTGACAGTCGCGGCTGACCTGCTGGCCCTCACGCTCATCACGCCTCCGGGCGAGCAGGGCGCCGACATCGCCGTCGGTTCCACCCAGCGCTTCGGCGTGCCGCTGTTCTTCGGCGGCCCTCACGCCGCCTACATGGCTGTGCAGAAGGGCATGGAACGCACCCTCCCGGGCAGGATCGTGGGCGTTTCCAAGGACAACGCGGGCGCACCCGCCTACCGTCTGGCTTTGCAGACCCGCGAGCAGCACATCCGCCGTGAAAAGGCCACGTCCAACATCTGCACCGCCCAGGCCTTGCTGGCCATCGTGTCCTCCTTCTACGCGGTGTACCACGGCCCGGACGGACTGAAGGCCATCGCGGAGGGCGTCCACAACAAGGCCAGGGTCCTGGCCAGCGCCCTCATATCCATGGGCCGCGAACTGGTCACCGACTCCTTCTTCGACACCCTGACGGTGCGCGTCCCGGGCAAGGCCGCCAAGGTCATCAATGCTGCGGAGGCCCGCGGCATCAACCTGCGGTTTATTGACCAGGACAGTGTGGGTGTCTCCATTGATGAGACGACGACGGCGGCCACGCTGTCCGCCGTCGCCGTCGCCTTTGGCGCCGGTCCCGTGGGGGACGCGAAGGGCTTCGAACTGCCCGAAGCGGTCCTGCGCACCTCCGGCTACCTGGAGCACCCGGTGTTCAACACGCACCGGTCCGAAACCCAGCTGCTGCGCTACATCCGCAAGCTCTCCGACCGGGACCTGGCACTGGACCGCACCATGATCCCGCTGGGCTCGTGCACCATGAAGCTGAACGCCACCGCCGAGATGGAGGCCATCTCCTGGCCGGAGTTCGCCTCGATCCATCCCTTCGCCCCGGACTCCCAGACTGAAGGCTGGCGTGAACTCATCACCGGCCTCGAGGCTGACCTGACCGCGATCACCGGGTACGACCAGGTGTCCATCCAGCCCAACGCCGGCTCCCAGGGCGAGCTGGCCGGCTTGCTGGCGATCCGCGGCTACCACCACTCCCGGGGCGACCAGCAGCGCAACGTCTGCCTCATCCCGGCCTCGGCCCACGGCACGAACGCCGCCTCAGCGGTGCTGGCCGGCATGAAGGTGGTGGTGGTGGCCACCGCCTCCGACGGCACCATCGACCACGGCGACCTGACAGCCAAGATCGAAGCCAACAAGGACGCCCTGTCCTGCATCATGATCACTTACCCGTCCACCCACGGCGTGTACGACGGCGACGTCCGCGAAGTGTGCGACGCCATCCATGCGGCCGGCGGCCAGGTGTACGTGGACGGCGCCAACCTCAACGCCCTCGTCGGCCTTGCCCAGCCGGGCCAGTTCGGTGGCGACGTGTCCCACCTGAACCTGCACAAGACCTTCTGCATCCCGCACGGCGGCGGCGGACCCGGTGTGGGACCCGTCGCAGCGAAGGCCCACCTCGCACCGTTCATGCCCGGGGACGCCAACAAGGCAGCCCACGAGGACGGGCACGGCGTTGCCATCTCGGCCTCGCGTTTCGGTTCGGCCGGGGTCCTGCCCATTTCCTGGGCCTACGTGAAGCTGATGGGCGGCGAGGGGCTGACCGAAGCCACCAAGTCGGCCCTGCTGGCCGCCAACTACGTGGCCTCCCGGCTGAATGAGTTCTTCCCGGTCCTCTACACGGGTGAGAGCGGCCTGGTGGCGCACGAGTGCATTCTGGACCTGCGTGAACTGACTGCCAAGACGGGGGTCACGGCCGAGGACGTGGCCAAGCGGTTGATCGACTTCGGCTTCCACGCCCCCACCCTGTCCTTCCCCGTCGCGGGGACGCTGATGGTGGAGCCCACCGAGTCCGAGGACCTGGCCGAGATCGACCGCTTCATCGAAGCCATGATCACCATCCACTCCGAGATCCAGCAGGTGGCAGCGGGGGACTTCTCCCTGGAGGCATCCCCGGTGCGCAACGCACCCCACACCGCCGCCGCCGTCGTCAGCTCCGACTGGGACCGCGCCTACCCCCGCGAGCAGGCAGTCTTCCCGGTGGCCTCGCTTCGGCAGGACAAGTACTTCCCTCCGGTGGGGCGGATTGACGGCGCAGCAGGCGACCGCAACCTGATCTGCTCCTGCCCTCCCCTCGAAGACTTCGAAAACTAAGGACCCGCGATGACTGAGAACTACACCGCTCTCTACGAGCAGCACAAGAAAGCCGGGGCTTCGTTCACCGACTTCGGCGGCTGGCAGATGCCGCTCAAGTACGAGTCCGAGCTCGCCGAACACCACGCCGTGCGCAAGGCCGCAGGCCTGTTCGACCTCTCCCACATGGGCGAAGTGTGGGTCACCGGGCCGGACGCTGCGGCGTTCCTCGACTATGCCCTGGCCGGCAAGCTGTCCACGGTGGCCGTCGGAAAGGCCAAGTACTCACTGATCTGCGACGCCGACGGCGGGATCATCGATGACCTCATCACCTACCGCAGGGCTGACGACACGTTCCTGGTGGTCCCGAACGCGGGCAACGCCAAGGTGGTGGCCGAGGCCCTGCAGGAGCGCGCCGCGAACTTTGACATGACCGTGCAGGACGCCTCCGCCGAGACCTCCCTCATCGCGGTCCAAGGCCCCGCAGCCGAGGCGATCCTGCTGCAGCTGGTTCCCGCAGAACAGCACGCCCTGGTGATTGAACTGAAGTACTACGCCGCCGTGGAAGTGGGCATCAGCTTCGGCGGAGCCATCCGGAACCTGCTGGTGGCCCGCACCGGCTACACCGGCGAGGACGGCTTCGAAATCTATGTGGGCAACCTGGAAGCTCCGGCCCTGTGGGAAGCGCTACTCGCCGCCGGTGAAGGCTCAGGCCTCGTCCCCGCCGGCCTCGCCTGCCGCGATTCGCTCCGCCTCGAGGCCGGAATGCCGCTCTACGGCAACGAACTCTTCCGGCAGGGGAACCCCTACGCCGCGGGCCTGGGACCCGTCGTCGCCCTGTCCAAGGAAGGCGACTTCGTGGGCAAGGAAGCCCTGGCCGCCCTCAAGGCAGCCGGCGTCGGTTCCACGATTGGCCAGAAGCTCGTGGGCCTCAAGGGAACGGGCCGCCGCGCAGCCCGGGGCCACTACCCCGTCCTCAAAGACGGCATCCTTGTTGGTGAAGTGACCTCCGGCCAGCCCTCCCCCACCTTGGGATACCCCGTCGCCATGACCTATGTCGACGTCGAGTTCGCCGAACCCGGCACAATCCTGGACGTAGACCTCCGCGGCAAGCCCGAACGCTTCGAAGTAGTACCCCTCCCGTTCTACCGCCGGCAAAAGTAGCTCCGGGTGCCTCGCGGTGGTTGCTTCTGCCCAGCAGGACCGGCATCCTCCGCGGGCTCGGTCGCGAAGACGCCCGCTGGGCGGACGTGACGCTCCCTTGGACGCCCACTTCCGGACGCCGGTCCCGCAGGGGCCGAACGCCCGCTCACCTTTCGCACATTTTGGGCCAACGCGCCATCACTTTTCATCATCAAAACCTAAGGAAAATCATGAGCAAAGTTGTAGCTGAACTGAAGTACTCCGCCGAGCACGAGTGGGTCGCTGTTGACGGATCTGGCCCTGCGGGGATCGGGATTTCCGCTGTGGCCGCCGATGCCCTCGGCGACATTGTGTACGTGGACCTGCCGGAGGTTGGTGCGACCGTTACGGCCGGCGAGACGTGCGGCGAGGTGGAGTCCACCAAGTCAGTATCCGACCTTTATGCGCCGGTCACCGGTGAGGTCATCGAGATCAATGACGGCGTGGTGACCGACCCCGCCCTGATCAACAGCGACCCCTACGGCGCTGGCTGGCTCTTCAAGGTGGCCGTCACCGAGGAAGGCCCCCTGATGTCGGCCGAGGAATACGCTGCAGCAAACGGCGGCGAACTGTGAGCGCGGCAACCGGCACCGTGGCCTTCCAGCAGGTGGTTTCCCCCAGCCTGGACGCCGACCTTTCGGTCCTGGACCCGGAGGTCGCCGCAAAGATCGACGACGAACTGGGCCGCCAGCGCGACGGCCTGGAGATGATCGCATCGGAGAACCACACCGCCGTGGCCGTCATGCAGGCCCAGGGCTCGGTGCTGACCAATAAGTACGCCGAGGGCTACCCGGGCAAGCGCTACTACGGTGGCTGCGAGCACGTGGACGTCGTCGAGCAGCTGGCCATCGACCGGGTGAAGGCATTGTTCGGCGCCGAGTACGCAAACGTACAACCCCACTCCGGTGCGCAGGCCAACGCCTCGGTGATGCACGCGCTGATCAAACCGGGCGACACCATCATGGGCCTCAACCTCGCGCACGGCGGGCACCTGACGCACGGCATGAAGATCAACTTCTCCGGCAAGCTTTACAACGTGGTCCCGTACCAGGTCCGCGAAGACACCCACACCATCGACATGGCAGAGGTGGAGCGCCTGGCGCTGGAAACGAAGCCGCAGCTGATCGTTGCCGGCTGGTCAGCCTACGCGCGGCAGCTGGACTTCGCGGAGTTCCGCCGGATCGCCGATTCCGTGGGGGCGTACCTGATGGTGGACATGGCGCACTTCGCCGGACTGGTGGCGGCAGGCCTGCACCCCAGCCCGGTGCCGCACGCACACGTCACCACCTCCACCACGCACAAGACCCTCGCCGGTCCGCGCGGCGGCATCATCCTCTCGAACGACGCCGACATCGCCAAGAAGATCAACTCGGCTGTGTTCCCAGGCCAGCAGGGCGGCCCGCTGGAACACGTCATCGCCGGCAAGGCAGTGGCATTCAAGATTGCCGCCTCGGCTGAGTTCAAGGAACGGCAGGAGCGCGTCCTCGCTGGCTCCCGCATCCTGGCCGAGCGCCTGGTCCAGCCGGACGTCACCGCCAAGGGCATCAACGTGATCTCCGGCGGCACCGACGTGCACCTGGTCCTCGTTGACCTGCGCAACTGCGAACTCGACGGACAGCAGGCCGAGGACCGGCTCGCGGCGATTGACATCACCGTCAACCGCAACGCCGTGCCCTTCGACCCCCGCCCGCCCATGGTCACCTCCGGTCTGCGCATTGGCACCCCTGCCCTGGCCACCCGCGGCTTCGGCGAGGACGCCTTCCGCGAGGTTGCAGATATCATCGCCGAGGCATTAATTGCCGACGCCGACGCGGACCTTTCCGGCCTGCGTCACCGCGTCGACGCCCTGGCAAAGGCTCACCCCCTCTACCCGGGCATCGCGCCCCTCGCCTGAGTTTTTCGGCCGTCGTCACCTTCGGGACCGGCGGACCGGACATTTTCACGCGTGCTTGGGCCCACGCCGTCAGGGTTCCCTGGCCGAGCTTGCGAGGCTAGGGAGACGGTGGGGAGCAGGCTTTCGAAAAGTCCGGCTCCTCCGGCCCCTCACGGGGAAGTCGCCTTGGTGACGTGCCCGCGGAGTGGGCGGGGCATCCGGCAGCGTGCGTCTAAGGGAGCGTCACGTCCGCTCAGCGGGCGTCTACGCGACCGAGCACGCAGAGGATGTCCTGCCCGCTCCACCCCAACCACCCGTTTTAGTTAGGAACCAATCGCATGGCTGTTGGCGTTTTTGATCTGTTTTCGATCGGGATTGGTCCCTCGAGTTCGCATACGGTGGGGCCGATGCGGGCTGCTGCTGTTTTTGCGGAGGAGTTGAAGGGCTCGGGGAAGCTGGCAGAGGTGGCTTCGTTGCGGGTGGATTTGTATGGGTCTCTGGCGGCGACGGGGCATGGGCATGGGACGATGACCGCGGTGTTGTTGGGGTTGGAGGGGTTCCATCCGGAGTTGATCCTGCCGGCGGAGGTGGAGGAGCGGCTGGCCTCGATCGCGGAGACCGGGGTCCTGAACCTGGCAGGTGCTGTGCCGCTGCCGTACGGGGTGAAGGACATGGTGCTGCGTCCGTTGACCGTGCTGCCTCGGCATACGAACGGGATGACCTTCACGGTCACCGACGTCAACGGGGCGGTGCTGCACGCGGCGACGTTCTTCTCGGTCGGTGGCGGGTTCATCGTCCGGGAGGGTGAGGAGGACGCCGCGCAGCAGGAACTGGACGCCTCCAAACAGGAGCTGCCGCTGCCGTTCCGGACCGCGGCGGAACTGCTGGAGCACTGCGCGGTCACCGGGCTGGGCATCGCGGACGTGATGCTGGTCAACGAAAAGGCTTCCCGGGACGAGGAGGGGATCCGGGAGGGTCTGCTGCACATCTGGTCGGTGATGGAGAACTGCGTGCAGGCCTCGCTCAAGCGTGAGGGGGTGCTGCCGGGCGGGTTGAAGGTCCGCCGCCGCGCCCCGGACTGGTACGAGCGGCTGAAGAAGGAGACCGCCCGGCCCGGGGACCGGGACAACGAGGACCAGGACGGTGGCCAGGACTTTTACGACCCGCGGTATTGGCAGGAGTGGGTTAATTTGGTGGCGCTGGCGGTGAACGAGGAGAACGCTTCCGGCGGGCGGGTGGTCACCGCCCCGACGAACGGGGCGGCCGGGATCATCCCCGCGGTGCTGTTCTACGCGCTGCATTTCGCCCCCGGCATGGACCAGGCCACCCAGGCCGACCGGGACGGCGTGGTGGTGCGGTTCCTGCTCGCCGCCGGCGCCGTCGGGGTGCTCTACAAGGAACAGGCCTCGATCTCCGGGGCCGAGGTCGGCTGCCAGGGCGAGGTGGGGTCCGCGTCCTCAATGGCCGCCGCCGGGCTCGCCGAGGTCATGGGCGGCACCCCCGCCCAGGTGGAAAACGCCGCCGAGATCGCGATGGAACACAACCTGGGCCTGACCTGTGACCCGATCGGCGGGCTGGTCCAGGTCCCTTGCATCGAACGGAACGCGATCGCCGCCGCGAAAGCGATCAACGCCGCGAAAATGGCGCTCTGGGGCGACGGCACCCACCGCGTCTCCCTGGACGAAGTCATCATCACCATGCGCGAAACCGGCAAAGACATGAGTGACAAGTACAAGGAAACCGCCATGGGCGGCCTCGCCGTCAACGTCGTCGAATGCTGACACCGGCAAACAGAACTCCCGAACAAGAACAAAGGAAACATCAATGACATTGGCACCTGAAGGCCGGAAGATGCTGCGGATCGAGCAGCGCAATGCTGCGGTCCCGGTGGAGCGCAAGCCGGAGTGGATCAAGGCCAAGGTCCAGATGGGCCCGGAGTTCGTGGGCCTGAAGAACCTGGTGAAAAAGGAAGGCCTGCACACCGTCTGTGAAGAGGCCGGCTGCCCGAACATCTTCGAATGCTGGGAAGACAAGGAAGCCACCTTCCTGATCGGCGGCTCCGAATGCACCCGCCGCTGCGACTTCTGCCAGATCGACACCGGTAAACCCTCACCCCTGGACCGGTTCGAACCCACCAAGGTGGCCCGCTCCGTCCAATCCATGCAGCTGCGCTACGCCACCGTCACCGGTGTGGCCCGCGACGACCTCGAAGACGAAGGCGTCTGGCTCTACGCCGAAACCGTCCGCAAGATCCACGAACTGAACCCCGGCACCGGCGTCGAACTGCTCATCCCCGACTTCTCCGGCAACCCCGACCACATCGCCGCGATCTGCGACTCCAAGCCCGAGGTCTTCGCGCACAACGTCGAAACCGTGCCAAGGATCTTCAAAAGGATCCGCCCCGCGTTCCGCTACGACCGCTCCCTGGACGTCATCACGCAGGGCCGCAAACACGGCATGGTCACCAAATCCAACCTCATCCTGGGCATGGGCGAAACCCGCGACGAAATCTCCGAAGCCCTCCGCGACCTCCACCAGGCCGGCTGCGACCTGATCACCATCACCCAATACCTGCGCCCGTCCGAGCGACACCTGCCCGTGGACCGCTGGGTCAAACCCCAGGAATTCGTCGACCTCCAGCACGAAGCCGAAGAAATCGGGTTCCTCGGCGTCATGTCCGGGCCCCTGGTCCGCTCCTCCTACCGCGCCGGCCGCCTCTGGGCCACCGCCATGCGCAAAAAAGGCCGAGACATCCCCGCCGAACTCGCCCACATCGCAGAAGGCATCCAGGACTCCGGCACCACCCGCCAGGAAGCCGCCACCCTCCTGGCGGGCTAGCAGCCCAACGTCAGCTGTTGCCGCGCACCACCGGGATGCTCGCCGTCGGCAGTCCGCTCGGGAACACCGTGGGCTCCGGCTCCGGGACCGGTTCCAGCGCCACCTGCACCGGTTCGGCGCCCACCGTGATGAGCTGGCCCCGGACGTCCACCTCCAGTGGCGCGCCCTCCTGCACGGTCAGCGTGACGGAGCCTGCTGCAAGCCGGACCAGCAGCAGGCGCCCACGGATCTTCAGGTGGAAGACCAGTGCCTCCCACTCCGCCGGCAGCCGGGGATCGAAGTAAGGCACAGGGCCCTGGTCCCGCATCCCCGCGAACCCGCACACGAGCGAACTCCACACTCCGCCGGCGGAGGCGATGTGGACGCCGTCGATGGTGTTGCAGTGGGTGTCGTCCAAATCGATGAACGCGGCGTTGGTGAAGTGCTCCAGTGCTTCCCTCGAGTAGCCCACCTCGGCAGCCATGATCCCCTGCACACAGGCGGACAGGGTGGAGTCGCCGGTGGTGAGCGGATCATAAAAGTCGAAGGCACGCTGCTTTTCCTGGGCCGTGAAGTCCTGCCACTGCAGGAACATGGCCAGGACCGTGTCCGCCTGCTTAACGACTTGGTGCCGGTAGATCACCAGTGGGTGGAAGTGCAGGAGAAGGGGGTACTTGGACCGGGGGGTGGTCCAGTCCCAGGCCTCCAGGGTCATGAAGTCGTTGTCCTGGGAATGCACCTGCATCCGGTCGTCGAACGGCAACTGCATCCGCTTGGCCGCCGCCTCCCACAGCTGGCGCTCCTCGTGGGTGATTTCGGCGTGCGCAAGCGCTGCGGCCGCGCGGAGGTTGAAGCGGGCCATCACGTTCGTGTACAGGTTGTCGTTCACCACAGCGGTGTACTCGTCAGGGCCGGTGACGCCGTGGATATGGAACTGCCCGTCCTTGCCGAAAAAGCCCAGCGACATCCACATCCGGGCAGTCTCGATCAGCAGCTCGGCGCCCATGCCGTCCCGGAATCCGGTATCGGCGGTAGCCCAGAGGTACCTGTTGGTGGCGAAGGCAATCGCCGCAGCGATGTGGAACTGGGCGGTGCCCGCGGCGTAGTAGGCGCTGGCCTCGAGTCCGTTGATGGTGCGCCACGGAAACAGGGCACCGTCGACGCTCAGCTCCTTGGCCCGGATCTTGGCCTCGGGGAGCATGCCGTGCCGGAACTCCAGGACCTGCCGGGCGCCGTCTGGATTGGTGTAGGTAAGGTACGGCAGCAGGTACACCTCCTGGTCCCAGAAGTAGTGCCCCTCGTAGCCCGAACCCGTCACTCCCTTGGCGGGGATGCCGGCAACATCGGCGCGAGCGGTGGCCTGCGCCAGCTGGAACAGGTTCCACCGGATGGCCTGCTGAAGCCCGGGCAGGCCGCCGTCCACCACGATGTCGGAGGTGGCCCAGTAGCTGCGGAAGTGTTCCTCGCTCTCGGCGAAGATGCCACTCACCGGCCGGAGCGCCTTTTCCGCCACCGCGGCTGCGTCCACGTCAGGGTCCTGGATGGTGCGGCCGGCCGCGTAGCTGACGCTTTTTTCCAGCCGGAACGGTTCATGGGCATCCACTGCCAGGACGTACCGGACGCTGCTGTCGTCCTGGTCCACCAATGTCTCGAAGGGCTGGTGCCCCGGGGAGGTCCAGTGGTCCACCGCGATGCCCACCCGCTGCTTGGATTCGGCCGCCTCCCAGGACAGGCGCAGCGAGCCGTCGCCGCCGTCGAGCCGCACGGGCAGCAGCACCCGCCCGGCGTGCCGGCCCGCACGGCGGGGATCATGCACGGAGTGGTCCTCCACCGGCTGGTCCTGGCGGTTGATCACCGAGGAGGTGACGTCCAGGGAAACCTGCCGGTCCGTGGCCACCTCGAGCGAAATACCAAGGCTGCCACGCGACGCGAAGCCCACGGCCCGCCGTTCCGTGGTGGTCACCGTTGCCCCGGACCGGCACTGCCAGGTGATCCGGCATTCGTAGATTCCGGTGCAGAAATCGACGCTCCGCCGGTAGTCCAGGACCTCGGATTCGGCCAGGCTGAGGCTTTCCCCGTCCACCACCACAGTGAAGTTGTTCGCGTCCGGAATGTAGAGGATGCGCTGCCCGGTGCGGGCGAAGCCGAACGCGTTCTCGGCATGCTTGATGTCCCAGATTTCGTGCAGCCCGTTAATGAAGCTGCCCGGCAGCTCGGCGTCCGCCGCTGCCCAGTGTGCACCCCGGATGCCCAGGTGCCCGTTCCCCAAGGCAAACAGGGTCTCAAGCGTTCCCGCGCCGTCAGTTTCATAGCGCGTCTCAACAAGCTGCCAAGGGGTGTCGGGGAACCGCTCGCGGTCCGCGGTGATCAGTGCCATGGTCGGGGTCCTTTTGGCCGTGCTGTGCCGCCGGCTGGCCGGCACGAAGTTATTTTGGGGGAAGTTGGGTATTCAGATTGGTGCTGCAGCGTGGGGGTCGCAGGGAAGCAGCCGGGTTGCCCGGGGAAGGCAACACAGGTTCCGGGGGTCAGGGGATAAGTTCCTGAAGGTCATTGACTACCAGGGTGGCGCCGGCGTCCAGGAGCGTTTGCCGCCCGGCGCCACGGTCCACGCCAACAACGGAATAAAAGGATCCCGCCTGCCCGGCCTGCACCCCGGACACCGCGTCCTCCACCACCACGCACTCGGAGCTGGACAGGTCCAGCAGTTTGGCGGCGTACTCGTAGGTGGCCGGGTTCGGCTTGCCGGGCAGGCCCTGCTCCGCAGCCACCACCCCGTCCACCACGACGGCGAAGTGCCGGTTGAGTCCGGCGGCCTTCAGTACGGCGGGGGCGTTGCGGGAGGAGGAGACGACGGCGACCTTGAGTCCGCGGTCGAGCGCGGCTTGGAGGAAGCGGACCGAGCCTTCGAACGGTTCGACGCCGGCGCTCACGATGTCATTGAAGATCGCGTTCTTCCGGTTACCGAGACCCTGCACGGTTTCGTGGGCGGGGTCGTCGTCCAGCGGGCCTTCCGGCAGGGTGATCCCGCGGGAGGCCAGGAAGTCGCGGACGCCGTCGAAACGCGGCTTGCCGTCAATATGGTCGAAATAGTCGCTTTCGCTGTATTGGGAGACGCCGGGCTGTGCGGCCAGGTAACCATCGAACAGTTCCTGCCAGGCCCGCTCATGCACGGTGGCTGTAGGCGTCAGCACCCCGTCCAGGTCAAACAGGATTGCTGCGGCGCCGGTCCAGGCGGCAGTATCAGCTGCAGTTTCGTGTGTCATCGGCAGTGCGGTGTCCTCTCGGTTTGCGGACATCGGCCCCGCCGGGCAGCCTGAAGGAGGTTCCGCTGCCGCATAGGCGCGCAGCATCTCATCCTTGTCCGCCCACTGCAGGACCGATCATGGCCGTAGATGAGTGTAAGCGCTTGCAAATTCCGCTGGCAACTGTTTTTTCTTACCCTTCACGCCAGCGGATACACAGTCAGCCCAGAACGTAGTGGCGCAGGAAAGCGGTGACGTCCACCATCTCGGTCTTGGACATGGCATGCCCCATCCCAGGGTAGGTCCGGGCCGTCAACAGCGTGTTCGTTTCCAGCCACTCACCGCTGTAGGCGACGGCGTCCTCATTGATGACCAGATCCGCCTTGTCCCGCCCCCAGAAAAAGGGCGGTTTGGCCTCGAAGGAGTCCATCACCGAGAGGAGTTCATTCTTGAGCACGAAGCCGGACAGTCCCACAACGGCCTTGTAGTCGTCAGGATGCAGCCGCAGGAGCGTGGTGGCCATGGCCATGCCCTGGGAATAGCCCATCAGGGTGACGCTGCTGTGCTGATCCCGGACCGAGCTGATCCACGCCCGCACCGAATTGGCGGCGGAAAGGACGTCGGCGAAATCATTTGCCAGGAAGTAATCCAGCAGGAACCAGCCCCAGTGGTCGCCGATGGGCATGGGTGCCCGCAGCGCGGCGAAGGTGAACTCCTGGGGCAGGTAGTCAAAAAGGCGCACCATCCGCGACTCGTCCGTGCCGTAACCGTGCATCATCACCAGCAACGGCGTGCCGGCGCGCTGGTCTTCGGGCTTGGACCACACAACTGTTTCCACCGGAACAGCCTAACGAGACATGCACGCCGCCACGGCCGGGTCGTTGAATCCGGAATCAGCGGGAGGTAGCGTGACGCTTGAATGACAGCAGGCTTAGCTTTTGGCAGTGACGCACCACCCTTCCGTAATGCCCTACCAGGGCCGCGCAGGACGCGGCCAAAAGGAGCAAGTCATGAGAATCGGCTCGTCAATCTTCCTCATCGCCCTCGGCGCCATCCTTGCCTGGGCAGTGGCGCCCGGGCTGATTCCATTCGTGGACCAGCAGTTGGTGGGCTACATCCTGATGGCCGTGGGCGTGATCGGGCTGATAGCCTCGCTCATCCTCGCAAACCCAGGCCGAAGCCGGCGGGTCAGCGAGTCTCGCTCGGTGATCGATCCCAACGCCGGCGAGCGCATCACCCGCCACGAAAGCCGCGACGGCGGGATCTAAGCACCGGCAACGGGCATTCGGAACGCCCAACGAAACCGAAGAGCCGGGCTGGACGCAAGACGTCCGGCCCGGCTTTTTCGCGCCCGGCTACCAAGGTTTCCGGGCAGGGCACGAGGACGTGGACGGCCAGAGGGTCCCGCTGGCTGGCCAAAAACTCCAAGCCTTCCCAGATAAAGAACCTTGTTTAATGTTGGTTTCCATTGACAAACCAACAGAAGCAAAGATAAAGTCAAGTAACTCAACATTGATGTGATGCCAGTCACGCAAAGCTGAGAAGAACAACCGCAGCAACCTACGCAACGGAGGGTACGTGTTCGCCGAGGAGCGCCAGCAGAAGATTGCCGAGCTTGTGGCCGGCAACGGCCGGGTCAGTGTGACCCTGCTGGCTGAGCGCTTCAGCATCACCACGGAAACAGTCCGCCGCGACCTCGCCGCCCTGGAGAACGCCGGCACCGTCCGCCGGGTCCACGGTGGCGCAGTGGCGGCAGACCGCTTCAGCACCACCGAGGAAAGCGTCACCGAACGGGCCATCCAGCGGCCGGACCAAAAGGTCCGGATCGCCCAGGCCGCCCTGGCCCTGATCCCCCGGAACTCTCCCGCCAGCGTCCTCATGGACGGCGGCACCACCACCGAGGTGCTGGCAGACCTGCTGGCGCGGCGCACCGCCGTCGAACCTTCCGACGGAACCGGACCGCAGCACGAACTGGTGGTCATCACCCACGCCGTGCCCATCGCCAGCAAGCTCTCCAACGTCCCCGGCGTTGCCCTGCAGATCCTGGGCGGCCGGGTCCGCGGACTCACCCAGGTGGCCGTGGGACAGGCAACGGTGAACGCGGCCGCCCGGATCCGACCGGACATCGCGTTCATCGGCACCAACGGCATCCATGCCTCCTTTGGCGTCAGCACTCCCGATCCTGAAGAAGCGGCCGTCAAGGCAGCCTTCGTCCAGTCGGCACGCCGCATTGTGGTGCTGGCCGACTCCTCCAAGCTGGACACGGAAACCCTGGTCCAGTTCGCCTCCCTGAAAGATCTGGACACCTTGATCACAGACAGTGAACCCGGACCTGAACTCGCAGCCGCACTTGAAGAGGCCGGCGTCGACGTGGTGATCGCATGATCGTCACCTTCACGGCCAATCCCAGCCTGGACCGCACCGTCGCCCTCCCCGGCCCCCTGGCCCGCGGCGAAGTGCAGCGCGCCGTCTCCGTCCGCCAGGAATCCGGCGGCAAGGGCGTCAACGTTTCCCGCGCCCTGGTGGCCTCCGGGCTCGAATCCCTCGCCGTCCTGCCAGGTGCGGACAGCGATCCCGTCCTGGCGGGGCTGCGTGAAAGCGGCGTGCCCTTCACCTCCCTCCCCATCGATGAACCGCTGCGCACCAACGTGGCGCTCACCGAGCCCGGCGGCGTGACCACCAAGATCAACGAACCCGGTCCGGTCCTCGCGGCAGACCAGCAGGAAGCCCTCATCAAGCTGCTGCTGGAAAGCTCCCGGGGCGCCAGCTGGGTGGTCCTGGCCGGTTCGCTGCCGCCCGGATTCCCGGACAACTTCTACGCCGCGGTGGCCCGGCGGATCCGGGAGGCGGGCAACGGCACTGCGCCGCTGGTCGCCGTCGACTCCTCCGGGGCGCCCCTCGCCGCTGCCCTCACCGACGCCGGAACATCCGACGACGGCACAGGCACCGGCGGAGCAACCACGGGTTCCGGGAAACCGGACCTCCTCAAGCCCAACGCCGAAGAACTGGCGGAACTGGCTGCAGCCGCCGGTTTCACCCCGGCCTCCGGTGACGAACTGGAAGCGGATCCGGCGGCTGCTGCCGCTGCCGCAGCCGCCGTCGTGCGTTCCGGTGTGGGTGCTGTGCTGGCAACTCTCGGTTCCAAGGGAGCTGTCCTTGTAACGGCCGACGGCGCGTGGCTGGCCACGCACCCGCCGGTCGCCGCGGTCAGCACGGTGGGTGCGGGTGACTCCGCACTTGCCGGCTACCTGCTTGCCCATGGCCGGGGTGCCGCCCCTGCCGACTGCCTTCGTCAGGCGGTGGCCCATGGCGCCGCCGCTGCCTCGCTGCCGGGTTCCACCGTTCCGGCAGTAAACCAAACCACCCCGGATGCCGTAACCATCACGGCCCTTCGAAAGGATTGACAGTGACCCAGCTCATCACCACGGACCTGGTCGAGCTCGACCAGAACCTGGGCAACGCCCCCGAGACGGTGATCCGGCATCTGGCAAGCAAGGTAGCTGCCACCGGACGCGCATCAGAAGTTGAAGGCCTCTTCGCGGACGCCTTCGCCCGCGAGCAGAAGACCGCCACCGGCATTCCCGGCGGCATCGCCATCCCGCACTGCCGCTCGGCCGCAGTAACGGTACCCACTCTGGCCATGGCACGCCTTGACCCGAAGGTGGACTTCGGCGCCAAGGACGGCCCGGCTGACCTGGTGTTCTTCATCGCCGCTCCGGACGGGGCCGACCAGGAACACCTGAAGCTTCTCTCCAAGCTGGCACGGTCCCTGATCAAAAAGGACTTCACGGCAGCCCCTCCGCAACGCCTCCTCCCAGGCCGAAATCGTGGAGCTCGTGGACGGCGCCCTGGCGGACAAGCCCGCCGCACATGCCGCAGCGGCTCCGGTTGATGCAGTTCCGGTCGGCGCCGGGGTGGGTGCAGCCGGTGCCGCAGGTTCTTCAGTCTCCGCGGGCGCCAGTGCCGGCGGCACCGCTGCGGGTTCAACGGCCGCACGTCCCAAGCGCCTCGTGGCCGTCACCGCGTGCCCCACGGGCATCGCACACACCTACATGGCAGCTGATTCGCTGGTGGCTGCGGCCCAGGAAGCCGGTGTTGACCTGCAGGTGGAAACCCAGGGCTCCTCCGGCGCCAAGCCGCTGGACCCGGCCGTTATCGCAGCAGCGGACGCCGTGATCTTCGCCGTGGACGTGGACGTCCGCGGCAAGGAACGCTTCGCCGGCAAGCCCGTCATCAACGCACCCGTCAAGCGGGGCATCGACGAACCCGCCAAGATGGTGCAGGAGGCGCTTGCCGCGGCAGACAACCCCAACGCCCACCGCGTGGCGCACTTCGGGGCCGAGGAGCAGGCCGAGCACGAGGCTGAGGAAAAGGGTGAGCACATCGGCCAGAAGCTCAAGAAGGCCCTGCTCACCGGTGTCAGCTACATGATTCCGTTCGTTGCCGGCGGCGGCCTGCTGATCGCGCTGGGCTTCCTCCTGGGCGGCTACGACATCACCGGCGTCGCTGACAAGGTGGTGGTGCAGAACAACTTCGGCAACCTGCCCGAGGGCGGTCTGGCCATCTACCTGGGTGCCGTGGCGTTCAAGATCGGCGCACTGTCCATGGGCTTCCTGGTTCCTGCGCTGGCAGGCTACATTGCCTACGCCATCGCTGACCGGCCCGGCATCGCCCCCGGCTTCGTGGCCGGTGCAGTGTCCGGATTCATGGGTGCCGGCTTCCTCGGCGGCATCGTGGGTGGCCTGCTGGCCGGTTACATCGCCCACCTGATCGGAACCTGGCAGGTGCCCCGCTGGCTGCGTGGCCTGATGCCCGTGGTGATCATTCCGCTGCTCGCTTCGATCGTTGCGTCCGGCTTGATGTTCCTGGTCCTCGGCGGACCCATCGCCGGACTCACCGCGGCGCTCAACAGCTGGCTGTCCGGCATGACCGGTGCTTCCGCCGTCGTCCTGGGAATCATCCTTGGCCTCATGATGTGCTTCGACCTCGGCGGCCCGGTCAACAAGGTGGCGTACGCCTTCGCCGTCGCCGGCCTCAGCGCCGGCAGCGCAACCAACCAGGCCCCGTGGCAGATCATGGCCACCGTGATGGCAGCGGGCATGGTCCCGCCGCTGGCCATGGCCCTGGCCACGGTCCTGGACAAGAAGCTGTTCAGCCTGGCAGAACGCGAAAACGGCAAGGCTGCCTGGCTGCTGGGCGCGTCCTTCATCTCCGAAGGCGCCATTCCGTTCGCAGCAGCTGATCCCCTGCGCGTCATCCCCGCGAGCATGGTGGGCGGCGCACTCACCGGCGCACTCACCATGGCCTTCAACGTGACCTCCCAGGCGCCCCACGGCGGTATCTTCGTGTTCTTCGCCATCGGCAACGTGTTGATGTTCGTCGTCTCGATCATCGCCGGAGCCGTCGTCAGCGCACTGGCGGTCATCGCACTGAAGCGCTGGGCAGTCAAGAAGACCGTTGATACGGTTGAACCGGTTCCCGTGACCGTCTGACCCGGTTTAGCCACAGACCTTCCCGGCGCTGAACCGTCAGCACGCCGAAAGACAAAGGAGCAAAAATGCCAGAACGCACCGCAACCGTTGCCAGCCGCGTGGGCCTGCACGCCCGTCCCGCCGCTATCTTTGCCGAGGCAGCCGGAGAGTTCGACCTGGACATCACTATCGCCCGTGAAGGCGAGCCGGCCGACGAAGCGATGGACGCTGCCAGCATCCTGTCCCTGATGAGCCTGGGCGCTTCGCACGGTGACGTTGTGGTCCTCCGCGCCGAAGGTGCCGGCGCGGACGACGCGCTGGAACGCCTGGTGCAGATCCTGGAAACGGACCACGACGCCGAGTAGCAGCCACGCTGCCTCACAGGCATAACGCCGGCGGCCGCCGTCGGGCCTTCCTCAGCTGAGGGAACGCCCGACGGCGGCCGTTTGGTTTTAACCGTAGGCCCGGAAGGGCGCGCAGCAGTCAGCCGCGCTCGGCGAGTGCCTTCACGTCCGCCAGGAGCTTGTCCCACATGCCTTTCGAGTGCGCGGCAGCTTCCTCGGTGGGGTTGTTGTCCTGGGCCAGCGACAGCAGGGTGGTGCCGCCCTGGTCCTCGAGTGTCCATTCGAGCGTGTGGTAGTTCTCCGGTTTGTCCTCCTGGCCCGTGAGGGGACTGAAATGCGTGTGCACCAGTTTCCGCCCCGGTTCAACCGCCAGGATTTGCCCCTTGTCCTGGTACGCCTTCCCGTCCCACTCGCCCCGCCAGGTGATGGGGCTGCCAACGCTCCAGTCGGTGTCCAGCGTGGTTCCAAACATGAACTCCTTCACCGCGGCAGGGTCGGTAATCACCTCCCACACGCGCTTGGGAGGAGCGTCGACGGTGGTCACAGAAGTTGCCACGTGGTTTTTCGTCATGGTTCAGGCCTTCTTTGCCGTAAAGAGCATGTACTCCCACTCCATCTGGAACGGGACGTCGCCGTGGGCGTCGCCGAAGGAGTCAGCAAGGTCGGTGAGGGCCTTGTCGAGTGCTTTAGCCCTGTCCTGGTCCTGCGCGAGGGACTTGTAAACGGAGAGCATGGGGCCGTAGTGCGACTTGAAGTACCTGACGAAGTCCGCGGGCTGGTGGAAGCTCTTGACGGCAAGGTTCTGCTTGCGGACACGGACATCCGTGATCCTGTCCCCCAGCAGCCCGCGGACGTGGTCCTCGCTCCCCCACAGCGGCGAAGGCTGCGCGCCAGGCGGGGGCGGCGGAGCGAAAGGCTTCATTGCGGCAAACATCTGGCCGACGAACCCTTCCGGCGTCCAGCACAGCAGCCCAATGGAGCCTCCCGGCTTGCATACCCGGAGCAACTCGTCAGCAGCAGCCTGTTGGTGGGGCGCAAACATCACGCCGATGCAGGACATCACCGCGTCAAACTCGGCATCGCCGAAAGGCAGGGCCTCGGCGTCGGCTTCCTGCCAGTCAAGGGTGACGCCGCGGTTCGCCGCTTCCCGCCGCCCGGCCTCGAAAAGCTCGGGGGTAAGGTCGCTGGCCACCACTTTGGCGCCCATCATGGCCGCCGGGATGGCGGCGTTGCCGGTTCCTGCCGCTACATCGAGGACCCGTTGGCGCGGCCTGATGCCACTGGCCTCCACCAGGACGGCGCCCAGCTCAAGGAGCATCTCGTCCGCGAGGGCCGGGTAGTCCCCCGACGCCCACATGGCCCGGTGCTTCTTTTTAAGCTCCCGGTCCGCCTCCACTGCATCGGTCTGCTGGCTCATGCGCGTGCCCCTCTACGTGTCCGGTCCAAATGGCTGACAGCACGCTGTTGGCACAGCGGAGGCTGTGATGCGACTCATTGTGGACGCGATGAAGGCCGCTGTAAAGGCAGGAGTGCAGGCGGACACTCCAGCAGGGCTCCCGCTGGTGAGGCCTGTCTGCTGGTCAGGCCGGCTTGCGCGCCCTGGTGGTCTTGGCGGCCGGCTTGGCTGCGGTCTTCGTTCCGGTGGACTTGGATGCGGTGGTCTTGGAGGCAGTGGATTTGGCGGTGGTCGATTTAGCTGCGGTGGTCTTGGAGGCAGTGGATTTGGCAGCAGGCTTGGCATCGTCCGTACCAGTCTTCGCGGCGGTCTTCGAGGCCGCCCCGGCGCTGGACGACCTGGCGCCAGTGGACTTGCGGGCGGGTTTGGCAGGCTCGGCCTCCTCGTCCCCGGTGTCCGCTTCGTCGTCGGAATCTCCGCTGGCCGTGGCGGCCTCCCCGCCGCCGCGCTTCCTGTCCAGGCTCCGCTTCAGGGCCTCCATGAGGTCGATGACTTCGCCCTTGCCGCCCTCGCCGGCCTCCACGCCGAACGTCTCCTCCGTGTCCAGCGATTCGCCCTGTTCCAGCTTGGCGTCGATCAGCTGGCGCAGCTGCACCTGGTACTCGTCGGTGAAGGACTCGGGCTCGAAGTCCGCCGCCATGGACTCCACCAATGCCGCTGACATGTCACGTTCCTGCGCGGAGATCCTGACATCGGCCTCCAGGGACGGGAAGTTCGCCTCACGTACTTCGTCAGGCCAGAGGAGCGACTGCAGCACCAGCACGTCGTCCTTGATCCGCAGCGCACCCAGCCGGGTCTTCTCCCGCAGCGCGAACTGGACGATGGCCACCCGGTCCGTATCCTCCAGCGCCCGGCGCAGCAGGACATAGGCCTTGGGCGACTTGGAATCCGGTTCCAGGTAATAGCTCTTCTCGAACATCATGGGTTCAAGCTGCTCTGACGGGACGAACTGCACCACCTCGATCTCGTGGCTGTTCTCCGCCGGAATGGACTTGAGCTCATCCTTGGACAGCACCACGGTCCGGCCGTCTTCATCGAACGCCTTCTCGATGTCCGAGTAGTCCACCACCTCGCCGCAGATCTCGCACCGGCGCTGGTAGCGGATCCTGCCGCCGTCGGCATTGTGAACCTGGTGCAGACTGATGTCATGATCCTCAGTGGCGCTGTAGACCTTCACGGGCACGTTGACCAGGCCGAACGCGATGGCACCTTTCCAGATGGCTCTCATTCCTACAGTCAACATCAGAGCGGGCCGGAGGTGAAGCCCTGTGGCAGGTAGCAGGGAGCGTGTCCGGGTTGCGGGGCGGGAATTGACGCTCACCAACCTGGAGAAAATCATCTATCCGGAGACGGGCACCACCAAGGCGGATGTGCTTGCCTATTACGCTGCGGTGGCCCACGTCCTGATCCCGGCGGCGGCCAACCGGCCGGCCACCCGGAAGCGGTGGGTTAACGGAGTGGGCACGGTGGAGAAGCCGGGTGAAGTGTTTTTCCAAAAGGACCTGGAGGACTCAGCTCCCGGCTGGCTGCCGCGGGCCGCGATTACGCACAAGGACCGGACCATCTACTACCCGCTGGTCAACGATGCCGCCACCCTGACGTGGTTCGGCCAGATCAACTCGCTGGAAGTCCACGTGCCGCAGTGGCGGGTGGACTCGCACGGCAACCAATTGAACCCGGACCGGCTGGTGCTTGACCTGGACCCGGGCGACGGCGCCGGGCTGCCGGAATGCCGCGAAGTGGCCCTCCTGGCCCGCGCCATCCTGCAGGACGTGGGCCTGGATCCGGTCCCGGTGACCAGCGGCAGCAAGGGCATCCACCTTTACGCGGCACTGGACGGGACCCAGACCTCGGAGCAGATCTCCGCTTTCGCACGGGAGCTGGCCCGGGCGCTTGAGGCCGACCACCCGGACCTCGCGGTCAGCGACATGAAGAAGTCGCTGCGCCGCGGCAAGGTGCTGGTGGACTGGAGCCAGAACAACGCCGCGAAAACCACCGTGGTGCCTTACTCGCTGCGCGGCCGGCCCACGCCCCTCGTGGCCGCGCCCCGGACGTGGCAGGAAATCGAGGCTCCCAACCTGAAGCACCTTGACTACCAGGAGGTACTGCAGAGGGTGCGGGACGGAAAGGACCCGTTCGCCGCCGTCGTCAAGGCTGCGGGTGGCGGCCAAGCCGGCGCTGGAGACGCCGCCGCCCAGGACGAAGGGCACGACAGCGATGCCCGGCTCGGCAAGTACCGCGCCATGCGGGACCCCGGGGCAACGCCCGAGCCGTTCGCCGGCCTTCCCTCCGGCGGCAACAGTTTCGTCATCCAGGAACACCACGCCAGCCGGCTGCACTGGGACCTCCGGCTGGAGCACGAGGGGGTACTGGCGTCCTGGGCGCTTCCCAAGGGCGTCCCCGAGTCCGGCGGCAACAACCACCTGGCTGTCCAGACCGAGGACCATCCCATGGACTACCTCACCTTCCACGGGACCATCCCCAAGGGGCAGTACGGCGCGGGTGTCATGACTATTTGGGACACCGGCACCTACGAACTGCACAAGTGGATCAACGGCAGGGAAGTAATCGTCACCCTGACCGGGTCCGAGGGCGGCGGGCTGGGCGGCACCAGGAAGATCGCCTTGATCCACACCGGCCGGGGCCAGGGCAAGGACGCGGAAGGGCAGTGGCTCATCCACCTCATGGACCAGGAACATGCAGGCGGACGACGGCGGCATGGGGCTCCGGCGGCACAAGCAGAGCAGCCGGAAGAGCAGGAAGAAGACGACGGCGGTGGGACGCCCGGGCAGGAGGCCACGCCTCAAGTGCCGGCACAGCCTGCCAGCGGCACCGTGGCAGACCCCTTGGAATACCAGCCCATGATGGCGGCGTCCGGGACCACCGCCGACCTGCAGGGCAGCACGTGGCAATACGAGCTCAAGTGGGATGGCGTCCGTGCCCTCCTGGTGGCGGACAGGGACAAGGTCCGGATCTTCTCGCGCAACGGCAATGACGTCAGCCGCACCTACCCCGAGTTCACGGACCGGAGTTGCTGGCCGGAGCAGCCGTTCGTAGCGGACGGCGAAATCATCGCCGTCGGCCCTGGGGGACGGCCTGACTTTGGCCTGCTCCAGGGCCGGATGAAGCTCACCCGGGCCGGCGACGTCGCCAAAGCCCGGACCGCGATCCCGGTCCAGCTGATGCTGTTCGACCTTCTCTTCGACGGCGGCAAGGACCTCCGGCGGCTGCCGTTGAGCAAACGGCGGCAGCGGCTGGAGGGGTTTTTTGAGCGGTCCGACTGCCCGGTGGACCTGTCCATGGTGCTGGAGGAGCCCGTTGAACTCCTCATGGAGAGCGCACATGAGCTTGGCCTTGAAGGCGTGATGGCCAAGCGGACCGACAGCCGCTACGTCAGCGGCCAGCGGACACGGACCTGGATCAAGCTCAAGACCGAGCAGACCCAGGAAGTGGTGGTGGGCGGCTGGCGTCCAGGAAAGGGAGGCCGCCAGGAAACCGTGGGATCACTGCTGGTGGGGATTCCCGACGGCGACAAGCTGCAGTACGTGGGCCGCGTCGGCTCCGGCTTCAGCACCCGTGAACTGACGGAACTGCGGCAGACGGTGGAACGCCTCGGCCGGAAGAGCTCACCGTTCCACGAAGTCCCCCGCCCGGATGCTGCAGACGCGCACTGGGTGGCGCCGGAACTGGTGGGCGAGGTGACCTACAGCGAGTGGACGGGACCCGGCAGGCTGCGGCATCCGCGGTGGCGGGGATGGCGCGTGGACAAGGACCCGTCGGACGTGGTTCGGGAAGGGTGACACGGTTTGAGCGGGCGTTGCGGTTTCGACGCGCCAGCCCGCCAATGACGCACGGAGTACTTGGCGCCCACCAAATTCGGTGGGCGCCAAGTAATCCCGCTGTCGATGCCGGAGGCGCGGGTCGCCGTCGAGCGCACCAATCTCCCTGGGCTATGAGGAGTGCGGCATCTGCGGCCGGCCTGTACGGTGGACCGCCGTCACGGCTGCCTCATGGCCCGCGCGGCCGTGACCGGCAGCCTGGTCCTTGGGGTGCCGCCGCTTCCCCAAGCCGTCCGGCCACCCGCTTTGCTGTGCCAGGGGGAGGCCGCCGGCTGCTGCGGGGCCGGGTGCCACAGGAGCATCCATTGCTGCAGCGAGATGGTCCGCGACCTCCGGCTTGATGTGGAACTGATTGGACTCGTCACCCATTTTGATTCTTCCCTTCTTCCCTCGTTCTTCCTTGAAACGGAACGCCATCAAAAAGCGCCCGGGCGCACGCAGGTTACTGCCCGGAAAGAAGTGTGTTCATCGCTCTACCATAGGCACGTCTGAGGATCCTGTGAACCCCCTCCCCGGACGGCGCCGGTGGCTGCTTTCCAGGCCTAAACAGCCCCCAAAACGGGGCCACCTGCAACCAAAAACAAAAAAGTTCGGTAACAATCCGGACCATCAGCCTGCTTCCCAGTAATCACGCGGGAAAAGCGGCGGAAAAATTTCCACGATTGAGCCCGATCGAGGCTGTAAACGGGCGAATCCTAGGCCATCCGGCAAGCCAACGGTACCGATTTCCCGTAAAATTGAAGGCCTGCCCGGAGCGGGGCAGCTACAAGTCGCAAGCAAATGACCTCCACAGGAGTTGCCCAAATGCCCACAGACCGAAGCAGGACCGACTCTTCAGCAGGCGCCCAAAACGCCCGCGGAACCGACCCGGCAGCCCCCACGGCTGCCAAGAAAACCAGGCTGCTGCCACGGCGCCGGCTCAAAGTATCCGATGTCAACGTGGTTGACCAGCCCATGCTCAAGAAAGCACTCGGCGGCACCATCGTGGGCAACACCATGGAATGGTACGACGTAGGCGTCTTCGGCTATCTCATCACCACCATGGGACCGGTGTTCCTCCCCGAATCGGATCCCACCACGCAGACGCTGTTCCTGCTGGGAACCTTTGCCGCCACCTTCATCGCCCGTCCGCTGGGCGGCGTGATCTTTGGCTGGCTGGGCGACAAGATGGGCCGGCAGAAGATTCTCGCCACCACGCTGATGATCATGGCGGCCAGTACGTTCGCCGTCGGCCTCCTGCCCGGGTACGCCCAGATCGGCCTGTGGGCGGCTGCCCTGCTGGTTCTCCTCAAGGTCATCCAGGGCTTCTCCACCGGCGGCGAGTACGCCGGTGCCACCACGTTCGTCAGCGAATACGCCGCCGACAAGCGCCGCGGCTTCTTCGCCAGCTTCCTGGATCTGGGCAGCTACCTGGGCTTCGCCATCGGCGCGGCCCTGGTCTCCGTCCTGCAGCTGACCCTGGGCCAGGACACCATGGAGGACTGGGGATGGCGCATCCCGTTCCTGGTTGCCGGTCCGCTGGGCATCATCGCCGTCTACTTCCGGAGCAAGATCGAGGAATCGCCTCAGTTCCAGGCCACCCTTGACGCCCAGGAGGAGCACGCCAAGAACGCGTCCCAGGGTGAAACCTCCCAGGCCAAGGGACCCGTAGGGATCATCAAGGCCTACTGGCGTCCCATCATCGTGGCCATGGTTGTGGTGGCCGCCGCCAACACCGCCGGTTACGCACTGACGTCCTACATGCCCACGTACCTGACCGAATCCAAGGGCTACGACGAGGTGCACGGCACCCTGCTGACGATTCCCGTGCTGGTGATCATGAGCCTCTGCATCCCGCTCACCGGCAAGCTGTCCGACCGGATCGGCCGCCGCCCCGTGCTCTGGATCGGCGCCGTGAGCACCATCGTCCTGGCTATCCCCGCCTTCATGCTGATCGGCATCGGACAAATCTGGTCCACCCTCGCCGGGCTGGCCCTGGTTGCCTTCCCCGTGACGTTCTACGTGGCCAACCTCGCCTCTGCCCTGCCGGCCCAGTTCCCCACGTCCAGCCGTTACGGCGCCATGGGCATTGCGTACAACTTCGCCGTGGCCATCTTCGGCGGCACCACGCCCTTCATCGTGGCCGCGCTGATCAGCGCAACCGGCAATGACATGATGCCTGCCTACTACCTGATGGCCACCTCCCTGGTGGGCGCCATTGCCATCTACTTCCTGAAGGAATCGGCCAACCGTCCGCTCCCCGGATCAATGCCGAGCGTTGACTCGCAGGCGGAGGCAAAGGAACTGGTGGCAACCCAGGACGAGAACCCGCTGATTAACCTGGACGAACTGCCGTTCGACACCCACGACGGCAGCGATCCCCAGGCACACCGCGGGGTCCCGGCCGGAGCGTAGTCCCACCGGCCGCCCGGGCACCTTGTAGCCCACGCTCACAGGCCCGTCCCGCGTGGTTCCTTGGGGGAACCACGCGGGGCGGGCCTTTGCGTGCCCGCCTGATGTCCCCTTATGACTGACCACATATGACGGTGCCCGCGGCGCGGTGGTACGTTCACAAGGGCCTTCGGGCTGCAGTACACCACCAAAAACAGGACAGGTCGAACCATGAAGCGCGTAAAGGAGCAGGTGCGCGCACTCCACCGGCTCGAACCCGCCAACGGAGACCACCTTGCCGCCCTCCGCGTAGCACTCAGCGTCGCCGTGCCCTCGCTGCTCCTTCTCGTGGCGGGCCGCACGGACCTTATGATCTACGCCGTGTTCGGGGCGCTGACCGGCATGTACGGCCGGTCCGAACCCCACCAGCTGCGGCTCCGCCACCAGGGACAAGGCGCGCTGGTGCTCCTGAGCGGGGTGGCCGTGGGAGTAGCGCTGTCCATCAACCACATCCACTCCTGGTGGCTGGTTGCTGTGGAAGCCACACTGGCAGGAGTCGGCTCCGTCTATTCGGACCGCGTACGCCTGAAACCGAACGGACCCTTCTTCGGAATCCTTGCCCTTGGCGCGTGCGCTTCGGTTCCCGCCGTGGTCCCCTGGTACGTGGCCATGCTCATCGCGGCAGGATCATCAGCGTTCTCCATCACGATTGGTTTCAGCGGCTGGGTACGCCACCGGGCCTGGGAACGGGGGGCTGCCAGGCAGGTGCCGCGCCTCTCAGCGGCAAGGCGCCGTGAGCTGGCCATCCATGCGGCGAGGTATGTCCTGGCGGTTGGCGCTGCCGGGACCGTGGGCGTCCTCAGTGGCACGGGCCACCCGCACTGGGCCATGGCCGCGGCGGCAGTACCGCTCGCCGGCGCAGACCTGCCCAGCAGCGTCCGGCGGGGCGTCCACCGCATCGTGGGGACGTTCCTGGGACTGGCGGTCACCGCCGTCGTCCTCCTGCCCGAGCCCTGGGCCCTCACAGGCCTGTACCCCGCACTCCAGCAGCCTGCACATCATGCCGCTGTGCTGGCCCTGCTGGTAATCCTGCTGCAGTTCGCCACCGAGTTGTTCATGACCCGGCACTACGGCCTGGCGATGGTCTGGTTCACTCCGGTCATACTGCTGATGACCCAGCTGGCCTCGCCCATCGAGCCGCAGGTCCTGATCGCCGAGCGGGCTGTTGAGACACTGGTGGGCGCACTGCTGGGGATCCTGGTGGTGGTGACGGTGCGCCGGCCGGGCTCCCGGCCCCGGAGTACCCGTGCCGGGCTTACGGACCGCTTTGCGTCCCTACTTCGGCTTCCGCGCCGGCCCGGCCATTAGCTGCGCCGGAGCCACCTTGGCAAGTGCGGCCACCACCTTGTAGCGCTTGGACGGGATGGAGACCGCCCTGCCGCGCTCGTTGTCTGCCAGGCCTTCACTGACCACCCTCCCGGCGCGAAGCCACGTCCAGGACGGCGCCACCGATTTGTCCATCCCCATCCGGTCATGGAACTCGGTGTGGGTGAAGCCGGGGCAGACCGCCGTGACCTTGATGCCACGCTTGCGGTAGGCCAGGTTAGCCCACCGGCTGAAACTCACCAGCCAGGCCTTCGCCGCCGAATACGTGCCCCGGGGCAGGAACGCGGCCACGCTGGCCACGTTGATGATCCTCCCCTCCCCGCGCTCCAGCATTCCTTTCAACGCTGCGTGGGTGAGCAGCATGGCCGTCTCCACGTGCAGCTTCAGGTGCTTCTTCTCCTCCGACGCATCATTGTCCTCAAAGTTGTGCAGCAGGCCGATCCCGGCGTTGTTCACCAGGATCCCCACCGGCCGTGTGGCGTCCTCGAGGCGTTCGACGACGGCGGCCACGTCGTCGACGACCGTCAGGTCAGCGGGAAGCACCTCAGCCGTGATTCCGTACCGCCGCCGGAAGTCCTCCGCTGTTTCTGCAAGCCGGGACGCGTTGCGCGCCACCAGGACCAGATCGTGTCCCTGGGCGGCGAGCTGCATGGCGAATTCGTGGCCGAGCCCTGCGCTGGCCCCGGTGACGAGTGCTGTTGTTCGGGAGCTGGATGGCGTCATCGTGCAAGCCTAACGCCGGCGAAGCTGACCCGGACTTTCCCAAGCGCAACTTGTGCAACATTTAGTAAGCATGCTTTGCTTACGGTGATAAATGAATCTCCGCAAGCAGTTCGCGGCGGGGTCGCCAACGTTGGCGGCTCCGTGAAAGAAGCCCAAGGAAGAACATAATGACCATCGCAATGGAAGACCAGCTGTCGGCGCTTGGGGAGCGCAATGAAGCAGCTGGAAATGTCTTGACCTCCACCGTACCTGTGGACGCAGGCCTGCTGTTGACCCTGAACTCGCGTATGCATTGCCGCACGCCGATGCAGCGGGTGGACTACGGGGAACTGCCGGTCCGGCAGCCCGTTTACGTTGACGGGAACTCCGTCGTCGCCCTGCGGCCGGGGTCCGTGCCGGAGAGCGTGGTCACCTACCGTTGCGCCTGCGGCTTCACCATCGACGACCCCCAGGCTGCCATGACGGTCGGCGACCAGGCTCTCGCCAGCTGACCGTTCCCCCGCTTGGCCTCGAGGCCCCCGCCGGCTGCACAGTCTGCGGGGGCCTCGTCGGCTGTGCCAACGCCCCGCGGTCACCCATCCCCCAGTTGGGCAAGACCCCGGGAGCTACTGCCCGGCAGGAACCCGGGCTGCCTCCACCGCGCGGCGCGCGTCCGCCAGGACCAGGTCCGCATTGATGGCCTCTGCCGCGCGGAGGCCGGCGGCGGCCGCCGTCATGACCTGCGCGGAAACATCGGTGGCGTTGCCCGCAGCCCACACGCCGGGGCAGGACGTCCGGCCACTCTCATCCGTCTCAAGGCGCGTCCCTGGTCCTTCCTGGAGTGCGGCCGGCTCCAGTCCCAGGCGCTGGAGCATGTTGGCCTTGCTCATGGTGGCGGGGCTGACCGCCAGTACGTCCAGGGCCACGGTGGCGCCCGACTCCAGGGTGGCGCCGACCAGCCGGTCGTCGCGGACATCAAGTGCCCGGACCTTTCCCTCCATCACCTGGACGGAAAGCGCTGCCAGCTGTTCCTCCTGGCCTTCGCTAAGTTCCAGGGCGTCATTGAGCAGGATGGCCACGTCGGAACTCCACTGCCGGAACGTCAGGGCCTGCAGGACGGAGTGGGAGTCGGCGGCCAGGACACCTATCCTTTGGTTGCGGATTTCCCATCCGTGGCAATAGGGGCAGTACAACACGTCCCGGCCCCAGCGGTCTGCGACGCCGGGAAGATCCGGCAGCTCATCCACGATGCCGGAGGCGATCAGGAGGCGGCGGGCAGTCCGGGTGGAACCGTCTTCCATGGTTACGATGAACCCGTCTTCGCCGCGGCTGGCGGACCGGACGAAGCCGGAGGCCGTCGTCCCGCCATACCGCACCAGCTCCTCCCGCCCGGCGGCAAGGAGGTCCCGCGGGCTCATCCCCTCCCGGCTGAGGAAGCCGTGGACCCCGTCCGCCCGAAGGTTCCGCTGTTCACCGGCGTCGATCACCACTACCGAACGAAGTGCCCGCGCCAAGGCAACCCCGGCGCTCAACCCCGCCGGTCCCCCGCCGATCACTGCCACATCCACTACTTCGCCCTGGTTTTCCGCCATCTTGAAGGCGTACCCGGGGCAACCCGGGGAATAACGAAGGGCGCTAACCAAACGCCCCGGCGCGAGCGCCCTCAGTCCTCCGGCCAGTCGACAAATTGCTCGTAGCCTTCGTGCTTCCGGAGGTAGCCGGAAATGAACGGGCAGTGCGGGATGATGCGCTTTCCGGTGGCCACCACATCGTCCAAGGCAAAGTGCGCCAGGACTTTCCCCAGCCCCCGGCTTTCAAAGTCCTCTTCGGTCTCGGTGTGGGTGAAATCGATGTGCCCGGGAAGGTCGTTGAAGAAAGCCTGCACCGCAAGCCTGCCATCCACCAGGAGTTCGTACCGGTGCTGCCCATCGTTGCGGCGCAGCGAGACATTGGCGGTGAACTTGTCCTCTGCCGACGCGGTGTTCTCGGTCATGGTTCGACACTGGCACTACTTCACCCCGCTGGCAATGCCCCTTCTCCCCCTCTTCCGCCCGACACTTGGCGGAACCCCACCCAGCAAAAGGGTAGCCACGAAGAAACAGACAGTGCCGGCCGCCAGCAGTCCCAGGGACAGCCCGTTCAGGGCGGCGTCCGCAACGGGGATGAAGACCACCACGACGGCGGCCCACGCCGCGGCGGGCCGGCAGCGGAAGGCGTGCATCGCCGTCGTCCGTTCCTCCAGGTGGCCAAAGGCTGCCGCCACCGGCAGGAGCAGGAGGACCAGCGCAAGGACCACCAGCGGACGCGACCACCACCATGCAGCGGTGCCTGAGCCCGGATCGGGGATGGGCGCCAGGAGCAGCAGCCCGGACATGGCCACCAGCAGCGGCAGGTGCCACAGGTACACCGTCAGGGACCTCGCCCCGGCCAGCATCAGCAGCCTGCCGATCCACGGCACCCCGGCCAGTGGGGCCAGGACCGGCCGCGCCAGTTCCATCACGGCCAACTGCGGGACGGCCAGGATCACCAGTGTCAGGTTGGGCGGGTTGAGGTTAACCAGCATGTTTCCCCGGTACAGCCCCAGCCCGGTCACGAGTCCCAGCAGCAGGTGTGCCGCTACAGCCAGGCCCAACAGCCCGGAACGTGAGAGGCGGGAAAAGTAGCCGTCGGCGGCCAGGAATCCCAACTGCTGGACGGCGCACCATACGAAGACCAGGTTTGCGTTGGCAAGGCCAGGCAGCGCACCCCGAAGACAATCCACGGCAACCACCAGTCCGGTGAGCAGGCCAAGGGCCAGCCAGGGCGCCCGGGAATGCAGCGCCGCCAGGACCGGAATGTTCAGTTGCGCCGCGAGGTAGGCGGCCAGGAACCACAGTGGCATGGCTGCCCCTGCAGCCATCAGCTGGACCACCTGCTGGTCCACGCCGAGCACAGCGGCCACGGAAAGGCCCGTCACCATGGATGCGAGCAGGGCGGTGGCCGGGCGGAGCAGGCGCAGGAGCCGGGCGCGGACGAACTGCGCCGCCGTGCCGCCGCCCGCCCTGAGCCGGCGCCAGGACTGCAGACCGGTCACGCCGCCGGTGACGAAGAACAGGGGCATGACCATGAAGACCCAGATGATGGGTTCGAACCAGTCCTGCTCGGCGAGGGTGTTCTCCGTGGTGACGGTACCGTCCGGGTGCAGGACCGGACTTACCATCAGGGCGTGGCCCACCAGCACCAGAGCCAGGCAGATGAAACGGACAAGGTCGATGGCCGGATCACGGTTCTCCGTGTCCGGCCCGGATCCTGATCCCCGGCTGCCGGCGCTGCGCACGGGGACCTACAACGACTCGACGCTGCCCACGGCACTATTGTGCCCCCGTTGCCGCCGCGGACTTAAGGACCTAACGCCCCTTCTGCCGCTCTTGCAGGACCGGCAGCAATACGGGCACGACGGCGGGCGGCGGCGTGGGAGCGCGGCGGTCCCTGCCTGCCGTTAACGGAATGAGGCCAGGACCGGCTGCTTGATCCTGGCCTTCCGTCCATGGAGGATTGCCGCTACCGCGCCAGGGTGGACAGCGTGGTGGCGGCGAAGCCCTTCGCCGACTGGTTCCACAAAGCCAGCAGGCCCTGCAGGTTCTCGCCGTCCGCGCGGTGCGCGGGAAGCTGGTCCTGGAGGGTTGCCAGCACGCCGGTCCGCAGCTCCGTGTTGAAGTTGACCTTGCCAACATTCATGGCGGCGGCTTTGACCAGTTCTTCGGCGGGGATGCCGGAAGCGCCGTGCAGCACCAGCGGAATGTGGATCCGCGCCGCGATGTCCTGCAGCACGTCCCAGCGCAGCTTCGGCTCGCCCTTGTACTTGCCATGGACGTTGCCCACTGCGACGGCCAGCAGCTCCGCACCGGTGCGGGACACGAAGTCCTCCACCTGTGCGGAGTCCGTCAGGCCGGCGACGTCGACGCCGGACTGGCTGGTTGGCTGGTCGGCTGAGAAGGCACGGTCCTCGTCCCCTGCCAGGCCTCCGAGTTCGGCTTCGAGGACCACCTCGGCGCCCAGCAGGGCACGGGCTGCCTGGACCAGCGCAATGTTGTCCTCGTAAGGAAGGGACGAACCGTCGGCGAGGACGGAATCCGCCCCTGCCTCGACGGCGTCGGCCATCACCTGGAGGTCGGAGGCGTGGTCAAGCTGCACCGCGACCGGCACGGCGGCGGCATCGGCCAGGCCGCGCAGCGCGGTGATGAGCCGGAGCCCGTTGGCGGTGGCGGCGGTCTTGGGCGCCACCAGCAGGATCACGCCCCTGCCGGATTCCTCCGCGGCGCCCACCACGGCCAGCGCCGTGGTGAAGTCGTAGCAGGTTAAGGCCGGCACGGCGGAGCCCTGCTGGAGGGCAGAGGTGACCAGGTGGTCCAGTCGGGTATGCATCAGGCGCCCAGTCCTCCCACCAGGACCCAGGCGACAAAGGTCAGCAGGAAGCCGGCCACACCCAGGATGGTGGTCAGGACGGTCCAGGTCTTCAGTCCGTCAGACACAGTGAGGCCGTAGTAGCGCACCACCACCCAGAAGCCGGCGTCGGTCACATGGGACAGGCCCAGGGCGCCGAAGCCGATGGCGATCACGATCACGGCGATCTGCGCGGGGCTGTAGCCGCCGCCGCTGACCGCTGCGGACAGCAGGCCTGTGGTGGTCACGATGGCCACGGTGGCTGAGCCCTGGGCTGCGCGCAAGGCGAGCGAGATAATGAAGCCGAGCAGCAGCAGCGGCACGCCCAGGGTGTCCAGGGTCTTGGAGAGCGCGCCGCCGATGCCGGAGACCTGAAGGACGTTGCCGAACACCCCGCCGGCGGCCACCACCATCAGGATGGAGGCGATGGGCGGCAGCGAGCCTTCGAAGATTTCGCCGGTTTCCTTGAAGGACCAGCCGCGGCGGACCGCCAGCAGGAAGAAGGACAGCGCCACGGCCACCAGCAGGGCCAGGAACGGGTTGCCGATAAAGGCGGCCAGGCCGTAGAGCGGATCGGACTTGGGGATGATGAGCGTGCCGACCGTACCGAGCAGGATCTGCACGATGGGCGCAGCGATCAGGAAGATGATCAGGCCCGGCCGCGGCGGTGCAATGGCGGCGGCACCCGGGCCGTCGTGGCCCACCTTGACCAGTGACTTGGAGCCGAACTCCTCCACCTGCGTCTTCACGGCGGGCAGCAGCTCGTAGTCCTTGCGGTTCATGATGGACGCCACCCAGTAGGACAGGAAGCCCAGCGGCACGCAGATCAGCAGCGAGATGAGGGCGATGAGTCCGATGTCCGCACCGAGCACGCCCGCACCGGCCACGATGCCCGGGTGCGGCGGGACTGCCACGTGGATGGAAAGCATGATGCCGGCCATGGGCAGGCCGAACTTCACCGGGTGGACCTTCGCGATCTTGGCGAAGGCGTACACGATGGGCACCAGCACGATGATGCCCACCTCGAAGAAGACGGGAATGGCCACCAGGAAGCCGACGGCGGTGAGCGCGACGGCCACGCGGCGGGCCCCGAGCTTGCGGGTGAAGTGGTCCGCGAGCGACTGGACGCCGCCGGACACCTCGATCATGCGGCCCAGCACGGCGCCGAGGGCGATCAGGATGGCAACCTTGCCCATGGTGCTGCCCACGCCGCTGGAGACCACGGTGAAGATGTCCTGCAGCGGGATGGTGGCTGCCACGGCCACCAGGATGCTGACGGTGAGCAGGGCCACGAAGGCCTGGATCTTGAAGCGGATGATCATCACCAGCAGGATGGCGATGCCCACCGCTGCGATGGTGAGCAGTACCGGGGTGCCCAGCTCAACGGCGGGCTTGATGGCCGGGGCGTCGGCCGCCCGCTGTATCAGCGGGTTAATCAGGTGGTTCACGGGGAGGTGTCTCCTTTGGCATGCCGGTTCCGGGGCAGGGCGGCATCAGGGAATGGCGGGGTGGGGATAAACGTTGCGGGACTGCGCCGGCAACGCTGGGGGGGTACGACGACGGCGGAGGGGGGACCGCCGTCGTCGTACCTTTTTGCCGCAAGGGCAGGAGGGTGGCTTATCAGGTGCGCTTGGCTACCTGGTGCGCTTTGCCGGCGCGACCACCTTGATGACGGCGGAGTCATCGGCGGCGGCGAGGCCCTGGGCCTGGCCCAGGAGGTAGAGCTGCTCCGCGGCGGCGGCAACGGGGGCTGCCAGGCCGGCTGCGCGGGCGGCCTTGCCCACGATGCCCATGTCCTTGACGAAGATGTCCAGGCGGGACAGGACCTCGGCACCTTCCTCGTTGTAGGCCTCGAGGATGCGGGGGCCGCGGTTGGAGAGCATGAAGGAACCCGCGGCGCCTGCTTCCAGGGCGGCGAGGGTCTTGGCCTGGTCCAGGCCCAGCGCGTCTGCGAGGGCCAGGGCCTCGGCGGCGGCCGCGATGTGGACGCCGCACAGGAGCTGGTTGACGGTTTTCAGGGCCTGGCCGTCGCCGGGGTTGTCGCCCACCACGGTGAGGGTGGAGGCCAGCAGGTCCAGGGCGGGGGCCGCCTTTTCGCGGGCCTCGGGGGAAGCGCCGACGACGATCAGCAGGTCGCCTTCGCCGGCCCGCTTGGGGCCGCCGGACAGAGGGGCGTCCACCAGGTCCACACCGTATTCGGCCAGCTTGGCCACGGTGGCGGGGATCGCGTCGGTGCCCACGGTGCTGCCGAGGATCACGACGGAACCCGGTTCCAGCACGGACGCCACTCCGTTTTCGCCGAAGAGGACGTCGTTGAGCTGCTCACCGTTGCGGACGGCCAGGAGCACGGCGTTGGCGCCCTTGGCGGCTTCCCGGGCCGAGCTGAACGTGGCGATGCCGGCTTCGCGGGCGAGCTCCAGGCGGGCCTCGGCGATGTCGAAGCCGTGGACGGTCAGCTGGGAGGCGAGTCGGGTGGCCATGGGCAGGCCCATGGCGCCGAGGCCCAGGACGGTGACGGTGTAGTTGCTGGTCATGGTGTTTCTCCGTTGAATTCTTGCGGGGGCTGGGAGCCGGCGGGGATTCAGAATTTGGTGCTGAGTTTGCGGGTGACCTGGGCCAGGGACTCGTCGTCGCCCACGTTGCCGGCGAAGACGATGTACGGGATCCCCTTGGCGGGGCCGTCCACCGGTTCCCAGAGGCTGACGATGCCCGGCAACATGGGGCCGCGGACGATCGCGTGCCGGATCTCCAGGCCGTGGGCCGCCACGTCCGAGGACGTGATGCCGCCCTTGGCGATGACGAACCGGGGCGGGAAGGTCTTCAAGGTGCGGTTGACCACGTCCACGACGGCGGCGGAGACCGTGCGCGCGATCCGCAGGCTTTCGGCGGGGTCGTCGGTCTTGATGAGCAGCCGGCTGGTGTGGACGATGACGTCCCCGGCGCGGAGCGCTTCAACGACGGCATCCACGGTCTGGTCCAGGTGCGCCTTGGCGTCCGCTTCCGCACCGAGGAGCTTTTCGACGTCGATCTCGATGATGCGTGCGGAGCGGTGCTCTGCGGTGAGGACATTGAGCTGGCGGGTGGTGAGGCCGACGTGTGATCCCACCACGATGAGGCCGCCGGCCTCTGATGGGGTGTTCCCGGCGTAGGCCTCTTCTGCGGTCAGGGCGGTGCGGACTTCCTGGCCGATGCGGCCGCGGACGAACGGCGGGCCGACGCGGTACAGGAGCTTCTTGCCGCGGCGTTCGGCTTCTTCCAGGCCCAGGGCCAGGGCGCGGAAGTCGTTCTCGGAGACGATGTCGGCCACGATGGGGGTGGAGTCGGTGGCCGGTTCGATGGCGTCGGCGATGGCCTTGGCGGAGATGGCCGGGTCCTGCGCGGAGGCGCCGGCGCGGATGATGTTCAGGTCCAGGACGATGACGGAGTCTGCGGGGAACCTGCCCTGCGACTTTTCCGCGACATAGTCGGCCATGACGGAGGTGCTGAAGCCGAAGGAGGCGTCCTTGGCGAACTCGGTGTCGGACACGGGGACCAGGGTTCCCTTGGCGTCACCGGTGCCGCGCATGTAGTGAATGCCGCCAATGGTGAGCCTGCCGGCATCGGGGAAGGCGGGGACCAGGACAACGCCATCGGTCTTCTCCCCGCTAACCTCGGCAACCGTGGCTGCGATGACGTCCGGTTCCAGGGGGAAGTGGCCACGGAGGGTCGAATCGCTGCGGCTGACGAAGCCCACGCGGATGCCTGCATCGGCCGCGGCGGCCAGCGCGTTGCGGACTACTTCCTCATTGCGTGCTGCCGCTTCTGCGGGGTCAAGGCTGCGGGTGTTGGTCAGGACGTACACGGCGGGCTTGGCTGCGCTCTGTGCAATATGCGCAAAGGCCCAGGCGAGGTCCTGGACTTCCCACCGGGTGAGTACGGGCAGGTCTGCCACAGACTGCGTGCCGGTGGGGTCGTCGTCGAGCACTACCAGGACGCGGGGAACCTCCGCGTTGGAAACGGCCAGCTTGTCGGCAACCAGCCCGGCCGGGATCTCGAGGTCTGCCGGGTAGGCGGCCAGAACGTCTGCTTCAAGCGTCACAGTGCACTCCGTTGTGTAGCGATCCAGGTTCCCGGATCCAGATGTAAAGGTAACTGTAAGATGTCTGACATCTTTCAACTGAGTGCTAGTGTGGCACACGGCATACGGACGCGCAAGTACACTTGTCTGACATATCCGCCGCGGAAGCCGGAAGCAGGAATCGGGGGCAACATGGCAAGGAAGTCGCTGGTAGGCGTGGTGGCCGACGAGCTGCTGGACCGCATCATCGAAGGCGAGTTTCCGCCCGGCTCAACCGTTCCCGGCGAGCACGAACTCAGTGCCCGCCATGAGGTCAGCCGCATGACCGTCCGCGAAGCGATGAAGACGCTGCAGGCCCAGCGCATCCTGAGCGTGGAGCGCGGCCGGGGAACATTCGTCAACCCCCTCAGCCGCTGGGCCTCGCTGGAAGCAGTCTTGCGTGCAGCATCCGAGGGCAAGAACGACGCCGATGCCTCCATCCAGCTCATCGAACTCCGCCGCATGCTTGAAACGGGAGCCTGCGAGCTTGCCGCAGGGCGCATCAGCGAAGAGGACATCACCGCCCTGTTCAACTACATCTCGGCGATGAAGTCCGCCCACAGCATCAACGATGTCGCGGCCTTTGTGGAGGCGGACCTCGCCTTCCACGACGTCATCCTGGGCGCCTCCGGCAATGTCTTCGTTTCGGTCCTGTTCGAGCCGCTGCATCGGGTCCTTGAGAAGCGCAGGACCGAGACCTCCGCCGTTCCTGACATCCAGGAGCACGCCATCGGCCACCACCAGAACATCGCCGAAGCGCTGCAGTCCGGCGACGCGGTCCGGTCCCGCGAGGCCATGGACGCCCATATGCAGCAGACCCTGGACGACCTCAGGCACCTGGTGCTGGAAGCGAAGTAGCGCCCCCGGGTTTTTGGGCCGGGTGGTGGCCCTAATTGCCATGGCCCCTGTTCAACGCTCCAGCAGTCCTACTAGTCTTCAGGGACGGCCCGCAATCGGGAGCATCGACGATCACGAGGAGCGAAGTTGTCCAACCACACGTACAGCATTTCTGAAATTGTCGGCACCTCCACCCAAGGCGTGGATGACGCCGTCCGCAACGGCATTGCCAAGGCCTCGCAGACGCTTCGGAACCTCGACTGGTTCGAGGTCAAGGAAGTCCGCGGCCACCTTGAGGACGGGAAGGTCGCGGACTGGCAGGTCACCATCAAAATCGGTTTCCGCCTGGAAGAGCAGTAAGCCAAAAAACAGGACCCGCAGCCGGCGCGTTAGCGCTGGCTGCGGGTCCCTTTTGCTTAAAGAAGGCGCCTTAGTTCGCCGTGCCCGGGCTCCGCCGCCGCCAGACTGTGGGTACGCCGTCGAACGCGGGGAACACATGGCCCTCGAAGAAGGACAGGACCGTATGGGGATCCAGGTCCGGGCTCCAAAGACCGGAGGCAGGGCAGTGCGAACCGGTGGCGGTGGAGGCGGTGCCGGCGGAAGCCTGGCGTTCCTTCAGTAGGGCGATGCGTTTCATCGTTGAGACCATCCTGGGGTGACAAAAACGGGCGGGGAAGCTGGTACTCCCACCCTAGGAAAGGCAAGGCGCCGGACCAATGGGCAGCTGGCCAGATTCCCCTCCTCCTGCTGGACGAATGTACAGTGGCTCACACCACGGCCGGCAGGTCAGCCCGGTTGGCCACCGTCTGCCACGGCGGTTGCGTCCCGCTCCGCGTCAACCGCAGGCCTCGCGCCCAGGCTGCCCAACAGGGCCAGGGCGTCCGACGACGGCGATCCCGGCCGGGCGGAATACACGCGCAGCGTCTGGTCGGGGTCCTCCGGCAGGACAAGGTTTTCAAAGTTCAGTTCCAGGTCCCCCACCGCGGGGTGGTGAAGCCGGACGGTGCCGGCTGCGCGGGTGGCCACCCGGTGCCCGGCCCACCACTGGCGGAAGTGTTCGCTGTGGACCGCCAGCTCACCCACCAGGTGATTGGCCTGGGGATCATTCGGGTGCCGGCCCACGTCCAGGCGGAGCGATCCTGCCGCTTCAGCAGCCACCGTCTTCCAATCCCTGAACAGCTCCCGGGCTGCGGGGTCCAGGATGGTCCACCTGGTGAGGTTTCGCTCCGCTGGCGGCAGTGCCGGAAAGTCGGCGAACAGCAGGAATGCCATCCTGTTGCCGGCCAGGACGTCATTGCGCCGGCCCAACACCAGCGCGGGCACGTCCCCGACTGCCTCGAGCAGCTGGCGCAGTGCGGGCCGGACGCCCTGTGCTGCGCCGGCACCGGGTTCACGGGGAGCACTGGCGCAGTTCTCCAGCAGGTCCAGCATGTGCGCGTGCTCGCTGCTGTCCAGGCGCAGTGCCCGGGCAACGGCGTCCAGCACCGTACGGGACGGATGGATGTTGCGGCCTTGCTCCAACCGGACGTAGTAGTCGGTGCTGACCCCGGCCAGCCGGGCGACTTCCTCCCGCCTTAAACCCGGAACCCTGCGGGCGCCCGTGCTGGGACCGGTGCCGGCCACGTCCGGACTCAACCGGGACCGCATGGCTTTGAGGAATTTTCCGAACTCGGCGCTTTGACCCATGCAGACCATTGTGCCTGCGATGGGTGCCCTGCTCTACAACGAAGGTAGGACTGGCAGTCCTAGGAAAAACAGAAACAGCTTTGGCTGCTGACTGGATGGGTAAAAGTGCATAGGCTCAGGAGTGAGCCGGTGGAAACCGCTTTCTGAGTTGTCGAGCAGCCGGCACCGCTTTCCAGCACTTCATCTTCCCGCAACACCTCCCAGAGAAGGAGCACACCCATGTCAGAGCTGACACTCAACAATGGCGTCACCATCCCCCAGCTTGGCTTCGGCGTTTTCCAGGTCCCGCCGGAAGAAACCCAGCGGACCGTGGAGGACGCCCTGGAAGCGGGCTACCGCCACATCGACACCGCCGCCGCCTACCGCAACGAGGCAGGAGTGGGAGCCGCACTTGCCGCCACCGGCATCGCACGGGAGGACATCTTTGTCACCACCAAGCTCCGCAACGGTGAGCAAGGCCGGGCGCAGGAAGCATTCCAGAACAGCCGCAAGGCCCTTGGCCTTGACTACATCGACCTCTACCTCATCCACTGGCCCGTTCCCTCGCAGGGGCTCTTCGTGCAAGCGTGGAAGGAGATGGAGCGGCTGTACGAGAACAAGGAAATCCGCGCCATTGGCGTCTCCAACTTCCTCGCCGACCACCTGGACACCCTGCTGGAGTCCGCGGAAACCGTGCCCGCCGTCAACCAGATCGAACTGCACCCCAGCTACCAGCAGGCTGACCTGGCGGCCAAGTGCCGCGGCCTGGGCATTGCCGTCGAGGCCTACAGCCCGCTGGGCCAGGGCGGGGACCTGAACGGAAACGCCGTCACCGAAATCGCCGCTGCGCACAATGCCACCACCGCCCAGGTAGTGCTTGCCTGGCACCTCGCCAACGGAAACATCGTCATTCCCAAGTCAGCGAACCCGGGCCGTATCCGCGAGAACTTCGCGGCTTCGTCCCTGACGCTGTCCCAGGACGAGCTGGCCGCCATCACGGCGCTCGAGTCCGGCGCCCGCATCGGTTCCGATCCTGCCGTCGCCTCCTTTACCCAGATGTAGGGTCCGCAGGCTTCCCCAGCCTGCAGGCCAACCACCGAAAGGATTTTCCATGCAGTACACCCATCTGGGCCGCTCCGGCCTGAAAGTCTCCCGCCTCTGCCTGGGCACCATGAATTTTGGACCGCAGACGGAGGAGTCGGATGCCCACAGCATCATGGATTCCGCCCACGAGGCCGGCATCAACTTCTTCGATACGGCCAACGTGTACGGCGGCGCGGACCACCGGGGCTGGACCGAGGAAATCATTGGACGCTGGTTTGCCAAGGGCGGCGAGCGCCGGGAGCACACGGTCCTGGCCACCAAGCTCTACGGCACCATGACGGACCGGCCGAACGAGTCCAAGCTGTCGGCACTGAACATCCGCCGGGCACTGGATGCGAGCCTCAAGCGCCTCCAGACGGACTACATCGACGTGTACCAGTTCCACCACGTCGACCGCGACACCCCGTGGGACGAGATCTGGCAGGCCATCGAAGTGGCCGTGCAGCAGGGCAAGATCCTGTACTCGGGCAGCAGCAACTTTGCCGGCTGGCACATCGCGCAGGCCCAGGAGGCCGCGCGCCGGCGGAACTACACGGGCCTGGTCAGCGAGCAGTCCATCTACAACCTGTTCATGCGCCAGGTGGAGCTGGAAGTCATTCCGGCCGCGCAGCAGTACGGCCTGGGACTCATCCCCTGGTCGCCGCTGCAGGGCGGGCTGCTGGGCGGCGTGCTGAAGAAGGAACGCGAAGGCGTGCGGCGCACCGAAGGACGTGCCGCCGAAACGCTGAAGAAGCACCAGGACCAGATCCGCCAGTACGAGGACTTCGCGGACGAGCTTGGGCACGAACCCGGCGACGTCGCCCTGGCCTGGCTCCTGCACCAGCCCGCGGTAACCGCGCCGATCGTCGGGCCCAGGACACAGGAACAACTGGACGCCGCCATCCGGGCCCTGGACGTGTCACTCGACGAGGACGCGCTCAAGCGGCTGGACGACATCTTCCCGGGGCACCGCACTGCACCGGAAGACTACGCGTGGTGACCCCGTTGGAGGCTGCGGATACGGTGGCGCCGAGGAGCATCCTTTTCATCGGCGGCACCGGTGTCATCAGCGCGGCGGCGGCAGAACGCGCCGTCGCGCTGGGCCACCGCCTGACCATCCTTAACCGGGGCCAGTCCACCCGGCCCGTCCCGGAGGGCACGGAAGTGCTGCATGCCGACGTCCGTGATGCGGCGGCCGTCCGGGAGGTGCTGGGCGGGAGGGAGTTCGACGCCGTCGCAGACTTTATCTCCTACACTCCGGACCAGGCGCAAACCAGCATGGAGTTGTTCCGGGAGCGGACCGGGCAGTACGTCTTCATCAGCTCCGCTTCCGCCTACCAGAAGCCGCCCACCAGGCTTCCCATCCGCGAGTCCACGCCGTTGAAGAACCCCTTCTGGCAGTACTCCAGGGACAAGATCGCCTGCGAGGAGTTGCTGTTCCGGGCGTACCGGGAGGACGATTTTCCCCTCACGGTGATCCGGCCGTCGCACACCTACGACCGCACCAAAATCGCGATGGTGGGCGGCTGGACGGACATCCACAGGATGCGCAATGGCCTGCCGGTCATGGTCCACGGCGACGGCACCTCGCTGTGGACGCTGACGCACAGCAGGGACTTCGCCAAGGCGTTCGTCGGACTGCTGGGAAGGCCGCAGGCGGTGGGCGAGAGCTACACCATCACCTCGGACGAATACCTGCCCTGGAACCAGATCTACCGGCTCTTCGCCCGGTCTGCGGGCGTCAAGGAACCCGAGCTGGTTCATGTGGCGTCCGAAACCATCGCCACCCATGACCAGGAACTGGGTTCCAACCTCCTGGGCGACCGGTCCCACTCGGTGGTCTTTGACAACACCAAGATCAAATCCCTGGTCCCGGACTACACGGCCACCATTCCGTTCGCGGACGGCGCCAGGGAGATTATCGAGTGGTACGACGGCCACCCGGAACTGCAGCAGGTGAACGACGCCTACATGCAGCTATCCGACAAGCTCACCGCCTGGGCCCGCCAGGGAGCCTGAGCCCCGGCCAGCCCTGGCCACCGCCGCCAATTGGCCTGCCGCCCTCCGGCGGCAGGCCAATTTCGTGGTGGACGGCTGTGCTACATTTCGGCCCATGACTTCGCCGCCTTCCAACCAGCCCGCCGACGGGCATCCTGCGGACGGACCCGTTGCGGCAGCCATCGGCCTCCTGGCGAAGCAGGGCTACGATGCGACGTCGGTCGAGGAACTCGCTGAAGCATCAGGCATGAGCCGGAGCACGTTTTTCCGAAGATTCGGGTCAAAGGAGGACGTTGTCTTCGCGGACCACGAGCGGATCCTGCGCCAAGTGAATGACCGGCTCGCCGGATCCAGGCTCGAGCCGCTAGCTGCGGTTGCGGACGCCGCGATGCTGGTCTTCGACCACCACCTGCAAAACCCAGCAACGTCCCGGGCCCGGCACGCGCTGCTGCAGGCAGTCCCGGCCCTCCGTGACCGGGAGCTGGTCACCTCCCACCGGTACGAACGGGCGTTCCTGCAGTTCCTGAATGAAAGGCTGCCCGGGAACGGCCGGCACGAGTACAAGGCTGTCGCCTTCGCCGCAGCCGTCGTGGCCGTGCACAACGCCTTCCTCCGTCAGTGGCTGCGTACCCCGCCCCCGTCGGGGCAGGCCGAGGCAGCAGACCGGAAGAGGGCTAAGGCCCTGGCCGCTGAACTCCAGGCCCTGTCGGAAACGTTCCGGCCTGCACTCATCGGCGCCACCGCCGCCGCCCAACCCTCGCCGACCGTCGTCGTGACTGTCCTTCCCGGTGCCGCCGACAAGGAAGCCATCGCCCGGGCAGTCAGGGACGCCCTCCCCTAGGCACATCCCTCTTGGAACGCAGTTTCTTGACGTGGAACTCAGTTTCAGTGCATTCTTGACTCCTGTGGCGCGAGCCACACTGTTCCGGCAGCCCTGCCGCCGCTGATTCAAGAGGATGCAGAATAATGACGACGACGTCCCCCGCCCGCCTGCCCCAGCGCACCGAGAGCTCCCCCGGCTTTCCTGCCGGCACTGTGGAGCCGGACTACTTCCTCACCGAGGCCCTGGGAACGGACCCTGCATCCGTCCTGGCGGGCATCGGCGACGAGGACCGTGCGTACTGGGACCGGGCCCGCAGCTTCGTGCAGGATGAGGTCCTCCCGGTCATTGACGGCTACTGGGAACGCGGCGAGTACCCGCTGCACCTGCTCCGGCGCCTGGGCGAACTGGACCTGCTGCGGGATGGCGTTCCGGTAGAGGGCTACGCGCCCATGAGCAGCATGGCCGCCGGCCTGGTGAACATGGAGATCAGCAGGGGCGATGGTTCCGTCGCCACCATGATCGCCGTCCAGGGCGGCCTGGCCCTGCGGTCCGTGGCGGAGTGTGGATCCGAGGCACAGAAGGAGCGCTGGCTGCCTGCAATCGCCAGCGGCACGGAATACGCGGCTTTCGCCCTCACCGAGCCAACCCACGGCTCGGACTCGGTGGCCCTGGAAACCACGGCCACCCCCACGGACGGCGGCTTCCTGCTCAACGGCGAAAAGAAGTGGATCGGCAACGGCTCCGTCGGCGGCCTCAGCATCGTGTGGGCCCGGGGCGGGGACGGCCAGGTCCACGGCTACCTGGTTCCGCAGGATTCCCCCGGCTACACCGCCACCAAAATCGAAGGCAAGCTGGCCCTCCGCGCCATCTGGCAGGCCCACATCCGGCTGGAGGACGTCTTCGTCCCGGCGGAGAACGTCCTGCCGGGCGCCCGCACCTTCAAGGACACAGCCCGTGTCCTGCTGGCGACCCGACTGGGCGTTGCCTGGTCCGCCGTCGGGCACGCCACCGCCTGCTACGAAACGGCGGTCCAGTACGCCAAGCAGCGCAAGCAGTTCGGCCGGCCCCTGGCCGCCTCCCAGATCGTGCAGGAGCGGCTGGCGCGAATGCTCAGCGAACTGGCCACCATGCAGCTGATGGTGGTGCAGATGACGCGATTGGATGAAGCCGGAATGCTCACGCCGGAGCAGGCTTCGCTGGTGAAGTACACCTGCACCC